>JAFGPQ010000357.1 GCA_016936115.1 Spirochaetales bacterium | reverse complement strand
TATAGCTATCAGACCGTCAGGAGCCTAAAGCAACGCTCTTTATGATACGATAGCGATTATGTGAATGAGTTTTGAAAGAGGCTCTACAGTATTGTAATTTTGCATGAAAAAAAGTGTTAATCTTCCGATAATAAATAGTAATGAAAAGAATTATTGCCCCTGTTCTGTTCTGTTTTCTCATCTATAATCCCCTTTCCGCGTTTCAAACGCTCTATGCGGAGCAATACTACAAGCTTTATCATCAGCACTTCTATTACTATCCCGAGGATTCGGCGGAAAACATCTACTATCTGGGCATGGCCCTACGCTCCGATTTTGCTAATCCCCTGAATGCTCTGGCCCGGATTGAAGATGAGAAGCAGTGGGAAAAATACCGATACCTTTTCTATATGCATGTGAATCTTCTCATTGTGGACAGTTATCTGAAAATGGGTTCCAAATATGATAAACGGGAAGCCTATTTCTATAATTATCCCTGGAAGTATGCCAATCTGGATAGCCTGGATGCGGCGGAAAGTTATTACAAACTGGCCCTGGAGTTCTGGCAGAAGGCCCGGGAGTGGTCCCTGAAAGCATCGGACAGTAAATTCGCCTGGATGTACCTTGAGGATATACAGTTCTGGGAAGATGAGAATTACCGGATTCAGGAAGGGGATCTGGATTATGAAGCAGTCATTAATAGGGAACTGACACGGTTGCAGACTGTCCGGGAAAAATTCCAGGCTATGGATAAAAGCACCTATTAAGAGATTAGCATAGCATCGCCGTAGGAGAAAAAGCGGTATTTTTCTCTAATGGCTTCCCCATAGGCACGGTCTATCAGTTTTTTTCCGGCAAAAGCACTGACCAGCATCAGTAAAGTGGATTCGGGGGTATGGAAATTGGTGAAGAGACCGTCGATCACTTTAAACCGGTATCCGGGATAGATGAAAATATCCGTATCATCCGCTCCCCTTTTTAATTTCCGGGAATCATCATCCCAGGCCGACTCGAGTGTTCTCAATGAAGTGGTTCCGACGGCGAAGACTGGGCGACCCTCTCTCTTCGCTTTCTCAACCGCATGGGCGGTCTCATCGGTGATGAAATAGGATTCGGTATGCATTTTATGTTCCAGTATACTGTCTGTCCTGACCGGAGAAAAAGTGCCCATTCCCACATGAAGTGTTACATAGGCCGTTTCGATATTCCGTTCTTCAAGACGCCTCAGAATCTCATCTGTGAAATGAAGTCCCGCTGTGGGAGCGGCTACGGAACCTGTTTCCCGGGCATAAACGGTCTGGTAGCGGGTATCATCCGAAGCATCGTCATCCCTTTTTATGTAAGGAGGGAGGGGAATATGACCCCCCGCCTGCAGATACTCATCGGTAAGGGGACTGCTCGTACGGACGATCCGCACACCCTCCGGTTCCTCCGAAAGGATTTCCGCTTCCACTCCTCCGGGCAGAATATATACTTTCCCGGTTTTCTGTTTCTTCGATTTACTGAAGAGACATTCCCAAATGAGGAGATCGCCCCTGTCCTTTAAAAGAAGCATCTCAACTTGACCGCCTGTTTCTTTATTGCGGGCATAGAGACGGGCTCTCCTGACACGGGTGTTATTGAAAATCACAAGGGCACCTTCCGGGAGGAATCCGGGAAGATCGGACATGGAATAATGGGAAAAGCTCTGTTCTCTCCTGTTCAGTTTCATAAGCCGGCAGGTTCCCCTCTCTTCGGGGGGATGGTATGCTATAAGCTCCTCGGGAAGCTCAAAAGAGAAATCGCTGGTCTTCATTCATTTCAATCCTTAAGTGTTCATAGGCAAGGGCAGTCGCAACCCGGCCCCGAGGGGTGCGCTTGATAAAACCCATCTGGATAAGATAGGGTTCGTAGAAATCCTCAAGGGAGTCGATGCCCTCACCTACGGAAATAGCCAGGGTTTCCGCCCCTACCGGCCCTCCGGAGTATTTCTTGATGATGGTGCGAAGGATCTCACGGTCAATCTCCTCCAGGCCCAACCCATCGATCTTCAATCGTGTCAGACCGGAGGCTACAATATCAGCAGTGATTATTCCATCACCGTCGATCTGGGCGTAATCACGCATCCGCTTCACCAGCCGGTTGGCTATACGGGGGGTTCCCCGGCTGCACTTGGCCAGAAGCAGGGCCGCATCCTTCTCAATGGGGATATCCAGGAGATGGGCCGTACGGATGACGATCTGACCCAGTTCTTCGGTGCTGTAGTAATTCATTCTCACGTTGATCCCGAAGCGGGTGAACAGGGGGCTGGAAACACGTCCGGGCTTCGTCGTAGCCCCGATCAGGGTAAAGGGAGGTATGGGGATGCGAATATTACGGGCGGCAGGTCCCTGTCCGATGATCCAGTCCAGGGCATAATCCTCCATAGCGATATAGAGCATCTCCTCAATAGCCGGTTTCAGACGGTGAATCTCATCGATAAAGAATACGGTCCGGTCGGGAATGGTGGATAGGAGGCCGGCCAGATCCTTCGGCTTATCCAGAGCGGGAGCGCTGGTCACTTTGAACTCAACCCCCAATTCATTTGCCATGATTCCCGCCAGAGTTGTCTTTCCCAGACCGGGAGGGCCGGAAATAAAAACATGGTCAAGAGCGTCTTTTCGCTGCCGGGCGGCGCTGATAAATACGGAGAGATTATCCTTGACCTCGGACTGTCCCTGGAACTCCTCGAGAAGATGGGGACGGATCAGGTTATCTCTGTTCTCTTCATCCCCGAGGGCTTCCTGAGCGAGAATCCTTTCTTCTTCCGTGTAATCGGACATATATCCCCCTAACCGGCCGAACTGAGGTCTACAATCGCCAGTCTCATGATCTCCTGATCACGGGCCTGGCCGCTAAGTTTACTGACGGCTGGCGCTTCCAGAATCCGGGCGACGGATCGGGCGGCGCTTTTCTTATCAAAGCCCATAGCAGCCAGGGCTTCCACAAGCTCCCCCCCCTTATCGGATGAAAGGGGGGCATCTTCATCACTGATCAGTTTGCCCCTGAGCTGAAGAATAATCTTCTGAGCCGTCTTTTTCCCCATCCCGGGTATTCGGCTCAGATCGTCCACATCCTCCCTGTCCAGGGCGGCGATGAAGTCATCCGGCTTCATTCCGGAGAGGATTTTCAGAGCCAGCTTGGGTCCCACCCCGCTGACGGAAATCAGACTGATGAAAAGACGTTTCTCTGCCATCGAAGCGAAGCCGTAGAGCTTCATCATATCCTCTTTGTGCTGAAGATAGGTGTAAATACGTACTTCACGTCCGTCCCGGGGCAGTTTAGCCAGGGTCGAAGAAGAGGCTTCTATCTCCCACTCCATGCCGCCGTTTTCCAGATACAGGACTTCCACGCCGATATGGGAAACAACTCCCCTTATACTATTCCACAAGATGCGCCTCCCCGGTTGATATGACAGATGGCCGCCGCCAATGCATCGGTGGCATGGTCCGATTTTTCCTTTTCCCGGAGTCCCAGCAAAAGGGAAACCATATGCTCCACCTGATGCTTATCTGCCCTGCCCGTGCCCACCACAGCTTGCTTTATCTCTAGGGGAGTATACTCTCCGATAGGAAGTCCCCCGTCAACACATGCCAGAATCTGCACTCCCCGGGCCTGGGCTACGGGCAGGGCGGACGTAATGTTTTTTGCAAAATAGAGAGTCTCGAAAGCAGCTTCATCGGGACTATATTCGTCAATAATCTCTTTAATGTCGGAATAAATCGCTTTGAGGCGTCTTCCCGAGGAATCCCGGGAAGACGTTTTGATAGTACCCCGGGCGACATGGGAGAGGCGGTTCTGCTTGAAATCAACAATCCCCCACCCCACGGACGCCAATCCGGGATCTATGCCGAGTACCCGCATCTATTCGGGCATTTCAAAATCATCGGGAACGTCGAGATTTGTCGCGACGGACTGAACGTCGTCACAGTCTTCCAGTCTCTCGATAAGGCGAAGGACCTTGCCGGTTTTTTCGGCGTCCAGGGCAACCACGTTATCGGGAACCATTCCCACCTCGGCATCCTCTTCGGTGAATCCCGCCGCCTGAAGTGCTTCCAGAATATCACCGAAGTCGCTGGGATCGGTAACGACTTCTATGATCCCGTTATCATCGGATACATCTTCCGCACCTGCTTCAAGGGCTGCTTCAAACAGGGTATCGAAATCAACGGTATCACTGCTATAGACAATAGTTCCCTTTCTGTTGAACTGATAGGACACGGCGCCCGCTGCGGCAAGCTGTCCGCCGCTTTTGTTCAGGATGGAACGGACATCGGCTGCGGTTCTGTTCTTGTTCTCTGTAAGGGCGTCGATTAGGAGACCCACTCCACCGGGGGCATAGGCTTCATACTGAAGCTCAACATAATCCACCCCATCCATGTCTCCGGTACCTTTCTTGATAGCCCGGTCGATATTATCCTTGGGCATATTGGCGGACTTAGCCTTGAGAAGGACCGTTCTGAGACGGGGGTTCGCTTCCGGATCCCCTCCCCCCATACGGGCGGCAACGGTAATTTCCTTTATGATCTTGGTAAAGATCTTCCCTCTTTTTGCGTCGATAGCGCCTTTCTTATGCTTAATAGTATGCCATTTACTGTGGCCTGACATGGTAACTCCTTAGAATTGTATCATTTAATGAAATCTGGCTAAAAAAATATCATTTTGGCACTTGCCCTGTCAAGGGAGCTGTCCCCAAACCGGAAATGGTAACCCTACCGAAGGTGATTGCGAATAGGGAAATAATATCTTGTCAAAAATGAATATATGTGTGACAATTTAATCAAAATTATTACAAATATGTAATATCTCGGAGGTAACATTTTGAGTGATTCTACAAAAAAGGCCGGCCCCCTGGGTTGGTATTTCAACACAAATCTGCTTTTGCGGATTCTCATTGGTCTGATTCTGGGCGCTGCGGCCGGCATTATCTTCGGTCCCTCCGTATCGGTGGTTCAGCCTCTGGGAAGCATTCTTGTCAACCTTCTGAAGATGATTGTTATGCCTCTGATTCTGACTTCCCTGGTGGTGGGTGCCGCCAGTATTCAGCCCCGGGAACTGGGGAAAATCGGTGTGCGTATTTTTGTATATTATATGCTCACTTCCGCCCTGGCTGTGACTATCGGTCTTCTGACCGCCAATATATTTCATCCCGGTGCCGGACTCAATCTGGGGGCCAGTGCCGATGCGGCCGGTAAAGAATTGACCCAGCCCGGATTTATTGACACTCTCCTGGCTATCATTCCCAAGAATCCCTTCGGCGCCCTATCCCAGGGACAGGTTCTGCCCATAATCTTTTTTGCCCTCATATTCGGCATAGGAATATCCGTAGTCAGGAACAGTGAAGACTCCCGGCTGAAGAAGAGCGGGGAAATCCTCTTTTTTATGTTCGACGGAGCGGCGGAAGTGATGTACGTGATCGTTCGCTGGATTCTTGAGTACGCCCCCATCGGCGTTTTCGCCCTCATTGCCGTTGTCTTCGGTAAACAAGGGGCAAGCGCCTTTGGTTCCCTTGGTCTTGTTACCCTGACGGCTTATGTGGGATTTATACTTCAGATAGTCTTCGTTTACGGTGTTTTCCTAATCTTCAACAAACTGGGATACCTTACTTTCTTCAGAGGAGCCCGTGAGGCGATGATAACCGCCTTCGTTACCAGATCATCCAGCGGAACACTTCCAATAACAATGAGAAATATGTCGGAGAATCTGGGTGTTCCCAGGAAAATATCCTCATTTACCCTGCCCCTGGGAGCAACCATTAACATGGACGGAACGGCCATCTATATGGGCGTATGCGCTCTGTTCATCACCAATGCGGTGGGAATGGAGATGACCCTGGGCGACCAGTTCACTATCATCCTCACCGCGGTTCTCGCTTCCATCGGATCGGCAGGAATTCCTGGGGCGGGAGCGATAATGCTGCTCATGGTACTCAATTCCATTGGTATTACCATAGAAGCCGGTTCCGCCGTGGCCGCTGCCTACGCCATGATCCTGGGAATCGATGCCCTGCTCGATATGGGGCGTACCATCACAAATGTAACAGGCGATATGATCGGAACTATATTGGTTTCCAAGGGTGAAAAAGAACTGGATATGACCAAATGGTAAAAAAAAGGGGCTGCCCATCAAAGACAGCCCCCTTTTATCGTATTTAAAATACTACTTGAAGTTTATCACGCTCTTGTCATAATCGGCGGGAGCTTCATATCCCATCAGATTCAGAGTGGTGGCAGCCAGAGAGCTGATTCCCAGCCCCTCGTTCAGTGCTGTGTCATACTCTCCGTTGAAGGCGGGATCGTAGATGATACAGGGAACCGGATTCAGAGAGTGGGACGTTTTGGATACGATTTTACCGTTCTTTCTCTTCACATCCCCCGATTTCTTATCATGCTCGTACATGTCGTCCGAATTGCCGTGATCCGCCGACAGGATAAGAATACCCCCTGCTTTTTCAACGGCCTTTCTCATCCGGCCGATGGAGAGGTCCATGGCTTCCATAGAGCAGACCACGGCCTGAAACACACCGGTATGGCCCACCATATCCCCGTTGGGGAAATTCAGCTTTATCAATTTGTAATCCCCTGAAGCTATCTCACCGAGTACCCGGTCGGTAATATCGGCGCACTTCATGGCGGGACGCTCTTCGAAGGGACAGATATCGCTGGGGATTTCCACGTAATCCTCCAGCTCTTCGGAGAATTTACCCGATTTGTTTCCGTTGAAGAAATAGGTAATATGGCCGAACTTCTGGGTTTCGGAGATGGAGAACTGTTTGACCCCGGTAGCGCAGAGATACTCCGCCATGGTTCTGTCGATTTCGGGAGGGCTGACCAGGTACTGCCTGGGAATATGAAGGTCTCCGTCATACTCCATCAGGCCGGCATACTCCACTTTGGGAACCCACTTCCTGTCGAACTTGTCAAACTCACTGCCCCCGTCGAAGGCCATGGACATCTCTATGGCCCGGTCTCCCCGGAAGTTAGCCAGAATCACGCTGTCCCCGTCCCGCATAGCTCCCACCGGTTTGCCGGAAGCGTCTTCAATAACGAAAGGAGGAAGATCCTGGTCCAGGGCTTCCGTCTCTTCGCGAAGCGTTTCAATAGCATCATGGGCATTGGCAAAGGTTCTTCCTTCGCCCAGAACATGGGTCTGCCAGCCCTTCTCCACCATGCCCCAGTTGGCACCGTAACGGTCCATGGTAATAACCATTCTTCCGCCCCCGGACGCAACGCAGGCATCAAAACCGTCATCGGACAGTCCGGCCAGATACTCCGTAAAGGGATCAAAATATTCAAGGGCGCTGGTGGGGCCCACATCACGCCCATCGAGAAGAGCATGGACTCTCACCCGGGGGACGCCGTCTTTCTTCGCCTGTTCGATAAGGCCCTTCAGCTGATTGATATGGGAGTGAACGCCCCCGTCGGATAGCAGGGTAATAAAGTGCATGGTCGATTTGTTGTCTACCGTATTCTTTACCAGCTTCTTCCAGACCCCTTCGGAGAAAACCTTACCCGTTTTGATGGAATCGTTGACGAGTCGGGCACCCTGGGCAAAAACGCGTCCGCAGCCGATAGCGTTGTGGCCCACTTCGGAGTTCCCCATATCGCTGTCGTCGGGGAGACCTACGGCGGTTCCATGGGCCTTGAGTTTCGTTACGGGACAGGTGGCCATCAGACTGTCCAGGGTTTCGGTGATAGCGGCCTGAACCGCATCTCCTTCCTTATATTTTCCGAATCCCACCCCGTCCATAATACACAGGACAACCGGACCCTTCCGCTTCCCGTGGAATTGATTCTTTTTCAGAGCTTCTACCATCATATGTCTCCTTAGGCCGGCAAGTCCGG
>JAFGPQ010000356.1 GCA_016936115.1 Spirochaetales bacterium | reverse complement strand
TTCTCCTGAAAATCGTAAGCCACCGGATCGATGACAGGTTTCTTCGGATCGGCGAAATCGATCATCACGATACCCCCGTTGGCGCAGGCCACCTGATCCATCAGCCCGCAGGGTTTGTTGAAAAAGACGTTTTCCGCGTACTGCCCGTTCTGAGCGATTTCGGTGGTGGTGAAATCCCCGCTGCAGTAAAGATCGTTAATAATGGTCCCCACAAGAACTTCCAGAGCCGCCGAAGAGGAGAGTCCGGAACCCTTGAGTACGGTGCTGGTGGTGGTGGCCCGGAACCCCTTGAGAGCATAGCCCTTTCCCGCCATAACAGCGGCAGTTCCCCGCAGAATGGCATCGGCGGTGTTCTCCTCCTCTTTCACCGGGTTCAGCTGGCTGATATCCGCCCGGGCCGGGGGATAGCCTTCGGAGAGGACTTCGATAATACTGTCATCGGTGGCGCGGACCACGGCGATCGTATCCAGCTGAATACTGGCGGCCAGAACCCGGCCGTGGTTGTGATCCGTATGGTTCCCCGCCAGCTCGGTCCGGCCGGATGTGCTGTACAGGCGAATCTCATCACCGCCGTACTTCTCGTCATGCAGAGTGAGAATCTTTTTGTATCGTTCAATCTGGGCGGGGATCTCTTTCTCCCCGTAGATTTCACCCAGAATTCCCTTGTAATCGCCCCTGTCCAGGGCGGCACTTATCTCTTTACAGTTCATTTAATTCTCCTTGGAAAAGTGGATTTCCGGACACTCCCGCAGTCTGGCCGCGGCCATTTCCGCGGTGATGTCCCTCTGGGGCATGCCCAGCATCTCATAGCCCACCATGAATTTCTTCACCGTGGCCGACCGCAGCAGGGGGGGGAAGTAGTGCAGATGGAAACGGCAACCCTTCCAGGCCTGCCCGTCGGTGGGTTTCTGATGAAGCCCCATGGAGTAGGGAAAGCTGGTCTTGAAAAGGTTATCGTAGCGAATCCCCATACGCACCAGAGCGTCGGCCAGGTCATCGCCCTCCTCCCGGGAAAGGGTGGTGATATCCCCGTGCTGATTACGGGGCAGAATCATCACTTCATAGGGCCAGACCGCCCAGAAGGGAACCAGAGCCACAAAGGATTTGTTCGAGAAAATCAGCCTCTCCCCGGTCTTGAGCTCGTAGTTAAGATAATCCTCTAAAAGGGGACGGCCGTATTCGGCGAAGTAGGCTTCCTGACTCTCCAGCTCCTTCATGGGAAGGTCGGGAATCAGCTCCTCCGCCCAGATCTGACCGTGGGGATGGGGGTTGGAACAGCCCATGACAGCCCCCCGGTTTTCGAAAATCTGTATATGGTTGATGAAATCCCGTTTGGCCAGATCCCGGAACTGATCCTGCCAGGTCTTCACCACCCCGGCCACATCCTTCTTCTCCATCAGGGAGAGGGTCAGATCGTGGCGGGGGGAAAAGCAGATCACCCGGCAGATACCCCGCTCGGTCCGGGCTTTGATAAAGGGAGCGTCGTTCAGTTCGTTCTGGTCCGTATCGGAAAGAAGGGCGGCGAAATCGTTATCAAAAACGTAGGTCCCCGTGTACTGTTCCGTTTTCACGCCCCCCGCCCTCTCGTTACCGGGGCAGAGATAGCACTTGGGATCATATTCGGGACGTTTCTCAACGGCCCCGTCCTCAACCTGGCCCTGCCAGGGGCGCTTGGTCCTGTGGGGAGAAACCTTCACCCACTCTCCGGTCAGGGGATTATACCGCCTGTGGGGATCTTCCTGTAAATACATGAATGCTCCTTCCGCCGGATAGTACCGGCGCATCAATTTCTTACTTTCTATACAAATCGGCAACAGGCGCCGTACTCTGTCTTATGATCAGCTCCGGAGAAAAGGAGATGCGCTGCGGCTCGGTTCCCCTCCCCTCCAGTCGGTCTATCATTCTCCTGGCGGCGGTTCGGCCCAGTTCCCCCATCTTCATCTCCACCGTGGTGAGCGCCGGCTTGAGCAGGGAGGCATAGGGGGTATTGTCGTGCCCCACCAGGGAGATATCCCCGGGCACGGTCAGCCCCGCCTTCTCGATGCCCCTCACCGCCCCCAGGGCCATCAGCTCATTGCAGGCGAACAGGGCGGTCGGTTTTTCCGCAAGAGCGCCGATCCAGCGGTAGACCGCCTCTTCCATCTCCCCCAGAATGCGGGACCGGTTCACTTCGGTAAAGCGCACGATCATCGCCGGATCCACGGTCAGCCCCTTTTCGATGTGCCAGCGAGCGTAGGCGTCCATTTTCACGTCGGCGCTCGCTTCCCGGTCCGCCCGGAAGAAGGCGATGCGCCGGTGGCCCAGTTCGTAGAGATAATCGAGAACCTTCACCATACCCCGGGCCTGATCGGTCATGACCAGATCCACTCCCTCCAGGCCGGGAACGCCGTTGATAACCACCAGGGGGAGCATACGAGCCACGCTCACCAGAAATCCGTTATGGTTGTTCTCGTAGGTCCCGTCCACCAGAATAATCCCGTCCACCTGACGTTTGATCAGAGTCTCGGTCACCTCCCGCTCCCGTTCGTCCGACCTATCGCTCCCGGAACTGACCAGAATCCCCAGATACCCTTCGGCGGTAAGGCAGGTCTCGATACTCTCTACAATCTCGGAAAAATAGGGGTTCGTCAGGGAGGGAATGACCACCCCCACGGAACGGCCCTTCCCCGTCATTAGGGACCGGGCCGCCAGATTGGGTTCCCATTTGAGCTTCTCCATGGCGGAGATAACCCTTTCCCTGGTCTTCTCCCGCACCCCCTGATTGTTGATCACCCGGGACACGGTCGCCGTGGAAACTCCCGCTTCCCTGGCCACATCCTCGATTCTGACAGCCAAACCTACCTCGCAATGTAAATTAAATGTAACCGCTTACATTCAACAGAATACACCGGGGAATCCGGCTTGTCAACAAAAAGCTTTGAAAACACGGATTGCCACGGTTGACTGTTACTCCGCGCCTATCCGGGCTTCAATATCTTCTCTAAGCGCGACGATCTGCTCCCGGCTCAGTGTGCTCAGAAAGGAGAATTTCTTCCCCTCCGCCTTAAGCAGAAGATCCTTCGCCTCGGCCCACTCCTCCCGGTGGATGTGAACGAGGGCCTTGTTGTAATAGACGTCGGGAAAGGAGGGCAGCTCCGTCGCGAGCTCTTCATACAGGGAAGCGGCCTTTTCCCACTCTCCCTTTCTGATATAGGTCAGCCCCAGATTATCCCTTATCACAGCGGATGAGCCGTCGTATTCAAACCCGGCCAGATTCACCTCCAGCGCCCGGTCCAGATCACCCTTCTCCACAAGAAAATATCCCAGGTTGGTATAGAGGATAACCGTACGGTACCCCCCCGCCAAAAGCTCTTCCAGGCTCTCAACAGCCCGGTCCAGCTCTCCCCGCTTCCACAGAATCAGGGAGTAATAGACACGGGCCTTGTTGGGATTGAACCGTTTCGTGGTAACCGTACGCAGGGGGGAAATGATCTCATCGGCCCGGTCCAGGCGGCCTTCCTTCAAAAGGAGAAAGGCGCAGGACAGCCGGTGCTGGGGAGGCATGGGAAAGGTCAGCGCCCTCTCCAGCCGGCGGACAGCCTTCTCTTTACTGCCTTTCTGGTACATCCTCATGGCCCCCAGCAGCAGGAGAGAACCGGAGTTCTTTGCCGCCAGAAGAAGAACGATACCCACCAGTAAAAGAAAAAACACCTGTCCCGAACTCATAATTACCTACTCCCAGTACTTCTCCATCCGGTCCCGGAGTTCCTTGCGGTAGCCCTCCCAGTCGGAGATGGGCTTGCCCGCCAGACCTTCCTCGCAGGCGGCCTTAGCCACAGCCACGGCCTCCCACTCGATAACCCGGGGATCGAAGGGTTTGGGAACAATATAACCGGGACCGAAGGAAAAGTCAGCACCGGCGTAAGCCTTTTTCACCGATTCGGGGACCGGCTCCTTGGCCAGGGCCGCCAGAGCCTTGGCGGCGGCCATCTTCATCCCCTCGGAAATGGAAGAAGCCCTCACATCCAGGGCGCCCCGGAAAATGAAGGGAAATCCCAGAACATTGTTGATCTGATTAGGGAAATCGCTCCGGCCGGTGGCCATGATCACGTCGGGACGGGCCTCCAGGGCCAGTTCCGGTCGGATTTCCGGATCCGGATTGGCCATGGCGAAAACGATGGGCTGATCCGCCATGGACTTTACCATCTCCTGATTCACCACGTCAGCGGCGGAGAGCCCCACGAAACAGTCGGCTCCCTTCAAAGCGTCGGCCAGCGTCTCCAGCTCTGTATCGCGGACGAAGGGCAGCTTCTCCTCACCCAGATCGGTCCGGCTCTTCCTGATCACCCCGTGCCGGTCGCACATGAGAAGATTCTCCGGCTTCACCCCGGCGGCGAGAAACATCTTCGCGCAGGAGATACCCGCCGCGCCCGCCCCGTTGAAAACAACCTTCATCGTATCCAGGGGCTTCTTCACGACCTCGGCAGCGTTCATAATCCCCGCCGTACAGATAATCGCCGTACCGTGCTGGTCGTCGTGAAAAATGGGAATATCGCAGATCTCCTTCAGGGTCTGTTCAATTTCAAAACACTCGGGCGCCTTGATATCCTCCAGATTCACCCCGCCGAAGGTGGGCTCCATCATTTTCACCGCTTCGATCAGCTTCTGAGGGTCCAGCGTATCCAACTCAATGTCGAACACATCAATATCGGCGAATCTCTTGAAAAGGACACCCTTCCCCTCCATGACCGGCTTGCTCGCCAGAGCCCCCCGATTCCCGAGTCCCAGAATCGCCGTACCGTTGGAAATAACAGCCACCAGATTCCCCTTGGCCGTATATTTGTAGGCGTCCTCTTTGTTGTCGGCGATCTCCAGAACAGGCTTGGCCACCCCCGGCGTATAGGCCAGGGAGAGATCCTCCGCCGTGTGACAGGGCTTGGTGGGCACCACTTCCACCTTGCCCGGCTTTCCGTTCATGCTGTGATAGGCCAGGGCCTTCTCTTTCAATTCATCCATTATTCTATTCCTCTTTTTAACCCACGGATTACACGAATTTCGCGAATGGGGTATGTTTTTCTATTTTGGGGCGGTCCCTTCGGGCCGGGCTTTCCGCTTCAATGGGCTGTTCTCCTGTGCTAACCCGGCTCTGTCGCCGCCGCCGGGCACAGGAGGCCCATTTCCTCTACAATCCCTCCGCTTAAATTTTAATCCCAGGGCAGGTCGTAGCCCATATCATGCTTGGCGTTCAGTTCGGTCATGACCTTCTGCAGGGCGGGAGGCACGGGGCAGCCGTGTTCCATGCGGTACTTCCGGGCCAGATGCTCCTTTTCGCCGGCGGTGAAGATTCTCTCCTCCCCGGGAGCCAGCTCGGAGGCACGCAGATCGCGCATGATATTTCCTGCCACCTTTCTAAAGGTCTCCTCCCCCATGAAGTTCTCCGTATTGATGGCGATGAAGAAGTGTCCCAGGGGATAGGGGATGCGGTTTCCCTTGTCGTCGAAGCCGTTCAGAGCCTTGAGAAAAGCCCCGTCCTGCAGAGCGGCGGATAGCACCTCCACCACCGTGGCGTAGCCGAAACCCTTGAAGCCGGCGGTCATCTCGCCCAGTCCGCCCAGAGGGGCCAGAGCCGCTTTTCCCTGAGTCAGATCCACGAGGATCTGGTCCGTATCGGTGCGGGTGTTGCCCGTGCGGTCGATAACCCAGCCCGGGGGAAGCTCTTTCCCGGCCCGGCTGTACATCTCGATCTTGCCCCGCTGGGAGACGCTGGTGGCGCAGTCCAGGATGAAGTCGAACTCCTCGTCCGTGGGAAGGCCGATGGTGAGGGGGTTCGTTCCGAGCATATTCTCAACGCCGAAGGTGGGGGCGATAGAGGGCCTGGCGTTGGTACCGGTCATACCGATCATTCCCTGTTCCGTGGCCATGGACGCGTAATAGCCGGCGATGCCGTAGTGGGTGGAATTACGCACCGCCACCATGCCCATGCCGTACTTTTTCGCCTTTTCGATGGCCATCTCCATGGCTTTTTTGGAAACCACGTGGCCCATGCCGTTGTTCCCGTCCAGAACGGCGGTGGTCTCCGTTTCCTTGACCACGTCGATCCTGGTCACCGGATTCAGAATGCCCCAGTTGATCCGGTCGATATAAATGGGCTTGAGCCGACCGATACCGTGGGAATCGATACCCCTCTTATCCGATTCGATAAGAACATCGCCTATAATTTCCGCATCCTTCTCCGGAACTCCGTTGGCGATAAGGGCTTCCTTCATGAATTTCTCCAGGAAGGGAAACTCTATCCATTCGCAGTTTTTGTAACTGTCCCCGTAACTCTCATACCAACCCATGGTGGCCTCCTTATGTATTCTGTACTGTTTCTATTCTTACGCCGACCTTATCCAGACCCGCCCGCAGGGGGGGATCCAGCTTCCCGTCGGTAACAACCAAATCAATGCGCCCCAGCTCCACCGTCTTGAAGTGGGAGATCCGCCCCATTTTGGAACTGTCCGCCGCCACGATCACCTCGCCCTGGCACTGTTCCACCATGGTACGGGTAACCGCCGCCTCCTGGGATACGGGGGAAGTTAATCCGTTCTCCAGGGAAAGACCGTCCGTACCGATGATGGCCCGGTCTACGAAAACCCGGCGCAGGAACTCCAGGGTCTCCTCCCCCACCAGGCACTGGGACTGGGGACGGTAAATTCCCCCTGGGAGCATTACCTCCGGGCCGTTTCCCGAACCGATCTCCTGCAGAATGGTGATATTGTTCGTGATGATTCGGATGTCCTTCCTGTCCCGCAGAGCTGCGGCGACATACCGGGTAGTGGAGCCTGAGTTGATGAAGATGGTTTCCCCCGGCTGAACCAGAAGGGCGATCCGCTTACCGATAGCCGCTTTCTCTTCCGGCCGGGAGCGGCCCTTCTCTTCATACAGGGCTTCCCGGTGAAGGAAACTCCGGAACCGGGCGCCCCCGTGAGATCGTTCCACCAGGCCGTTTTTCTCGAGCAGATCAAGGTCCCGGCGAATCGTAATGGAGGATACATCCAGGAGACGGCTTAATTCCTCCACCTGGGCGAAGCCCTCTTTTCTGAGATAATCCTCTATGGCCGCCTGTCTCTCGGCGGGAATCATGCCGCTTCCCATAGGAGAACTATAAGCGCCAATATGATCATTGTCAATCAGATACGATCATTTTCATTCATAAATATCCGTAAAACAGCAGGGAATAGGGTAACTATGCATTTGCCGGAAAGGCTGGCTTCATCAGTTTAAAATAGAATTTTACGAAAATCCCGACAAGCAGAGCGGCCAGAATGGTCCCCTCACGAACCCCCAGCAGTTCCCGGTGCAGGAGAAAGGAGAGGAGAACTCCCGAAAGGACCATACTGCTGTCCACCAGGATCTTCGCCTTACCGAAATCAATGCCGGTGACCTCGGTCAGAGCCAGGGCGACACCTTCCCCCGGCAGATAGGTGATGCCCGCCTTCACTTCGATAAATACTCCCAGAGCAAGAACGGCGCAGCTTAAGAGGCAGACTAACAGGCGAAGATGGTAGAAATCAGCCTGAAAGGGTTCAAGAATAATTACGGACAGATCAATGAAAAATCCGAAAAGAACGATAACGGGAAGCTGTATCAGCTGGAAGGGCTTATATTTCCGTCTCAGAAGAACGATCTGCAGCAGAATCAGAAAAAGATTGAATATGGTGGTCATCTGTCCCAGGCTCAGAGGATATCGCTCACTCAGAATGTAGGGAATACAGGAGATGGGGGAGACTCCCATATAGGCTTTGACCGACAGGACAACCCCAAGAGACATAATGAAAAGACCGGCGATAAAGGCGGCGGATCTTATGATATAACTACTGCTTTTCACGTTTTACCCTCTTCCTTTTTATAGTTGAGACAGGATAATATATTTTCCCCATAAAAAAAAACACCCTCCGAGCTTTTCCTATAATTATCTTGAGAATTCACAGAATTTAAACTATGATATTTCCATGACGCCCATCAAGCAGCTGAAGAATGTCCGCCAACGTCCGGAAGAAGGATTCCGCCTCTGGTATGCCAATGAATATTTCGATGTAATATTCTGGTATGAAGAGGAAGGCGGCTTTATCAAGGGCTTTCAGTTCTGCTACGGGAAACCCCACTCGGAGAAAGCTTTCACCTGGGAAACCGATTCCCAGAGCCATCACTACGTACGGGAAGCCCGTGCCCAGGGGACGGGCATTCTCAGGGGAGATGCGGGGGACCTGAGTCTCAAAACACTTAAGCAGTTTCAGACGGTCCGGGGTGAACTCCCCGAACCGTTGATGAACTTCGTTATCGGCAAACTTCTCGCCGCCCGCGGCGGGAGTCAGGAAAATACTATTCCCAGTCCAGACAGCGATTAACCGCGTGGAGCCAGCCTTGGTAGAGCTCGGCCCGCCTCTTATCGTCCATGGAGGGGACAAAGGTTCTGTCCACAGCCCAGATCTTCTCCAGCTCCTCCACCGATGACCAGAACCCCACGGCCAGTCCCGCCAGATAGGCGGCTCCCAGAGCGGTGGTTTCTATAGACGCGGGGCGCACCACATCCGACTTGAGAATATCACTCTGAAACTGCATCATGATATCACTGCGGGAGGCTCCCCCGTCCACCTTGACGCTCTGAAGCTTAAGTCCCGAATCCTTCTCCATCACTTCCAGAATATCCTTACTCCGGTAGGCGATGGATTCCAGGGCGGCCCGGCAGATATGAGCCTTGTCGGCGGCCCTGGTCAGACCGACCAGTCCCGCCCGAGCTCCCATGTCCCAGTAGGGAGATCCCATACCCTGAAAGGCCGATACCAGATAGACGCCCCGGGTATCCTCTACGGTCGCCGCCAGTTCGTCACACTCCCGGGCGGAAGAAATAATCCCCAGATTATCCCGGAGCCACTGGATCGTGGCTCCCGCCATGAAGACACTTCCCTCCAGTGCGTAGGTGATCTTCCCCTCCCGGCCCCAGGCGATGGTGGTGAGAAGCCCGTTCTCCGAAACGACCGGTTTCTCCCCGGTGTTCATAAGCATGAAGCAGCCCGTACCATAGGTATTTTTGACGCTCCCCTCGGTAAGGCACATCTGACCGAAGAGAGCGGCCTGCTGGTCTCCGGCAACTCCCGCAATGGGAATCTCCGCCCCCAGAATCGACGAATCGGTCATGGCCAGCACTTCACTGCAGCTTCTGACTTCGGGAAGAAGCGAACGGGGGACGTCCATAATCTCAAGAAGCTCCCTGTCCCATTCCAGGGTATGTATGTTAAAAAGCAGAGTGCGGCAGGCATTGGTATAGTCAGTAACGTGGACCTTGCCACCGGTAAGCTTCCAGATAAGCCAGGTATCCACGGTGCCGAAACAGAGCTCCCCCCGTTCGGCCCTCTCCCGGGCGCCCTCCACATTCTCCAGGATCCAGCGAATCTTGCTGCCCGAGAAATAGGCGTCGATCTTACAGCCCGTCTTGTCTCTGAAAACGGTCTCATAGCCCTTTTCTTTCAGACTATTGCAGTATTCCGCGGTCCGGCGGCACTGCCAGACGATGGCGTTGTAGACGGGCTCCCCCGTTTTCCGGTCCCAGACTAAAGTTGTCTCTCTCTGATTGGTGATTCCCAGGGCGGCCACACTGTCCCAGGTAATATTGTTATCTTTCACGAGCTCCCTGAGCATATCGATCTGGCTGCCCCAGATATCTTCGGGGTTATGCTCCACCCACTTCTCCCGGGGATAGATCTGGGGATACTCCTTCTGGGCCACCGCCTCGATTTTCCCTTCCCGGCTCACCAGCACAGCCCTTGAGCTTGTGGTACCCTGATCCAGGGCAATTAGAAATTCCTTCATGTCCGTAAACCTCCTGCAGCAAGAACGGCCATTATTATACCCCCCCCTTTCCCATTTTCGCAAGTTGACTTTTTGAGACATTTATTATTGGTAAAAAAGAAAATAAAAAAAAAGAAGGCGAAACGGTGTAATCTATCGTATAATAGAAGTCTATTATCTAATAAATTGAGGTATGAAACATGACGATTAGAGCTAAGCTGTTTCTCCTGGTTATCTTCATCATTACCGCCTTTATCCTGATATCGGCCTCCTACTTCCTAACCGCCATACCCGTAACGCGAATCAAGGAAGAAGCGGATGTTCTCAAAGAACTGGAAAAGTCCATCACAATAGAACGAATCGATCTTTACGGCGTTCTGGGAGACAATCCCTACCGGAACGGGATGGAAACTCTTTACGAAACAGCCGCCCAGACGGACGAACTTTTCGCAAAGGTGGGTAACCTGAATTTTCTGAGGAAGCAGAGCGACAAAATGGCCGAAGCCCTGGATATCATCACCAATCTGAATACCCTGCGGCAGACCCGTTTCAGGGACTTGCAGAAGGCGGATGAGGAATTCCGGATATCCATCAAGGAAACCTATATTTTCATTGAATCCTTTACTTTCTACAAGATTCTTGAAAACCAGAGCTTCTGGCAGAGAGCCAAGCCGGAAGCTCGGGTTGCCTTCGATACCAGAATGAAAGACTTCATGGTCAAGCATACGGTCTACCGCAACGCCCTGGAAAGCTCTCTCGATATCCTCTCCGATCAGTTTAAACGGATTAACCTCTCCATTGCCCGATTCGAACTCATTACCAATCTGATCACCATGGCCGCAGCCGGTATAGCGGTGATTTTCATTTTCATTGGCAGCCTTCTTTTTTCAAATTCCATCGCGAAAAACATCAAGTATATAGACATATCCATTGACCACCTGAAAGACGGGGACCTGAGGGCTGAATACAATGTGAAGTCCCGGGACGACCTGGCCCGGCTCAATGATAACCTTAACAGCTTCCAGAGCAACCTCAACGGCATCATCACCCGCATAAAAGGAGTTTCCAATGAGAACTTGAATATTCGGGACAGGCTGACCGAGCAGGTGGACCTGACCGAGCAGGTAGGTCGGAACATCGCCGTCAGCTCCCGGGAAATCAGCGCCGATATCGGTCAGCTGGACGATACCACGCGCAACACCTACGATTCGGTTATGAATATTTCCCAGAAGATAGAAAAAGTGAATGAAGGCATCCAGGAACAGGCCGCTATGATCGAGGAGTCATCCGCCGCTATCAATGAGATGATGGCCTCTGTAAACAGCGTGGACCAAGTAACTGCCCGCAAGATAGAAAGCCTGAATCAGATGGTGGACCTCATGGACAGCGGCAATAAGCAGCTTAATGAAACCGCATCCAACATAGGCCGGATCAACAGCAGTATCGACTCCATAAGGGAAATGATAAGCGTTATCGACAATATTGCCTCCCAGACCAATCTTCTGGCCATGAACGCGGCCATCGAAGCGGCCCATGCGGGAGAAGTGGGCAAGGGTTTCGCCGTGGTGGCCGACGAGATCAGAAAACTGGCGGAAGCCTCGGCCGAGAGCTCACGGGAGATCGGCACCAGCCTCAACGAAATCATTTCAAGCATACAGCACGCCTCTTCGACCAGCGACCAGACAACGAAAACCTTCAGGGAAACCGTTACCGAAGTGGAAAGCCTGGCCGACTCGATGAATGAAATCGGGCGTAGTATGGCCGAGTTGAGGGCCGGCGGAGACCAGATCATCTCAGCCATGGTGTCCCTGCAGTCCGTCGCCCAGAATGTGAAGGAAGAGTCGGGAGACATGATGAGCCAGTCCGAGACGGTGAAAACCGCCGTCGAAGAAGTCCAGGCTCTGGCGGGAAACGTCACCCGGGGAATTGATCAGGTCTCCGGTGGTATTGACAATATATCCCGGTCCATTTCGGTCGTGAAAGAGACGACCGAGATCATCGGTTCCGTAGCCGTCCGCATCGGGGACGAGCTCAGCTACTTCCGTACCGAGGAGGATGGGGAGATCGACGAGCCCAAGGAAGAGACTGACCTGGATTCTCCCCTGGAGAAAATGGAAACCCTGGAGCCGATAGGCGATGAAGAGGGGGAAGTCCTCTCTCTGAGAGAGGATGTGATGGAAGCGGAAGAGGGGGAAGAAGTCTGACCTTACGGTCCTATCCGTACCGGGGGCTGTCTCTTACAGGAGACGGCCCTTTTTTTATGCGCAACAGCAGGGCAATCATTTACACAATCTTTGCTTTCGTCTCCAATTCGTCTTTATGAGACTTTTACCGGCAGTAAAATCAAGAGCCTTACTCACCAATCACAACAGAACGAAATAATTCACTTTAAAGAAACTATTTACACGTTTAATATATTCATTACACTCTAGATGCACTCCATAATTTCTCCATAAAATCCGAGAAGCGTAAGTTTTTTGCAATGGGAGAACATTTACACATTTTTTAATTGACGTTTAACCCGGCTGCCCTTATTCTGATAAAAATATTTCTCAAAAAGGAGATTTACATGAGAAAACTTCTGATTTCTGTCTTGCTGGCTTCTCTGGCCTTCACCGCTTTCGCCGATGATGCCAAGGTTCTTCCTTCCGGTGTTCTGCGGGCGACCTTTGCGAATATCCTGATTAACTCAGATTCGGAATATGATAAGGATGGGGAGAAGCAGGATTCGAATAAACTGCTCTTCGACAATTTCGGTTCCGCCTTGGAATTCGGCGTTACCGATATCATTACTGCCGCAATCCAGTGGGCTCCTGGAACGATGGTTTATACGGATTTCGAGAGTGCCACCCTCGACGCAGTCTTTACAGCCTATTCTATTCCCAATTCGTCCAAAGATGCTGTCTTTACAGGTCTATCCGATCTTTTCGCCGGAGCCAAAATCCAAGTAGTAAATACCTCAGACATGCGTTTTGCCTTCGCACCTGGTGCTAAAATCCCACTTGATTCCTATGACGCCGCCGTTGAGGGGCAAGCCATGGTAGATGGGGATTCCTACAGAGTGTTCAGTCAGAGTTCTACAGAAAGCCTTGGTTTGGGCGGGCGTATCTACTTCGACTGGCAGATTACAGAGGATCTTTTCATCAACCTTTATAACCAGACAATTTTCTACCTTGCCAATGATAAATATACAAAAGATGATGCAGTTACCTATGCCGCAAATTACAATGGGGCATATGCGGCTGCAATCGGTGGAGGGGCTACACCGACAGTGGCTGCGGGCATAGCCGAAAACACAGCCACTGACGCCATCTCCAAGTCCTCCTTCGAATATCCTATTTACCTTGATTTTGAGATCGAACCCCACTACGATTTGAACCTGAACAAAACGGCCAACCTGAGCTTCAGCGTTCCTGTTAAATACAGCATGAATGGCAAGGTAACCGTGGAAGGAACTGAAAAGGATAATTCAGATGCCTTCCTTCTCTCTGTCAACCCGGGCATGTCCTTCTTCTATATGGGTGGATTCCCCTTCGAACTCACCGCTAATTACGATTATCCCCTGGCCGGAAAGAATAGCACGACCAAATCTGTCTTCACCTTCAAACTCAAACTCTTCTACGATTTCTACTAGAATCTTTACATGATGCCCATCGACAGCATCATAATTCCAAAGCTCCCTCCGGGGAGCTTTTTTTGTCCCTTTTCCCCCCGCCCCCCTATGGTCTTAAATCGGCCCATCTGCTATTGTATGTTTTTGTAAATAATCCCCCCGAAGAGGAGAAGCCCATGGGAAAAGACAACAGTCAGAACAATTACGGACCGGCGAAACCGACGAAAGAGACGAGACCGGCTTTTCCCCAGCGGGCCGTCATTACCGGGGGAATGCCCTACGGCAACAAGCCCCTGCATCTGGGCCACGTGGGGGGCCTATTCGTTCAGGCCGATGTTTTCGCCCGGTTCATGCGGGACCGCATCGGCTATGATAATGTCATCTTCGTCTCCGGGACCGACTGCTACGGCTCTCCCATTGTGGAGTACTACCGCAAGGGTAAGGAAGCGGGCACCATAGAAGGTTCCATCGAGGATTTCGTTCTCTCCTCCCATAAGAAGCAGAAGGAAGCCCTGAAGGCGTTCATGGTCTCCCCCAACCTGTACGGGACTTCCGCCTTCGGCCGGTCCGGGGAAATTCATAAGGAACTGGGAGAGCGCATCCTCAAGGCCCTGCATAAAAACGGGCACCTGAAGAAATTCAGCTTTCCCCAGTTCTACGACTCCCAACTGGGTGTCTACCTCAACGGCCGCCAGGTAGTGGGGAAATGCCCCGTGCCCGGCTGCCGCTCCGAAAAGGGCTACGCCGACGAGTGCGACCTGGGCCATCCCTACGAACCGAAGGATCTGATCAATCCCAAGAGCTCCCTCACCGGAGAAACCCCGGAAATGCGGGAAGTCAGCAACTGGTATATCGATCTTCCCGCCTTTCGCAAAGAACTGACAGCCTGGGCGGACTCCCTGGGAGACATACCCGGTTACAGGCGGAATGTCATCTCCACAGTTAAGGAGTTCCTGGAGCCCCCCGTTCTCTACGTGATGCAGGATTTCGAAGAGGAACTGAATAGGGTTGATTTAACCATCCCCCACGAGAGGCGGGAAGACAAGAAATCGATTATACTGGAATTCAACACCTTGGAAGAAAGGGAAAAGGGCGCGGAAATCCTCAATAAAGCGGATATCCGCTTCCGGGCGGGAAAGACCCTGACCCCCTTTCGCATGACCGGAAACGTGGAGTGGAGCCTGCCCGCCCCGGACCTGGAGGACCTGAAGGATCTGACCTTCTGGGTATGGCCGGAATCCCTCTGGACGCCGATTTCATTTACCTCGACCTACCTGGAAACCCAGGGGAGGGACCGGGAGGAGTGGAAGGAGTGGTGGTCCAGCCCGGACGCCCAGGTCTACCAGTTCATCGGGGAAGACAATATCTACTTCTACAGCTTGGCGGAAATGGCCATTTTCATGGGATTCGAAGGAGAAAGCCCCGATCCCCGGCCGAAGGAAGGGCACCTGCAGCTTCCCCGTCTGGTGGCGAACTGCCATCTGCTCCAGGGGGCTAAAAAAATCTCCTCCTCCGGGGAGGAGAAGCCAATCATGGCTCTGGAACTCCTTGATCACTACACCCCGGAACAGCTACGGGCCCACTTTTTCTCCCTGGGTCTGGCCATGCGCCCCATCAGCTTCCGTCCCAAACCCTTCAACCCGGAGGCCCAGCCCAAGGATGCGGACCCGGTTCTTAAAGAGGGAAACCTCCTGAGTAACGTGATGAACCGTATCTGCCGCTCCTGCTTCTATACGGCCCAGAAATACTTCGAGGGCAAACTTCCCTACGGCGATATTGACCAAACAGTAAAGGACGAGGCGGACCAGGCGGTCATGGAGTGGGAAATAGCCATGCACCGACAGGAATTCCACCGGGCCATGTCCGTTCTGGACAAGTACATCCGCTCGGTCAGCAAATACTGGGCGGCCAACGTGAAGAACGAGATGGAGGCCGAAGAGATCGAACCGATTCTCGTCAACGTCTTTCACATGGTCCGGACCGCGGTTCTTCTGCTGCACCCCATCGCCCCGGAGGGCACGGAGATGGTACGGGATTACCTCAAGGCGGATGCCCGGTTCTTCGACTGGGAGTTCTGCTTCGAACCGGTTTACAGCTTTCTGGAGAATCCCCGGGATCATGAACTGCTCTTCCTGGAACCCCGGGTGGACTTCTTTCCCAAACATCCCAGCCAGTTTTAGCCCGGATTCCGTCCCCCCTTCCAGAATTGCCTCAACGAGACGCAGAGGGCGGGGATGGTGAATCCCAGCACGGCCAGGGAAAACAGGGAAAGTATATGGTTGATTATCGTCTGCCAGATCATAATTCATCTCCTTCGGTTGCATAGGCGAGCAGGTAACGCCAGTTACCGACCAGCCTATGAGGACATGGTAATGCCTACAGTGAGACACGGGATGTCCCACTGGATTTTTTTTCATGTAATCAAAATTGGAATAGCTCGGAAAACTGATCTATACTAATGATATGAGAATTATTTACATTGCCCTTACCCTTCTTGTTTTCCTGGCGTTGACCGCCTGTACCACATCCTCTTCCCACAACAGGGGAAGCCTCTCCGGCGCCATGGATAAAGCCCGGGATGACTATGAGGGGGAACGGGAAGTTCCCGACGAGGAGGATCCCTGGTGGGAGAATGATGAAGAGGATTCCCGGTGGGGTGATAATAGCGATCGTGACGACTCCTATGGGGAAGATTACACGGCAGCCCCGATAGGCGATGTGCCGGCCACTTTTCTGATCCGCACCGGTTCTACCCTGGGATCGGGCCCCTACTTCTCTTCCCAGGAACGTTATGAGCTTCTTCTGGGATGGGAAGAGAACAACATGGCCCTGGACTTTTTCGGCGGTCTGGTCCTTCTGGACACCAATACAGCCCACCTGGTGAGCGAATCCATAACCGACGGAGCCTTCATTCTGGAAGCGGGGGCGGAATTCCGTTACTACCCCTGGGAGAGTCTGCAGTTCTTCTCCCCCTATGCGGGGGGACGGTTCGGCGGCCTCTTCATGATGTGGACCTTCAGAAATGCCCTGACCAGCGGCGACGATACCATCACCTCCGATGCGGTGGGAGGAGCTGTCATGGGAGCCGTGGCCGGCGTTGATATCATCAGAACGGAGAGTCTGCGCCTGGGGGTTCAGATAAATCCCGAAGCCTATCTTTTCAGCGCGGAGACATCGGAGGGTTTTGATAATGATGTTTTCGGTGCCCAGGGCTCGATAAACTGGTCCATCGAGGGAGGATTCCGTTTCTAGCCCCTTTGTCTCTTGACAAGGGGAATCCAATAAATTATGATTCGGCCGATATTTACACGTCAATAACCAACAAAGGCCCTTTCTCTGACATACCGGACCTTTTCTGGTAAGGAGATATAAATTTGAATTTTAGTGATTTTTCCCTGAATGAGAAAATTCTCAGGGCCATTGGTGAAATGGGCTATGAAACCCCTACCCCCATCCAGGAGAAGACGATTCCCCTGATACTAGACGGACAGGACGACCTTATCGGCCTCGCCGAAACGGGCTCAGGAAAAACGGCCGCCTTCGGTCTTCCCATGCTGAATATGGTCGATGTCTCAGACAGATCGATTCAGGGCCTGGTCCTCTCCCCCACACGGGAACTCTGTATGCAGATCGCCGGAGAGATGGAGCGCTTTTCCAAGCACATGGGCGGCATCCGCCTGACCCCTATCTACGGGGGAGCCCCTTTCCCACCCCAGAAACGGGCCCTGAAAGAGGGTACCCATATCATCATCGCCACCCCCGGCCGGCTTCTGGACCTGATACGCCAGGGCGCCGCCGATCTGAGTACACTGCGCTTTCTCGTTCTGGACGAAGCGGATATCATGCTCAATATGGGTTTTAAGGATGAGCTGGATGCTATTCTGGAAGCGGCTCCCCCGGAGCGGTTGAACCTCCTGTTTTCCGCCACCATGCCCCCCGAGGTCGCCCGGATCGCCGAGAACTACATGAAATCCCCCAAAGAGATAACCGCGGGTGAGAAAAACCGGGGATCCGCCAATGTGGAACACAGCTGCTATATGGTGCACGCCAAAGAGAAATACAAGGCCCTGAAACATCTGGTGGACAGCCATCCCGGCATCTACGGCATTATTTTCTGCCGCACCAAGGCGGGATGCCAGCTCATCGCGGATAAGATGATCAAGGAGGGTTATCCCACCGACGCTCTTCACGGGGATCTCTCCCAGACGCAGAGAGAGTACGTGATGAAAAAATTCCGGGAGAGGAGCCTTCAGCTTCTGGTGGCCACGGATATCGCCGCCCGGGGGCTGGACGTGAGCGACCTGACCCATGTCATCCATTACGATCTTCCCGATGAGATCGAGGTGTACAACCACCGGAGCGGCCGTACAGGCCGGGCGGGCAAACAGGGCCTCTCCTTTGCGATCATCAATATGAAGGAGAAATACCGCATCCGGCGGATCGAAAAGGTCCTGGGCCGGGAAATATCCTATAAAAACGTACCCACGGGCCGGGAGATCTGCCGGGCCCAGTTGCTGGCCCTTATCGACCGGGTGACATCCGTAGAGGTGGACAGCGAGCAGATTGCCCCCTTCATCCCCGTGATCGAAGAGAAGATTGCCGGCCTGGACAAGGAGGAACTGATCCGCCGCTTCGTTTCCCTGGAGTTTAACCGCTTCCTCGATTATTACGGCAAGGAGAAGGATATTGTCTCTCCCCTGTCCGATCGCGACGACAGGAGACAACGCCCGGAAAGGGCCATTGAGTTCGACAGGGGCGATCGGGACAGCTGCACCGTCCCCCTCTCCATAAGCGTGGGCAAGAGGGACCGGATTCTGCCCCAGGAGATCATCAGTCTGGTCAACAGAAACTCGGACAACCGCAAAATACCCCTCGGTAAAATCCTCATAGGCCCCTCCTCATCCCTGGTCTACGTGAACAGGGAACATGCGGAATTCCTGGCGGAGCGGCTTAACCGGCAGAGTTTCCGGGGCAGGCGTCTCAAGGTGTCCGCGGTCACCCGGGGAAGCGGTCAGGGAGATACCTTCCGGACAAATTCAACGGGAAAAAAGGGTTACAAGGGGAAAAAGAAGGGAAAACACTCCTGAGCGTATGGACATGAGCCCCTCTTCTCTGGTATATTTTTTAACCGCGGGTAGAAAATGAGAGAGCTATCCCGATTTTTTCTGTTTAGTAGAAAGGAGTAAAATTGGCAGTCAAAGATTTAAGGATTAATGAGCAAATCCGTGTAAGAGAAGTTCGCCTCATCGATGGTGAGGGAGAACAGAGAGGTATCGTGCCCACGTCGGAAGCGCTGGAGATGGCCAAGGAAGCCGATCTTGATCTTGTGGAGGTAGCCCCTACTTCCCGACCGCCTGTTTGCAAACTTCTGAATTACGGAAAATACAAGTATGAGCAGGAGAAAAAACTGCGGGAAGCCAAGAAGAAGCAGAGCCTGACCAAGCTCAAGGAAGTCAGGATGCAGCCCAAGATCGACAAACACGATCTGGACTTCAAGGCAAAACACGTGCAGGAATTCCTCAACGGGGGAAACAAATGCAAGGTAACCATCAGGTTCCGCGGTAGAGAGCTCGCTCATACCGAGTTAGGCAAGGTTGTTCTGGACAACCTTTTAGAAAGGCTGGAAGAGGGTTCTTTCGGCGTGGACAATCCCCCTCAGATGGAGGGCCGAATGATGTCCATGCTGCTGAGTCCCCGAAAAAAATAAATAAGGATGTGTTAACATGCCTAAGATGAAAACCAAAAAGGCTGCGGCTAAAAGGTTTAAGAAAACCGGTACGGGTAAGTTTAAATACAAAGCCCAGGGTACCCGGCATATTCTTACCAAGAAGTCGGCCAAAAGAAAAAGAAAGTTAAGACACCCCGGTGTCATCAGCGAAGCTGAAGTACCTAGACTTAACACACTTTTACCCTACGCATAAGGAAGGAAGCAAATGCCAAGAGCAGTAGACGGAACGAGACGAAAGAATCGTCGTAAAAAAGTTCTGAAAGAGGCGAAAGGTTTCTGGGGACGACGGAGTAAGCTTCACAGAACGGCAAAGGATGCCGTAAAGAAGGCGGGACAGTACGCCTATCGTGACAGGAAGGTAAAGAAAAGGGAGTTCAGACAGCTCTGGATCGCCCGTATCTCCGCCGCTGTCAGGGAACAGGACATGACCTATTCCCAGTTTATCAATGGATTGAACAAAGCCGGTGTTGAGCTGAACAGAAAAGCTCTCGCTTCGATGGCTCTGGAAGATCCCAAGGCCTTCCAGGCTGTTGTAGAGCAGTCTAAAGCTGCCCTGAAATAATTTTAGGGACCCCAGGTCCCGCGGGAGAGTTGGTAACGAAATGATAACCCTTGAACAGATTCAGGTACTGGACAAAAAGATCAAAGACGCTATTGAACTTATCAATCGTCTCAGAGAAGAGAAGAAAACCCTAAAGGGGCGGATTTCCTCATTAGAGGAGACAGTAACCCGGCTTGAGGGTGAGCTTTCCTACTTCAGATCTGACAGTGACCGTATCGAAGAGGGCTTTAATGACGTACTTTCTCAGCTTGAATCGGTGGATGAAGCTATCGAGACCGTACCGGTCCAGCAGGATGCGGAAGAGATTGACAACCCCGTCGAGGAAGCCGAAGAGGAGTGGGTAGAGGATGAAATTGAAGAATCCTCCGACCCTGCCGATGAATCCTTTCAGGAAGAAATGCAGTTCGAAGCCGCTGCGGAAGAAACGGCTGATCAGCCTGCCAGTGAAGAACCCGATATTGACGAGGGTTTTCCTTTGATCAATGAAGAGGAATCCCTTCCCGAAAAGGAAGAGAGTCAAGTCAATCATTCGGAACAGCAGGAAGAGGAAGATTCCGGGTCTCCCCAGGACCTGGATATCTTCTGATTTTCCATGGATGACATTCTGCATATAAAACTGTTAGGTACTTCCCTTTCGGTAAAAGCAGGAAAAAACAGCGAATACATAACGCGGGTCGTCAACTACTACCAGAAAAAACTCCAGGAAACTCAGGACCGATCCTCTCTGCAGGATCCCCTGAAATTATCCATTCTCACCAGCTTCAATATTGTGGATGAATTGTTCAAATCCGAAGTACGCCGTGGACAGGATCCACATTCATATAGTACAATAGAAGAGGAGCTGGAAGAAGCAGCACAGGACATGATTGATCTGATTGATCGGGTCCTGGAAGAACAAGAATGAAATTAGCCTGCGGTGTTCGCGACGAGGAAATTGTCTCTTGCGACTAAGAATAAGAATTGGGACTCCTATATGCCGGAGACGGAATTGCTATCCCTTTGGGAGAAACAGGAAACTCCGGAACGGACTCCCCCTTGAACCATAGTGTTCAAGAGCCACCTTTCCCGGGTCGGCACTGCGGGTTTTTATAAGAGGTAGGAATGGCAGTCGTTACATCCCAGCAATTAAACCACTACTATGAAGAGTACGCCGACCAGGAAGTAACTTTTACCAGAGATATCATCATCAGCCTCGGGATGATAACCAAACAGGTCTACGTCAAGTTTTCCGGCGGGCAGCAGGCCTGTGTCATTTACTCAACTTCCATGAAGGGAGCAAAGATTCTCATTAACCTTGATCCGGTGACCCTGGAGATCATCAAGGAACAGAAAAACCAGGTATCGGTTCGCTTCTGCTTCAAGAATTTTGATAAGCCCAACGATGTGATATCCTTCTTCATACAATCGAAAATCACCTCCATGAACCTCTTCAAGAAAGAGGACGGTCTGTATCTTGTCAACTGCGAGTACTCCCAAAGGCCGCCGGACGATCTTATTCAGATATTAGGCTCCCTGCTGGATGCCCGCATTATGTCAAAACAGAGGCGTGATGAGAGAGTCATTCTCACTCCCGATACGATAAGAAAACTGGGTTTTGCCCATAAGAGCGCGGGATTAGTCATCGATAATATCCCCCGCAACGCCATTATGCGGGACGTTTCCTTTTTCGGAATGAAGATTATTATCCTGGGGAACGCCAAGTTTCTTATTAATAAGGATTTTTCCCTGGGCATCGATATGAAAGACGGGAAAAACCTATTGTTCAAAG
>JAFGPQ010000355.1 GCA_016936115.1 Spirochaetales bacterium | reverse complement strand
TGGATTTCCCGCAGCCGTTGGGCCCGATAATCGTACCGATTTTCCCCTGGGGCAGATGCAGGGTGACGTCCTTTACGATATCCTTCCCGCCGTAGCCGAGGAACAGATGGTCCCCCTTAACGGCCACGGTTCACCCCTCCCCGGCGCAATAGATAGAGAAAGAAGGGCGCTCCCAGCAGGGACATGATCACTCCCACGGGAAGCTCCAGAGGCCGCAGGACCATTCTGCCGATCAAATCGCAGAGGATCACCGTTACCGCTCCGGTCAGTGCCGAAGCGGGGAGGAGAAAGCGGGCGTTGTTCCCGATAATCAGCCGGGTCAGGTGGGGAACGATAAGTCCTACAAATCCCAGCAGTCCCACAATGCTCACCGAAGCCGCGGCAAGGAGGGAGGCTATGAGAATAACAATCAGCCGCACCCGCTCAATCCTCAGTCCCAGGCTGACCGCCGTCTCATCGCCCAGCTGCAAAATATTCAGCCGGTCCGCCATGAGACCCGAGGCGATGAGGCCTCCCAGGGTATAGGGCCAGAGTCGTTTCACGTCATCCCAGGAGACGGCGGACAGGCTCCCCACTATAAAGCCGATGACGCTGTGCACCCGGTCGGGATAGAGTGTCATAAGGGTATTGCTCCCCGCCGTCAGAAAAGAGGAGACCGCCACCCCGGACAGGACAAGCCTCAGGGGACTGGCGCCTCCCTTCCAGGCCAGGAGATAGACCAGCATAGTGGTGAGAAAGGCCCCCAGAAAGGCGAAAGGTGTCACCAGAAAGTAGAGATGGGGCAGGAGAATCAGGATTATCACAGCGGCTAAGCCGGCTCCGGCGGAGACCCCCAGGATGTTGGGGGAGGCCAGGGGATTTCTCATGGTGCCCTGCAGAAGGCAGCCGGACAGGGCCAGGGAGCTTCCCACCAGACCGGCAGCCAGAATCCGGGGAAGACGGATTTTTACGAGAATCTTGTGTTTCGTGGAATCCCGGTCCTGAAAGAGATGGGTCACCACCTCCGACGGGGTCATCCGGGAAGATCCGACGGCAATGCTCAGGAAGAGGACCGCCGCCGTCAGAATCAGCAGGAACAAAAGAATTCCCAGCCGATAGCCCGTTCCGGTCCGGATGTCCCCGTCCGGCTTCAAAGGGCTCACGAATCTCCCTTGAGAGAAGGCACGGTAAAAACCGTATCCGGGTAGAGCAGCTCCGCTTCTAGGGCAAAGGTTTCGGGATAGGAGCGGTTGGGCTTGTAAACGGAATACTCCTTGTCCAGCACGTAGAACCGTCCCTCCTTCACCGCGGAAAGCTCCCCCCAAATATCGCTGGATTCCACGTCCCGGCGGATCTGCTCCAGGCACTTCTCCTCGTCCCCCATGGTGGTGGTGAAGATCACATCCGGATCCTGCTCCAGAATGTATTCCAGGCTCAGGTCCACCCTCTCCGCTTCTTCCACCGTATCGTCGGTATAGATGTTCCGTCCCCCCAGGAGCATCAGGTTATGGCCTGTCAGGGAGTTCTGGGTTTCCACCTTCACATAGTTGGTGGTGGCGAAGAGGATGCAGAAGCGGGGTCCCTCCCCTTCGGGAACCTGATCGATAACAGCCTGTACCTGCCTCTGGATGCCGACCAGATCTGTCTCATAAAATTCCCGGTTCCCCGTCAGGCGGGAAAAAAGGTCCAGCACCACCCGGAAGTCGTCGTAGTTTTTGTAGTTGATGCTGACAGCGGGTACGCCCTCCGCTTCAAAGAAATCCCTCTTGTCCCGCTGGGTATGGGAGAAGATGATGAAATCCGGTTCCAGCTCCATGATCGTTTCCATGTTCACCCGGGAGAAGCTTCCCAGATCCACGATATCCCGGGCTTCGTCCGGCACGTTCACCGTTCCCCTGACCCGGGCCACCGCTTCCCCTCCGGCCATATACCACAAATCGAGCAGGGAATTCAGGCAGATCACGGTCCTTTGGGGGTTTTTGGGCAGAACCACCTCCCTTCCGTCGTACTCACGGAAGGTCACCGTATCGCCATCTTCTCCCAATACCGCCATATGGGACCGGGATTCGGGCAAATCTTTCTCCGCCTGTCCCAGGGAGTAGAGAAGTCCCAGGGAACAGAGCAGAATAACCGTTAATGTCGTCTTCTTGCGCATCATAATATCCTCCAGAAAGGGAGGACCGGTAGAGAGGATTTCCTCTGGCAGGTCTTCTGACTTACGGATCGCCTTACTCGTGCCGCCTTCCCGAAACGGCTTTCCGCTTCAGTGGCTTTCCGGTTTCCCGGTCGGCACTTTCATCCCCGCATACAGCTCTCGCGAGTACAGGATTTCCACCTGTTTCCCTATTCTGCCGTTTCCGGCCACCAAGTTCTCCCCATTGTACGGAAAGAACGGGAATTACGGAAGATTGCCGCCTCTGTTTTCTGAAAAAACTTTTCCCGCAAAAATTTGAATTCCGTGGAGGGAGAGTTTATTATTAACCCGGGAGCACTAATGATGAAATCCCCGACTCTATACCTCATAGGGGTAATTTTCCTCCTTTTCTCCTGTGAAAAAAAAACAGTCGCCGATATCCCGTTTCCGGGGGAGACGAAACCCCGGGTCCTCTATATCAACTCCTACAATCCCGAATTTCCCTGGTCCCGGGGAGTGATGATGGGCATACTCTCAGTTTTTCAAACCACCCTGTCCGAATCGGGAGAACTGGATAGCAGCAACAGTCCGGTGGAGCTCCGGGTCTATCACATGAGAACCCTGCTCGATCAGTCCCAGCAGAATATCGACTTCGCCGTGGGTGAAGCCCGGGAAATTATTAAGGAGTGGAAGCCTGACCTTGTCATTGCCAGTGATGACAACGCCTCGAAATATCTCATAGCCCCCTATTACAAAGAGAGCTCCCTCCCCTTTCTCTTCTGCGGAGTCAACTGGGATGCGGATGATTACGGCTTTCCCACGCAAAATATCACGGGCATGCTGGAAGTCACCCGGGTGGAAGAGCTGATTGAAACTCTTCTCCCCATTGCCGCGGGGGACCGTATTTTCTTTCTCCGGGCCTCGACGAATACCTCCCGCAAGGAGTCCCGGTACTTGAGCGAGAACCTGAAGCATCAATTCTCCGCCCGGCTTGTCAGCACCTACAACGATTGGAAGGAGGAGTTTATCAGAATCCAGTCCGAAGCGGACATTTTACTTACCACCTATCCCTCCAATCTGAAGGACTGGGACGGGGATACGAACTCCCTGCACCAGTTCATGGAAGAGAATACCCGCATCCCCACCGGCGGCTGGGATGTCTGGATGGCGGACAACGTGCTCATCACCATAGCCAACTCCGCCGAGGAGCAAGGGGAATGGGCCGCCTCCCGGGCCCTGGAAATTCTGAGAGGGAAGAGTCCCTCCGACATTCCGGTAACGGAAAACAGCCGGGGAATCTACTATCTGAATATGAGGCTGGCCAATAGGCTCAATGTCTTCTTTCCCACCGATCTTATTGAAAGATCGCAGATGACGAACACCGGGCAGGATACCTACGGAATCTTCTTCGTCAACTCCTACAATAAGGGTTATTCCTGGAGCGACGACATTGAAAGAGCCTTTAAAAAGTCCCTGGAAAGGTCTCCATTGAAATACGAACTCCGCTTTTTCCGAATGGATACTAAACAGAATCAGGAAAAGTCCCATATAGAAGAAAGAGCCCGGATAGCCTACGGAATGATCGAAGAGTGGCAGCCGGATATCGTTATAGGCAGCGATGATAATTTCGTGAAATACCTGGTCCTTCCCTATCTTCTGGGATCGGAAATCCCGGTGGTATTCTGCGGGGTAAACTGGGACGCCTCGGGATACGGCCTGCCGGCGCAGAATGTAACCGGGATGGTGGAAGTGGACCCCGTAGAGGAAACTCTCGCCCTTCTCCGTCGATTCACCCGGGGGGAGCGGGTGGGACTCCTCTTCCGGGAGGAAGATTTCAACCATACCATTCACCGGGGCATTGAGGAGAAACTGGGAAAACCGGTGGACGCGGTTGCCTTCGCCGCTACCTTTGAACAGTGGAAGGAAGCCTATCTGAAGATGCAGGACGTGGCGGATATGATGATACTCTACACTCCTGTCAATATAGAGGGATGGAATGACAGGGAAGCCCTGTCCTTTATCTACGCCCATACGAAAATACCTGTGGCCACCACTATGGAACAGCAGATCCCCTTCGCCCTCCTCGGAAATATGAAGATCAATGAAGAGCAGGGATGGTGGCTCGGCAAAACGGTCATTTCGATCCTGGAGGGCACTCCGGTCGACACGATACCTCTCGGGACGAATCGGGAATCGAAACTGGTAATCAATATGGCCATGGCCAAGCAGCTGGAGTACATCATCCCCTCGGACATTCTGGACAGAGCCGAATTGTGGAACGGTGAGGCGGCCCCGTGAAATTCCTGAGTTCCCTCACGGCCAAGCTTCTCACCCTCATGATCGGCACCCTGCTGGCGGCGCTGCTCTGCGTTTTCTTCATCTCCCGGTATCAGCTGCGCCAGATCATCGATCAGAGTCAGCTGTCTATCTATCAGGAACGGTTGGAAATCATCATAGAAGAGCTGAGCCGGTCCAACGACAGACTCAAGATGACCGGCCTCTACGACATCTACAGCGAAGATTTTCAGAAGAAGGCCCTGGAAGACATCAGCCAGACCTATTATCGGCAGGACGATAATCCCCGTATCTACCCCTTCATTCTCGACTGGAGACTGAATGTCATTCTTCATCCCACCCTGCCCCGGAACGACTCTTCCCTGGCGGACTACGAAGAGTTCTACCGGCTGAAGTATAAGAACCTCTCTGAATTGACCGCCTCCTACCGGGGAGAGAAGAAGTGGTATGTTTTCGAGCATTTCGATCCCTGGAACTGGATCGTCGTCTATACGGTGCCCATGAAGGAGAAGTACGGGGAACTGCGGTCCTTCGAACAGACGCTTATCCTGATCATACTCCTGATTTCCCTCATTCTTCTCCCCTTTCTCACAATCATCTCCCTGAATCTGACCAAACCGATTGTCCGGCTGACCGAGGCGGCCCGACAGATATCCGAGGGTGATCTGGATCAGAGGATACCCGTTTCCGGCAGGGACGAAGTGGGGGTCCTTTCCCGCAGCTTCTCCCAGATGCAGCACGCCATCAAACAGAAGATCGATGATCTGAACAGCGAGATGCGGGAACGGGAGAAAATGGAGGAGCAGCTGCTTCAGGCCCGGAAGATGGACGCCATCGGCCAGCTGGCGGGGGGAGTCGCCCATGATTTCAACAATATGCTGGCCGGCATTTCCAGCGCGGCCCAGCTCATTGGGATGGATGAAACCCTCACCCATGAGAACCGGAAATACATAAGGATGATTCAGGAGACCACGGAAAGGGCCGCCGATCTCACGGGAAAACTTCTGGCCTTCGGAAGGAAACAGCATATATCAGAAACGGTCCTGGATATCCATAGGATCATCGATGACTCCCTCTATCTGCTGGAGAGAACCCTTGACCGGAGAATCCGCATCTCCATTGAAAAAAAGGCGGAGAAAAACTTTCTCACCGGCGATGCGTCAGCCCTTCAGAACAGTATCATGAATCTTGCCATCAATGCGGCCCACGCCATGCCCGACGGGGGGGAACTGACCCTGACCACGAGGAATACGGAACTGGATGAAAATTACTGCCGCTACAGCCCCTATGAAATAGAACCGGGGCGATATATAGAAATCACCCTGCGCGATACGGGAAC
>JAFGPQ010000354.1 GCA_016936115.1 Spirochaetales bacterium | reverse complement strand
GCCAGCAGGGCGGTGATTGTTATGGCAAAGGGAATCGCTGTCACGGGCATGGCCGAGGCGGCCACCAGGGATGCGGTAAAAGCGGACAGGACAGCCGCCGATGGAGCGCAGGGCGCCGAGATCAGCCGGCTCGATCCGCCTATCAGAGCGGCCACCAGTCCGAGAACCGCAGTTCCCACAATACCGGCAATAGCCGCTTTGCCCCCGTAGTGGGGCCCGAGGGGGGCATAAATGATTAGTCCGAAGGCAATAGCGGAAGGCAGGGAAACAAGGGCCGCTGCGAGTCCGCTGAACATATCCCCGGCAAGGGCTGTGCGTTTATCAGTCACGGCGCACCTCCTTGTCCTTAAGTATAAGTCCGGCGGTATCTCACATGCCACGGTTTCCCTAAAGAAACCGGAAAAACCCGCCTAGGAGAGGGTGGGAATAATCAGAATTTTCATGGCCGGTTCGGAATGGGTTTCCATTATCTTGAGACCCCTTTCGAACTCTTCCAGGGAAAGCTTATGGGAGATCAGATCCTTCACGTTGATCTGCCCGGTCTGCATCAGTTCCAGGGCCTGCCAGGAATTCCGCAGGGAGGTATAGGAGGACATGATGGTGATCTCCTTCTCGAAGATACGGAAGGGGGGCAGGGTGACCGTGGCGTCCGTATGGGGAACGCCGAACCAGAGGATCTTGCCCGAGGGGCGCACGTAGTTCAGGGTTTCCTCCATGAGAAAAGAGACGCCCGTGGCATCGCAGACGATGTGATAATGCTCTTTGGGGAGGGAGGACAGATCGTCGGTCACGTGGGTTGCTCCCATCTTCATGGCCATTTCCAGGCGGCTCTTGTCCTTGTCCACCACCTCTATGCGGGTGCAGCCCTTGACCTTGAAGCTCTGCAGAAGCAGAAGGCCGATGGGGCCGGCGCCGATGAGAAGGACACGGTCAGCCAGTCCGGGAGCCACCCTTTCCACTCCGTGAAGAACGCAGGAGAGGGGTTCCATGAAGGCGGCCTCCTCGAAACTCAGATCCCCGATGGGGAAAACGGCCGCTTCCGGAGCGGTGACGTAATGGGCCATGCCTCCGGAACGGGTAACCCCCACTGCCTGGGTATTCTCGCAGAAGTGCTGTCTGTTGTTAAGACAGTCGTAACAGACGCCGCAGGAGAGATTGGGTTCCACCGATACCCGGTCTCCGGACTTATAGTTGCGTACCTCGGGTCCTACTTCCTTTACCACGCCGGAGAATTCATGGCCCGGGATAATGGGGTAGGTTCCCTTATAGTCCCCCTTGTAGATGTGAAGGTCCGTACCGCATATTCCACTGGCGTGGACCTGGATAAGAACTTCGTCTCTGGCCAGGGTCGGATTCGGTACTTCCTGAACGGACAGGGTGTCCTTTTTTTCTATAACAGCTGCTTTCATTTATTGCTCCTTATATTTCACTGATTTAACAGGATTGTCTTGGTATCAACAGGGTAGGGATCCGGAACTCGCTGCCCGGGTTTTTGCTTCCCCCCAGACGGTCCAGAAGTACCCGGGCGGCCTTTTCCCCTATGGCTGTGCTGTCCTGATCCACGGCGGAGACTGGGGGAGTGGCCAGGGTCAGCCAGAAGGCATCGTCAAAGCAGACGAGTCCCAGTTCTCCGGGTATTTCGATTCTCATCTCTTTCAGGTAGCTCAGGGCCCCCACTGCGGCCAGATCGTTTCCGCAGAACAGGGCGTCGATTCTCAGATCCTCTACAAGGGAGGCCGTCAGTTCATAACAGTCGTTTCTCTTCAGGTCGTTCAGATTCTGGGAGTGGCCCGAACCGGTTTTTATCAGCTCTTCCTCAATCTCCCGCCCGTCCTTTTTCAAGGCGTCCCGATACCCTTCGATTCTCTCTTCCATGGTGGCGTCGAAACGGGACCCCAGGAAACCTATCCGCTTAAATCCCCGGGATATCAGCAGCTCCACCGCTTCCCGTCCTCCCTGCCTGTTCGTAGAGAGAATCCGATCCCCTTCGATACCTTCCGGGGCTCTGTCAAAGAAGACGCAGGGACATCGATCGCCTATCAGATTCGCCATATAGGAACAGTCCCGACCCACGGGGGCGATGATCAGTCCGTCCACATTCTGCAGGATCAGGCTCTCGATGTTCTTCCTTTCCCGCTCTTCGTCTTCATAGGAGTTGAAATAGACCAGGTTGTAACCCCGGGCGGCCAGAACCTTGTCTATATTCAGGGCCACATCGGTAAAGAAGAAGTTGGACAGGTCCGAGATCACTATCCCGATCATTTTCGAGGTGCCGCTTCTCAGGTTGCGGGCGACCGGATTCACTACGTAGCCCAGTTCACTTATCGCCTCTTTGACCCTGGCCTCGGTTTTAGGATTGACGGGCCTCGTCTTGTTTATCACATGGGATACGGTGGTGGTGGAGATACCGGCCCGGAGGGCCACCTCTTTCATGGAAACACCCATTTTTTCTTTGACTCCTTGCAGGGGAAGCAATCGATTGCGCTAATATGATAACCCGAGATTCATTGGCCGTCAAGAAGAAAGGCTGCCTCAATTTCCGGACCGTCCGGTTTACTCTTTGATATAGGAGCAGCAGTAGTCGGAGGCTTCTTTGATAATCAGTTTGAAGCTGGACCGGGCGGGCACCTCAAAACTGGTTCCCTCCCCGTAGGTTTTATACTCCGATTCCCCGGCCAGCATAATATCCATGCTGCCCGCCAGAACCTCCATGATCTCCCTGTCGGCGGTATTGAATTCGTACTCCCCGGGAAGCATGATCCCCAGGGTCTTCTTCTCCCCGCCGGCAAAGACAATGGTCCGGCTGGTCACCTTCCCTTCGAAATAGATATTGGCTTTCTTTATAACCGTTACGTTATCGAACTGCATGATCGCACCTCTTACTTTCAGATGGCCTCACTTTACCCTAAATGGGGGGGCGGGGCAATCCTGTGACCGGACAACCGCCTTCATTTCCTGCCGGTGAGAGGGGGATTTCTTGTAAAGAACGTGAAAGTGGGCTACATTGAAGGGATTAGTTCTGAGGAGATTCCATGAAAAAGCTGATTGTCATTCTATTTGCCGTCCTACTTGCGGCGGCCCCGATTTTTGCCGCCCCCACCGAACAGGAAGTGGGCGATACCCTGGGCGGTGTCATGATGGTTTACGCGCTTGTCGTTATGAGTTCCATGTTCGGCGTTATGCCCGAAGGTGCCGATGTCCAGATGGATATGCAGAAGGGGACTTCCTCCCTTGTCCTCGACGACTTCGATGTGAAGCCTCTCATGGCCTCGGAAGCGGGCATGGGGCTGACCGCCAGCATGAATGGGGACGAGGATGTACCTCCGGTTCAGTTCACCCACATCTCCGGTGAAATCTCCGCCGACGAAGGGGGCAATCTGCTCCTGGACGTCGCTCTCAAAGGGGGGCCGGTCAAGACCCTGCTCATGAAGATGGAGGAGGAGGAGGTTGTCACCTTCAAGGCGGACGGTAAGGACTATCTTTATCTCACCAATGATCCGAGCTTTCTGGAAATGATGGAGTAGGAATGACATCCTCCTTCTTTCTGGGCTGCTATACCTTCCGCCCTGGCCTTGAAAAACCGGGCAGAGGGATCTCTCTGTTGAGGCTGGACGAGTCCGACGGTGTTCTGACCGAAGCGGGGGTCACCCCCATGAAAAATCCCTCCTATCTCTGGTTTGACCGAAGAAGCGATCTCCTGCTTGCCGTCACCGAGAATGACGAGAACCAGGGCTCCGCGGCGAGTTTCCGTCTCGCCGGAGGCGTTCCCATGGAACCCCTTTCCCAGGTGGAAGGGCCGGGCCGGTCCAACTGCCATATCCTGGGTGACGGGGAGAGGGGCCTCGCCTATACCGCATCCTACGGAGAGGGCCGCCTCAAGATCTATTCCCTGAAGGAAGGTCTCCTGGGCGGCACAGTCCTGGATCACAGCTATGAGGGTTCCGGGCCGAACCGGGAACGGCAAGCCGGTTCCCATGCCCATCAGTCCCAGCTCTCCCCGGACGGCCGGTTCCTTTATGTGGCCGATCTGGGCAGCGACAGAATCTGGATTCACAATCCCGATTCCCTAGCCGAACCTCCCCGGTCGGTGGAAACGCCTCCCGGACTGGGCCCAAGGCATATGATCTTTCACCCCTGCTATAACAAGCTCTACGTCCTGTGCGAACTGATTCCGGAGCTTCTCGTTTTTAAATGGAATAAAAAGGATGGTTCCCTTCTCCTGAAAGAGAGGATTCCCACGGTGGAGGAGAAGGACCGGACTCTGGCCCAGCCGGCGGCGATCAAACTGCATCCCTCCGGCAAGACTCTGGCCGTCTCCAACCGCTTCGCCGATACGGTATCTGTTTTCGATCTGGATAAGAAGGGCCGCCCGGCCAACCGGGTAATCTTCCCGAGCCGGGGAAAAACCTGCCGGGACATGGAATTCTCCCCCTCCCGCCGGTGGCTCCTCATGGCCCATCAGGACTCTTCCGAGATCACCCTGCGCCGGTTTGATCCCCTCTCGGGACGCCCCCTGGAGGAGTGGGGAACCACTTTTGAGACCGGAGCCCCCACCTGCCTGGTTTCCCTCAGCTGATCTTTCGGGAATGTAGTAAACCCTACTCCGCCCTACGGGAAAGAAGGATAAGCCCCCTGTCGCGGGGGAATCGTCTCCCTTTTTCCGGTTGGTACGCTCCTT
>JAFGPQ010000353.1 GCA_016936115.1 Spirochaetales bacterium | reverse complement strand
TCCCCGCTGCGGCTATTCCGGCGATGAGGGGGAGTTTGCCTCGGGCTGTCCCTCCTGCGGTTATCTGGAGGATCGGGACCATCCGCCCCGCTCCGGGGAATCATACCCGAAGAAGCGAAAAAGACCGCTTCTGGACCTGCCCCCCCTCTTTTTTGTGGTGGGAATCGTTCTGCTGGCGGCTTTGCTCCTCTTTCTGGTGACCCAATGGCTGTAAATCCTTTATACCGGGCCGAAGTAGCCGACAATAAAAGGGTGAGACCGATACTCTTTTTCCTTCTTTCCCTTTTGTTTTCCTCCCTTCTGACTGCTCAGGACAACACCGTCCCTGCGGCAGAGGAGAAGACCTTCGAGACGGTGCGGGGCCAATACCGATCCCTTTCCCTGGGAATGAGCCTTGACGCGGCGAAGGAGGCCCTGAAGAAGGACAGTTACTTCGCCTATCGGGGTGAAGTGGACGTGACCATGTTCAACAACCCCAACGAGAATATCATCGACTGCCGGGGGACCGGTTTCATCACCCGGGCCTGGCTTCAGTTCCGCGAGGGGAATCTCTTCATCATAGAACTGGAGATGGATCCACAGAGAATCGATTACTTCACCATTTACTCCCAGCTGACCGGAAAATACGGGGAGCCCGGCGACATGACACCCCAGTACGCCTCCTGGTCTTCGGAGGATACGGTCCTGTCCCTGGAATATCCCCTGACCGTCAAGTATCTGGACCGGGTCTCCTTCGAAGCCTCCCTGGACGAGAGCCGCGTCCGGGACAGCTACCGGGAGACGTCACGCAGCGAATTCGCCCAGGAGTTTTGACCTTGTCCCAGAGAAGAATCCTGTTTTATCTGTTTGTCATCCTCCTCGTTCCCGCCTGTTCCTCCCGGGGGCTGGAAGAGGCATCCATGAAACTGAAGGGCCATACCCTCAAGGTGGAGCTGGCCCGCTCGGCCCAGGAGCGTCAGAACGGTTTGATGAACCGGGAGAAAATGGCCCGGGACAGGGGAATGCTCTTTATCTTCCCCAATGAAGCCCCCCGCAGCTTCTGGATGAAAAACACCCTCATCCCCCTCTCCATCGCCTTCCTGGACAGGGACGGGGTGATTCTTAACATCGAGGATATGGAACCCCTGGATCTCTCCCCGGTTCCTTCAGACGGACCGGCCATGTATGCCCTTGAAGTCAACCAGGGCCTTTTCCATGAGTGGGGGGTCCGCCCCGGTTACCGGGTGGTGTTGCCCGGGGAAGCGGCGGAGTAGGGCCGAGGGGTACCTAATCCAGAGGATCGGGCCGGGAAAAGAGATAGCCCTGGATAATCCGCAGGGATGTGGATTTGATTTTCTCGAGCTGAAGATCCGTTTCAACTCCCTCGGCGACAATGTCGTAACCGTAAACTTCGGCTATGCTGCAGAGCATCTCGAATATGTGGAACGTACGGGGCTCCTCCAGGATTCTGTTGATAAAGCTTTTGTCAATCTTCATCTCGTCCAGATCTATTTTCGTCAGGTAGTTCAGGGAGGAGTAGCCCGTCCCGAAGTCGTCAATGGATATGCGGACTTTCAGCCTGTGCAGATGATCTATGATTTCGTTGATCTTTTCAAAATCGGATATGAAGATATCCTCAGTTATTTCGAGGGTGAGCTTGCCCGGAGGCATGGGGTATTTTTCAAGGGCGTTCTGCAGATCAACGAGAAAGTTCTTATCCATAAAATAGGAGGGGGTTATATTTATGGAAACGGTGATATCCCGGTTATATTTCTCCGTCAGTTTACTATAGTCGGACAGGACTTTATATATCATGTAATTGCTGAATTCATTCACCAGATTCTGACTGTTTATGGCGGGAATAAAAACGGAGGGGGGCACATTTCCCAGTTCCTTTGAATCCCAGCGGGCCAGTGCTTCCACTCCTATGACTTTTTTTGTCGAGTAATTGACCTGAGCCTGATAGTGGACGGATATCTCTTTTTCTATAATGGCTTTATTGAGATATCGTTTCATTGATAATTCATTCTCTATCGTAGTACGGATATCCTGATTATACTCATAGAGATTGAGGCTGTTCGTATCTTTGGCAGCTTTCATGGCCATGCTGACCCTTTCATAAAGTTTTCCGAAGTCCTTCCCGTGAGCGGGGTAGGAGGCCATGGCCAGGTGCATATCGATGATCTGACCGAAGCCCTGCCGGTTGATGTACTCCTTCAGGGAAGAACGCAAGTCATAAAACAGGGTTTGAATCTCCTGAAAATCGGCATACTCCGTCCAGATGGTAAACTCATTGCTGCTGGTTCTGGCGAAATACAGAAGGGGATTGTCAATTCCGGTGAAGTAGGTTCCGATAATTTCAAGCAGCCGGTCACCCTGCTTATATCCCAATGTGGAGTTGATGATCTTCAGACCGTGAATCTCCATCTGAATCATGGAAGCGGCTTCACACCCTTTTTCCAGTCTTGCCCGCACATGGGCTTCAATTCCGTGACGGTTCGGAAGGTCGGTCAGGTCATCATGGAAAGCCAGATGGGTAATATACCTGTTTTTACGGGCAATGTTCTCTCTCGCCTCCTTCAGGGAGGCTATCATATGATTATACCCGTCAATCAATTGGACCGTTTCATCCTTACGGTGAGTTTTCTCCACGGGAATATACTCATCGGCGGTAACCCTTTCCATACCTCTGACAATGGCGATGATAGGAGTGGTGACATTCCTGACGAACCCTATGATGATCCATGAGACGAAGAAGATCAGAGCCGTTATGGTCAGAATGATTACCAGCAGAATGATATTGGCGGCTCTGTTAAAATCAATCTCATAGGCTGTGGAGACAACGATCCAGTCCCAGGGGGCGTAGTATTCGCAGTAGGAGATTTTTCGAGCGATTTTATTGGTGTGGGGGAGCCACCATGAGTAATAAACGTAACCGCCCCCGTTTTTGGCCGCATCGATCTGCTCCTGAACCAGAAAGCGATTTTCATCGTCGAAGTCTTTCACATCAAGAACGTTCTGCCCTTCCAGGGAAGGGTGCATGACCTCATTACCCCGGGAATCATAGATAATGAAATAACCGTTGGGGCCCAGGTCTATATTATGGTGCAGTACCCTTACTCCTTCGTTCTCGATCATGGGACCGAGAAGAGTTTCTTTGATCCGCTCCTGGGCATCCTCTCTTTTTTCCGTTCCCGACTCGATTTTGGCATACTCCGATTCGATCAGATCCAGTGCCTGAATGACACTGTTTTTCAGAATCTGCTCTCCCCTTTTATTCAACTCCCCTTTGGCTATATAATATCCCGTTAATCCGATAATAACGCTGGATATGCTCAGAAGAAGTATAAAAAAGAGAATCAGCTCTCTTGTGAGATGAGAATGGGAACTGTTGTCATGTTTCATCTATTTCAATCTTAATTCAACGGATTCCCATTTACAATCGGCAGTTAACCGATTTTTTACGGAGCGGAACGCGGGCTTCTGATAACGCCGGCTATAAGCCAGACCGCCAGCAGCATCTCCGCCAGGGCCATGGGCGCCGCCAGCACCGGTTCCATCGCAGCGGCTAAAGAGGCCGCCCCGCCGCCCACGTTGAAGAAGGTATGGAGCAGGGTGTAACAGATTCCGCTGAAGAGGAGGAGCCAGGCCAGTCCTATCGGTGTCGATCTCTTTTTAAGGGCCAGCAGACCCAGGAAGAAGAGGTGGGCCCCGAAAACGATCAGTCCCAGGGACCAGATCTTTTCGAATAAATCGATTCGCAGCAGCGCTTTCTCCCCCTGACCAGCCGCCGTGCCCAGAATCGTAACCGCTGCCCCCAGAGCCAGGGAATAGAGGAGTCTAAGGACCATAACCGCAAGGGAGAGAGTTCTGTCTATGGTTCCGTAGAACCGGTAGAGAGCCAGCGAAACGGTTACATCCAACAGGAAAATGACCCACCAGAGGGCCACTTCGCTGAAAAAAGCCGCCCGTTCCGCCAATAAATTCCCCGCTGTCAGCACAGCGTCTTCCGGAACGATCAGCCGGGCGTGCAGATAGCCGTAAGCCACTCCCGCTGCCAGGGCCATTGCCATAAGGCCGATTCCTCCGGTCAGAGCCGATTTTTTATGGTTCAGGAATAATTCCTTTCTAATTTCGTTGTTCATTTGTGAAACCCCTTTCTTTCAATATACGAAGAAGAAAAGGAAAGGTCATGGATATTTTTCTGTAATTTACGTAATTGCATTGAAAATAAGATAAATAGGTGTATATTTATATGCCATGAAGATTCCCTACTATCTGTTGAAGAATTCCTTTAACTCCCCCGGGCAGGTACGCTACATCGCCAAGGTGAAGAAACCGGGAATTCTGGATCAGGAAGATCTGATACATGCCATGCTATATAAAAACACCACACTCACCCGGCAGGATATCCTGGGAGTATTGGATCTGATGCGGGAAACCATAGCGGAAAAAATCCTTTCGGGCTACTCCGTCCATACGGACCTGTTCCGGGCGGGAGTGAGCATACGGGGGGATTTTACTTCTCCGGCTGATCGGTTTGACAAAAAAAGACACCAGGTCTGCGTCAATATGAAGCCTTCCCTGAATATTCAAAGAAATACGGCCGCCCGGGCCGCGGTTGAACGGGTGAATAAACGTGACGTCCAACCCACCATATGCACAGTGGAAAATCTGGATGTAGAGAGAGAAGGGAACAGCTATGCTCCGGGTGATCTGGTCGAGATACGGGGTTACGGCCTGAGGAGGGAAGACGGCAAATCACCGGTTTATCTCTTCTCGGCAGCGGAAGAAGCGGTTTGGAAAAGGGACAGACTATCCCTTAAGGTCTTTCGGGTCTATGACCGATCCGTACTGTGCCAGCTCCCGGAAAATCTGTCCCCAGGGGACTATAATCTGTATGTAGACAGCAGCATAGACGAAAACCTGCCCCTGGCCTCTACGGATAAACCGCTGCGTGTGGAGAATCCCTCGTCTCGTTCACAGTCTGAATAATCCCGATAATCAGTCTGAAAAACCCCATTTATCACACTGGTAAATCCCCTTTTTCAGACTGATAACTCCTTTTTTCCCCTGCTCCTTTACTTTAAAAGAGCCTTATCTTGAAATAAAAAGAGTGTTAGTTTTAAACAAAAGAAGCGGCTCTTTTGAATTAATGTGTTTTCAATATAATAATCCCCTGTCCAGTGTTATATTGAAAACTATATATCCAGGGGACTGATGACCCCTACGGATCTTCTT
>JAFGPQ010000352.1 GCA_016936115.1 Spirochaetales bacterium | reverse complement strand
TGATATTGGAAAGGGCCCGATTCAGGCGGGAGACATTGACCGGACCGTCCAGGCAGGCGGTCAACCGGAAAAGGGTGGTTTCCCTCTCGTCCAGGAGAGCGGGGTAAAGCTTTCCCGCGTTATCGAGTTTATACCAGGCCTGTGATCTCTCCCGCAGCGTATCGTTCACTAGGGCAAGAGTAATCGGCAGATCGCTTCCTGTCAAGATTTTGCTGGCCCCCCCGGGGAACTAATGGTATAATTCGGACGGGGTACTCTATGGAAACAGAAAACGCCGAATCAATAATCCGCCGTATAACCGAAGAGGTGGGCAGGGGATTTCTGGGCAAACCGAATCAGGTGAGGCTGGCCGTGGTCGCCCTCTGCGCCGGTCTGCATATCCTCATAGAAGACGGGCCGGGAGTGGGAAAGACCACTCTGGCCGGCGGTTTGTGCCGCGCCCTGGGCCTGGATTTCGGAAGAATTCAGTTCACCCCCGACCTTCTTCCCGGGGATATCACCGGAATGACCGTATGGGACGACCGAAAGCGTGAATTCCTCTTCCACGGGGGACCGGTCTTTCACCAGGCGATCATGGCGGACGAGCTGAACCGGGCGGCGGCGCGGACCCAGTCGGCCCTGCTCGAGGCGATGCAGGAGGGTACCGTCACGGTGGACGGGGTGCGCCACGAACTCCCCCGCCCCTTCCTGGTCATCGCTACGCAGAATCCCTCCCACTTCTCGGGAACCTTTTCCCTTCCCGAATCCCAGCTGGACCGGTTCGGGATCAGCTTCTCCCTGGGCTATGCCGAACCGGGATGGGAGGGAAGGATTCTCACCGATTACCGACGGGAGGATCCCCTGGACCGCATAAGCCCCGTCACGAACCCGGCGGAGCTGGCCGAGCTGACGGACCATATAAGGGAGATTCCCATTAAGGAGGAAGTAAGGGACTACCTTATCGCCCTGGGGCGAAAGACCCGGAACTCCCCTTCCCTGCTGACGGGATTCACCACCCGGGGACTGAAGCATCTCCTGACCCTGTCCCAGGCCTTCGCCGCCTGGGGGGGACGGGATTTCGTCATACCCGAGGACATCCGCGAAGCGGCCTTGCCCGCGGCGCGGCATAAGCTGATCCTTTCCCCGGAGATGAGAATCGAAAACCGTTCCGCCGAATACGTCATGGAGAAGATTCTTTCCGAAACAGCCGCGCCGGTCTGACCATGAGAGTCGTCTGGGAAAGATTCATCCCCTCCCTCCTCATCCTGATCCTCTCCTTCCTGGCCGCCCGTTACCTGGGAACGATCTACTACTTTCTCTACCGGGCCTTCGCCTTTCTCTTCTTCGCGGACCTTATTCTGCTGTTCATCTCCCTGGGGGGGATGCGGTACAATCAGCATTTTTCCTCGGAGCATCTGGTCCGGGGCGAAGAGATCCACTACGACTTCTATCTGCAGCAGTCCTGGTTCACCGCGGCAACCCTGATACGCATCCGATTCTTCTCTTTCCGAAACCCGGAGATGACCGATCTGGTGCCCCTGGAATTCGCCCTGAAACCCCATGAAAAGAAAAAGTTCTCCTATACGATAAGGGCGGGGACACGGGGTATCTACCGGGTGGGGATCTCCCGGCTGGAGATGGAGGACTTCCTGGGATTCTTCCGCTTCTCCCTTCCCCGCCACGAACGGACCTTCTACATCTATCCCCGCCTCTACCGGGGCGAAGGCTACCCCCTGCATCAGATCGCCCGGGGGGGAGACAACACGGGGCGGAACAGCACAGACCGGGGGGAGACCACCTTCAGCCATCTGCGTGAGTACCGGCCGGGCATGCCCCTGAGAGGCATCAGCTGGAAGCACTTCGCCCGCTACGGATTCCCCCTGATCCGGGAATACGAGAACTCGGTCCGCCCCGGGCGCATCATCATGGTGGACCGCCGATCCCTGGGTGAGGACCGTCCCCGGGAGGACGGGGTACTGGAAACGGCCCTGACATTGACCCGGCGTCTTCTGGACGGGGGGGAGAGAGTCATTCTGGACGGCATCGCTCCGGACCGCCCCCTGGAAATCTCCTGCGAAAAAGCCTTCGAATCCCTTTATCAGTCCACCCTGTCCCTTGACTTCGACGCCCCCCGATTGCCGGAATACCGCCATCCCGGGGAGGGAGTCATTCTCATTTCGGCCCTCCCCGGGTGGGAACTGCTCCGGGAACCCTTCTGGCAGCAGAGGGAGAACTGGCAGCTGGTAGCCCTGCTCGAAGGGATGAGCGAAAAGAGAAAAGCCGCCTCCCTTCAGGATTTGGAAAAACTCAGGAACCGGGGAGTCACCATAACCATCGTGGAAAGGGGGGATCTGTTCTGGCAGGAAAACTGAAAGCCCTCCTCCTACTCATTCCCGTTCCCCTCGCCTATGTTCTGCTTCATTATGTTCTGGAGAGTTCGGGGGGGTGGTTTCTCATCGCCTTCTTCGAAGGGGTCCCCCTTTTGGCAGCGGCCGCGGAATTCCTGCCCCGGCGCCGGAAGCTTCTTCTGGGTCTGGCGGTTCTCATGATGATTCTGCAGGGAGCCTTCCTTGTGGGAGAGATCCTCCTGCTGCCCTATCAGGCCTATGAACTGTGGTTCGATCTCTTTCAGAGCGGCATGGAACGGGGCCGGGTATCCCATCTCTTCGTTAAACTGGGAACCCTGCTCACGGTGATCATCTGCTGGATATTCAACCGGCAGGAACATCCTTTGATTGGGCTGAGGCAGCTCCTGTACCTGCCTCTCTTTTTCCTGTTCATCCTCAAACCCGCCTTCGGGACGGGATTCCTCTTTCTGACGGCCCTTCTGGGAAGCCGGATACGCCGGGACAACTACCGCAATATTCTTCTTCTCATGCTTTTCGCCCTCTCCTTCGGGCTGACCGGGATTAAATCACCCGCCAAGGGGTCCCGTTTTATAGACAACCGCTCCGACCGGTTCATTACTTTTCTGACCGAAGCCTGGCCCTCTCTTCCCATTCTCTATGACATCCCCCTCTACGGGGAGTCCTTCGCCCACTCTCTGGAAACGGGGGGACGGCCAACCCTGACAACCCACAGGATTCTCACGGTGGAAGGGAGGCCGGGGGAGCGGATTTATCTGCGTACGGAAACGACTCTGCAGCGGGGAGAAACGGGGGACCCCCTTCTTTTGAAGGACCTCCCCCTCTCAGGAGAAACTCCCCCGGCCGGTCTGAGCCGATATACCGTAAAGATTGCCACGGATTTCATCAACATGGTGCCCTTCACCCAGGATACGGCTTTCCTTGAATGGGGAGAGAGTCTGTACGAAGCGGGACCGCCCCGGCAAACTCTGATCCCGGAACCTCCTTTGTTTCAGGGAGACAGTTACCTTCTCTACACTGATTCGAACAGGAGTGACCGGGAGGGGGATGAGTTCGATTTCTCCCCCTATCTGGAACCGGATAAAAAGCCTTCCCAGCGTCTGATCAATCTGGCCGGCAGCCTCAGGGGGAACAATCCCGAAGACACGGCGGAGCGGATCCGCTCCTATCTGGCCGAGAACTACACTTACACCCTGGATACGACGGAACAGGAGAACTACACGGAATACTTCCTCTTCGAATCGGGAGAGGGGTACTGCCTTCATTTCGCCACCGCCTTTACGGCTCTCGCCCGACTCAACTCCATTCCCTGCCGCTTCGTCCAGGGGTATCTGGTAACATTCCCCGATTCGGAGGATTACTGGGAGCACATGGGATACGTTCCCGAGCGGATTACCGTAGGCGTGACGGGACTATCGGCCCACATGTGGCCGGAGGTATACTTAGAAAACCGGGGCTGGGTGCGGTACGAAGCGACGCCCCCCTATTACGTCCCCGACAGCCGTACCGGAGAGGACCGGCTGACCCTGCGGCAGCTGACGGAAGTGGAAAGGATGATCGATCCTGCCGGGGAGGAAGCGGGCAGAGACCCTCTGCCCCCGCTCGCCGCCCTGTTGATTCCCCTGCCCGTAGTCCTAATCCTGATTCTGCGCCGCCTGAGAGATCTGTTGGGCCGTTTCGGCCGGAATACTCTCTTCGTTATCCGCCGTTATGTGCGCCTGGCCTATGCCGCCGGCATCGACCGCCCCCGGGAAACGGGCTGGCAGGAGTGGGGCCGGAACGTGCGGGATGAGATGCCCCATACGGCACCCTATCTGAAGGAGATCCTGCCCCTTATTCTTAAGGCACGGTATTCCCCTGTGTCAATGGGTAAAGAGGAGAGGGAAAAGCTTCGGGAGGGAGCGGCCCGTTTCCGGCGGGACAGCCGGAACCACCGGCGCTAATTGTATTTAAGCACCTTATTCAGAAACCGGCTGACCCGTTCATCCCCCGTCTTGCCGAAGAGAATCTCCGGCCGCCCCTGGGAAATAATGCCCCCGTCGCCGACAAAGAGGAGGTAATCCGCCGCCTGCCGGGCGAATCCCATCTCATGGGTCACCAGGATCAGGCGCATTCCCTCGGACCGGAGCTCCCCTATCAGATCAAGCACCTCGGAGGTGTACTCCGGGTCCAGGGCCGATGTGGGTTCGTCCAGCAGGAGGAATTCCGGGCGGATGGCCACAGCCCGGCAGATGGCGATGCGCTGCTTCTGCCCCCCGGACAGTTGGGCCGGTTTCTTCACGGCCTGATCGGCCAGGTGGAAGCGCTCCAGCAGAATGAGAGCCTCTTCCCGGGCCCGTTCCGGGGCATAACCGTGCACTTTCACAAGGGGAAGGGTGATATTCTCCAGGGCCGTCAGATGGGGAAAGAGATTATATGCCTGGAACACCATCCCGATCCGCTTGCGGTACTCCCGCAGGGTTTCTTCGCTCCCGAACTCCACCGGATGGTCGTTAATGATGATCTCTCCGTCGTCCGGGGTTTCCAGACCGGCGATCAGACGCAGAAGGGTGGTCTTTCCTCCTCCCGAAGGGCCTATGAACACCAGGGAGTGCACCTCCTCCAGGGAAAGGGAGACCCGGTCCAGCACGGTCAGGGGACCGTAGGTCTTGGTCAGATTTCTGAGTTCAAGTTTCATAGCTGAATTTCCTTTCCAGCAGACGGGTCAGCCGGGAGATAGGCAGGGTGAGCAGAAGATATCCCACGGCCAGAGGCACGTAAGCCTCAAGTGTCGAGAAGGTATTGGCGTTCATTTCCCGGGCGGCCATGGTGAACTCCTTGATGGCGATGACAGAAAGAAGGGAGGAATCCTTGATAAGCGAGGCCAGTTGTCCCGCCAGAGAAGGCAGGATGCGGGTCAACACCTGAGGGAAGATCACGTAACGGTAGGTTTGTACCGGGGAGAATCCCAGGGACCGGGCGGTTTCCCGCTGGCTCTCGCCGATACTCTCCACTCCGCCCCGGATGATCTCGGCGATATAGGCCCCCGCGAAGAGGGCCATAATCAGTACGCCCACCACGAATCGGTTGTTCAGGCCTGCCGCATTGGCGATCACGTAGAAAAAAATCAGGATCTGTACCAGCAAAGGCGTCCCCCGTATGAGCTCCACATAGAAGAGGGAAAAATAGCGGTAGGGCAGGAATCGGCTCTTCTGCCCCAACCCGAAAAGAACGCCCAGAAGGAGGCTCAGAATAAGAGCAAAGAGGGACAGGAGAAGAGTGATTCCATAACCGCGCAGGAAATTAAGGCGGTACTCATAGATGGTGGACCAGGCGAAGCGGTATCCCAGACGGCTGAAACCGAACCAGAAGACCCCAGCCAGCAGAAGCGCCACAAAAACGCCGCTGATGAGATGGGCCTTCCGGTTAGTGCCGCCGGGAAGGTCGTGGAGATAGCTATTCAAAAACTATTCCACCTCGAAAAAGGAGGGAAGTCCCGCTTCGTCGAAGACCTGTTTCATTTCGGCCAGATACTTCTTTTCCAGTTGTTCGAATCCTCCGTTCTTTCTGTACTCCAGAATGAAAGCGTCCACTTTCTCCTTGAGCTCCGTATTGCCCTCTTTCATGGCCATGCCCCAGCCGCCCAGAGTCCCGGGAAGGTTCTCCAGATTCACCCGGGTGGTATCGGGGAACTTTTTCTGCAGTTCGAAGGTGGTCAGCCCGTCGTAGATGAAGGCGTCCGCTTTGCCCTGGGAGACTTCCAGAGCGCAGGCGGCCACTTCGTCAAAGATCTGGATATTGGCTTCGGGGGTATTCTCCTGAGCCCAGATGGCGCCGGTGGTTCCCGACTTCACCGCCAGAGTCACCCCGGGATCGTTCAGGTCTTGATACCCTTTTACCGGCGAATCCCCGTTGATGAGAAGGGTCAGACCGGAAGCGGCATAGGGAATGGAAAAATCCACCACCTTCTCCCGGTCCTCGGTAATAGTCATGGATGAGATGATGATATCCGCCTTACCGGACTGGATAGAAGGAATGAGCCCCGTCCAGGCGGTATTCTCTATTTTTACGGGCCGTCCCAGGTATTCACCCAGGGCGTAGGCCGTATCCACGCTGATCCCCGAAGGGGTGCCGTCGGCCTCGGCCATCTCAAAGGGAGGGAACTGCAGTTCCATGGCCACTACCAGAGGGGCCGCATCGGTTGAGGCTTCTTCCGCCTTCCCTCCCGCCCAGATTCCCGAAATTACCAGGGATAAAATCAGTATTAAAAACGTAGTAATTCTTTTCATAAATGACTCTCCGTATCATGATTAAGATGTGATTATACGTTTGAATATAGTCACCACACCGTAGATAGTCAAATTTCAGGGGGTTTTTCTCCCTTTTCATCCCTTTCTAACCGGGCTGAGTGTATAATGTACCTATTCGCGACGAGAGAGGGGGAGTTTTTATGACTCAGATTTACGCCCACCGGGGAGCTTCGGGCTATGCGCCGGAAAACACCATGGCCGCCTTCGAGCTGGCGGTCAGACAGGGAGCTCAGGGAATCGAGACCGATGTCCACCTGACAAAAGACGGGAAACTGGTCATTATCCATGATCATATTCTGGGCCGGACGATCGCCGGGAAAGGGACGGTCAAGGATATGACTCTGGAGGAACTGCAGGGGTATGACTGCGGGTCCTGGTTTTCAAGGGATTTCGCCGGCCAGCGGGCCGCCGAGCTGAAGGATCTGCTGTCACTCGTGGGCAAAGAGGGCATCGGGTTGAACATAGAGATCAAGTTAGGTTCTCCCTACTACGAAGGCCTTGAGGAGAAACTGGTCGAAGAACTGGCCCACTGGAACCGGGACGATCAGGTCATCCTCTCCTCCTTCAACCACTACTCCCTTTTGAAAATGGAGAAGCTCCGTCCCTCACTAAAACGGGGTTTTCTGACCGCTTCCTTTCTGATAGACAGCTGGAAATATGTGAAGGAGAACCGGGGACAGGCCATTCACCCCCACTACTCCTGCGTATCAAAGGAGATGATTGATTCCTGTCACAAAGAGGGGATTCAGGTGAATACCTATACGGTGAACGGGGAAGCGGAGGCCCGACAGCTTATCGAAGCCGGGGCGGACTGCCTCATCACAAACTACCCCGACCTCATGCTTAAGCTGGCCGGTTCCTAAAGAAGGGACTTTCGGAATTCCTTTAAACCGGGCCACTTCTCCGAAGCACCGTCCAGGAGGGAGTCCCCGGAAATTACGGTGAGAGTCAGATCATCCCACTGTTCCGCTAATCCGGCGGCGGCGCTCCGAATGTCTTCGATGCCCAGGGAGAGCAGGGTGTCCCGTTTCTCCTGACGGATTTCATCGCTGATGCCGTACATATCCCGCCTCAGGGCCAGGATTCCCTTTTCCAGGGGAGCCAGAGGCTTCAGATCCTTCCCTATCACCCCGATAAGAGCCCTTTCCAGGTCTTCCTTCGTCAGGCGGGCGGGATATTCGATCAACCCCTTACGGAAGGTCTCGATGGTTTTGCCGATTTGGGGATCCCGGTAGGAGGAGAAGGTGAAGTAACCGTCCAGTCCGGACAGGGAAGCGGACGCCCCGTAGGCACCGCCTTTCATGCGCACCTCTTCCCAGAGATATCCCGATTTAAGCAGATGGGTCAGTATCAGCTGGGCGGAATACTCCCGGGTGCCGAGCAGGGCCCCCTTCAGAGAAGCTCCCATATAGGAAACGTCCGCGGGGATTTTGAACGCTTCGATGCGAGGCCCCGAGCCGAAGGGGGGAACCACAAAGGGATTCCCCTTGCCCGCGGGCAGACGGTCGAGAAGCTCCACGGCTCTCTTTCTCAAAGGCTCCCCTTCTCCGGGATCGCTGGTGACATTCACCACGTTCGCCCGCCCCCGGAGGATTTTATCTTTCATGCCCCGGAACAGCCCTCCCAGCTGCTCCATGCTATCCCTGTCCGTACCACAGCCGGTCAGATGAAAATACTGATCTATCCCGTACCATAGTTCTTCCAGGGCAGTGGAGGGGGTATAGCCTCGCACCGTATGGGAGACGGCGTAGGAGGATCCGGAGGGGACGAAGGAGCTGCGGTAATCATTCTTCAGTTCCGTCAGCAGTTCCCCCATGCGCCGGGTATCGGAAAAGTCCACACCCCTGATCAGCCGTTCCGCCAATTCCATTCCCTCATCGGTCTGGGACTGGAGCATCTTCGTGCGGATGACCAGATGGGCGGTGAGCTTATTAGTATCCAGACTGACACCCGCTTCCAGGGAAGCGGTCAGCCCCCCCAGCTTCAGGGCGATCTCCCGGGCCGCCTCATCATAGCCCAGTCCGGGCATGCCCACTTCGAAGAAGATCTGAGAGAAGAAGGGCAGCCAGAGGATCTCCTCCTCGGACAGATCCTCCAGGGGAAAGAGCATATCCAGATAAAGAATCCCATTGGTAAAAAATTCGTGTTTATAGAAAGTCCGGTCCCCTTCCCCGCTCTTTGAGGAGGGAATGGTGATAATCTTTCGGGGAATGTCATCCCGATGCAGACAGGGTACCACGGAGGGATCGTCCTCTTTCTCCTGAAAAAGGCGCAGTTTGCGGTTGCTCTCATCCAGAGCGGCCTTTTCTTCGGCGGTCATCTTTCCCTGTAGTTCGTCCAGAGACTGTCGGACCTCCTGTTCCTTGCGGCTTACCAGTTCCCCGTCGGGATAGACGGTCACATGGGAGCGGTGGGTATTGTTCAGAAGGTATTTGCTGATAAGCTTTTCGAAATAGCCCTTCTCCCGGGCTTCCTCTCGTATCAGACTTATCCATTTATCAAAATAGAGGGTGTCGCTTGGCCCCATGCCGTGGAGCCAGCCCCTGATGGACTTGTGCATGAGCCGGTAGCCGAAGGGAATGCCCCCCCGGATCTCCCGCTCCCGGAACTCCTGCCGGCGAAAGGTTCCCTCGATGATCTCTTCGGGAAGTCCTTCTTTTACGATTTTTTCCAGGGTGGAGAAAATCAGCTTCTCAAAATCGGCGGCCCCTTCCTTCTCAGCCCCCCGGATACCCACTGAAAAGAGGGTCTCGTAAAGGGCCATGTCCAGACCGGAAACGGGAGAGAGGTCATCCCCCAGATCGGACTGTTCTATGGCCATCTGCAGGGGGGCTCCGGAATTCCCCAGCAGGATGGAGGAAAGCACCCTCAGGGCGGTAAGCTCCTTGACCTGCTCCACCGGTTCAAGCAGCCAGTTGATGGAATGGGTGACCCCGTCCTCCTCTTCGGACGCGGGGGCGGGCAGGGAGAAACGGCGCGGCTCGCTCCAGCGCTTCTGCAGGGGGAAGGAAACGGAAATCTCCCTTTTATCAAAGCGACTCAGGAAATTCCGGTCCAGAAAGTCCAGGATCTTCTCCATGGGAATGTTTCCATACAGAAAGATCCGGCAGTTAGAGGGATGGTAATAGGTCTCATGAAAGGCCTTAAACTGTTCATAGGTCAGATCCGGGATATGGGCGGGATCGCCCCCCGCGTCAAACTGAAGGGGACCCTCGGTGTAGAGGGAACAGTAAGAGCTCTCGGACACCACCGAATCGAAGGAGGAGTAATCCCCCTTCATTTCGTTATAAACGATGCCCACCCGCTGCAGGCGGCCCTCTTCGTCGAACTCCAGATGGTGTCCCTCCTGCTCGAAGGCTTCCTTTCGCAGCAGGGGAAAGAACACCGCGTCCCCGTAGATCATCATAAGATTGAAAAAGTCCTTCTCCACCACACTGGCGGCGGGGAAAATCGTATCGTCGCTGCCGGTGCCCGCGTTCAGATAGGTATTCATGCTGCCCCGGTACAGGGTTATGAAGGGATCCTTTATATCGAATTTCTCCGAACCGCACAGGACCGTATGCTCCATGATATGGGCCACCCCGTTGCTGTTCTCGGGAGGGGTGCGGAAGGCGAAGCAGAAGAGATTTTCCTGATCCTCATTGGCCACGTGATAAACTTCGCAGCCGCTCTTTTTATGCTTGAAATAAGTTCCCTGACTTCTGTATTCGGAAAGGTCGTCCCTTTCGAAAAGGTCATAGGCATTATGGATCGATTCGTACTCCATCCTGAGGCTCCTTAACGGGCGGAATCTGAGAGATATGGCTGCCCCGGTCCCTTTCCAGCACCCCCCTCCAGTGGCGGATGCTGCCGTAGGGGATCACGTTGAAGTAGCCGTTGCGGCTCAGATACTCCGCCGCCCTGCGGGTATCCCTGTTGTTTTTTCCATAAATAATAATGGTGAGAAACATATCCTCCACGGGCAGGAAGTCCACCTCCTCCAGAGGAAAGGACACGGCTCCGGGGATATGGCCGGACTCATAGGAATGGGGGCTCCGTACATCGCACAGAAGAAATTCGAACTGCTCTTCCCTTTCTATAAGGCGGCTGAGTTTTTTATTCAGATTAATACGTTTTAAAATCTCTTTCGTTCCAAACCAGAGAAGCAGAATAAACGCGACTCCTACCGGGGGAACCATCATTAAATTCATGGCAGCTCCATAGTAGCACAGGAGAAAAACAATGACTAGGAGTCTGCCGGGTTTGAGACCGCAGGAATCAGATCTCCCCCTAATTACCCCGGAGTGATGGCTACGCTTTATTTTGAATGGATCACATTCATACAACGGGGGCTATATCGGATATATGTGTTCTTGACATTGTACCTATTAGTATGTACAGTCCATTATCATGGATACTAAAGATAAATTAATTGAGGCGACAGGGAAACTCCTATGGGAGCGAGGATACGCAGCGACCAGTCCAAAGGCAATTCAGAAAGAGTCTGGTATAGGTCAAGGTAGTATGTACCATCATTTTTCAGGAAAGAAAGACCTCGCCATTGCAGCAATAGAAAGGAATTCGGAAATGATGAGAAAGGAGATAGAACTGATATTTACTGAAAAGACAAGTCCCCTGAATAGGATAAAGAATTACCTGTTGAGGGAGAGGGAAATACTCAAGGGATGTCCAGTCGGACGTCTTGTATATGATCCGGATATTTATTCTGATGAAGAATTATTAGAGCTCCTGGACAATATGTTTCAATGGATTATGGATAAGATTTCCATGACATTAGAAGAATCCATGAAGCAAAATGAAATCAGGAATATCAAAACTACAGAATTATCATCGACAATTACTGCAACACTGCAGGGGAGTTATGTAATTGCCAGATCAAAAAAAAAGATTGAACCCTTTAAGGATGCCATTCACGGCCTCTTAAGCTTGATAAAGATTATGGAAGAAAAGGGTATTCAAAATGAAAGATAAGGTAGTAGTTGTAACGGGCGGAGGAACCGGGATAGGTAAAGCAATATCTCTACTGTTGGCAAAACAGGGTGCTTTAGTCGCAATCGTGTATTCAAAAAGCAAGGACGATGCGGAAAAAACGGTAGAAGAAATACGTGATTCAGGAACCCGTGCCATATCGGTAATGGCCGATGTTTCAGATGAAAAACAGGTTGATGACCTGGTGGAAGCCGTAGTGGAACGATTTGGGAGAATAAACTATCTGGTAAATAATGCCAGTATAACAAAGCAGCTACCCTTTAAAGAGTTGGATTTGATTGATGATACGGTATGGAATGATTTATTTTCCACCAATGTTAAGGGAATGTTTTATTGCTCGAGAAAAATCGCACCCTTAATCAAAAAGGAAGGTGGCGGCGCTATCGTCAATATTGGTAGTATTGCAGGCATCAACGGGCTTGGATCTTCTCTGCCCTATGCGGTAACGAAATCGGCTGTCCACGGATTAACTAAATCACTAGCCCACGCCTTATTGCCGGAAATTAGAGTTAATTGCGTTGTACCGGGCGCGGTTGATACAAGATGGTGGAAAGGAAATGAAGAGAAAATGAATCAATTGGCTGGAAAATTACCCTTAGGCCATATCTCTTCTCCTGAAGATATTGCTGAAATTGTATTATTAGCGTTGAAGAATAAGTCAATGACAGGGCAATTAATCATTGCGGATAACGGACAGACTTTGTGATTTCCCTATAGGAAATTAACATAAAAAAACCCCGGGGACACCGGGGATTCAAAAAATCAGGTTATAGGCATACCTGAAGGTAAAGCTTAATAGCCGCGGCCATTCTGCGCTTTACGTGTTTTTTTATCCTGCTTTCTCTGCAGGGCCTTGTTCTTACGGTTTTTGATAGTAGAAGGCTTTTCGAAGTATTCACGCTTCTTCCATTCGCGGATAATACCTTCTTTTTCAACCTGACGTTTGAACCGTTTGATCGCTTTTTCAAGGATCTCTTCGTCCCCAACTTTTACGTAGGCGATATGAATCACCCCCTTTTTGTTATAGAGTGCTCTACATTTTAGCGAAAAACAGAGTTTTGTCAATAAGATCGGTATCTAAAAAGGGCAGGGGATCCACGGCGACCCGGGAAATTCGCAACTCCCAGTGCAGATGGGGCCCGGTGGCCAATCCGGTCATACCCACGGTGCCCACAATGTCGCCCGCTTCGACCACATCCCCCTCGGTGCATTGCAGCTCGTCCAGGTGGTAATAGAGCATATAAACCCCGGGGAGCAGTTCCAGAATGACCGTGTTTCCCGTAACGATTCGCTCTTTCGCCAGAACCACGCGTCCCTTACCCACAGCCTTGACCGGGGATCCCGTGGGGGCGGCCCAGTCCCAGCCGTTATGCAGGGTGCCAGCTTCGGAGCCGTCGTCGTATTCGTAGATGCGGCGGGTACCGAAATCGGTGGTCACCCGATAGCTGTCCAGAGGAGGGGTGAACCGGCCGTCAAAATAGCAGCTGTCCCCGTCGAATCCGCCCAGAACGGACCAGAGCTCCTCCGCCTGGGCGGTTTTGCGGGGATCCTCTTCGGTGCGGATATTCGTCAGATTCCGGTTAAGCTTCAGGGTCTCCGAAGGGAATTCATGTCCGGTGACGCCCAGCCGCTTCTGCAGGGTAACAGTGCCCTCCTCCGACTCGAGACGGCAGGAGAGGGTGTAGGTGCCCTCCTTCAGGTCCGCGGGGATTCCCAGGAGGGAACACCAGCTGTCCCTGGGGGCGAACAAAAAGAAACGGCTGCGACTGATGACGGTGCCGTTTCCCCTTATCAGAGTGAGTTCTCCCCCGGAGAAACTGTCCTGGGAATCGGTCGCAATGAAAACGGTCATGCCCGAACCCTGTACAGCATAATCTGGGCAGACCAGGTCTGCTGCGGACAGAAGGAATCCCATTCCCCCCAGTAAAAAAAGGACAATCAATTTCCCAGCCGATCCCATCAAGTTTCACTCCTCTTCAAGTCCTGAATATTCAACTGCAGCGTCTGTCTGTTCCGGAAAAAATTCTTTTCCAGCTTGAAAAGTATATCAATATTATCATCCCGGTTAAAGTCTTTTTTATAACGGTCCACGCTGTTCCAGAACAGGGCGGGCCACTTCTTATCCGGGGTGGCCAGGAGCATCTTCAGATGGACTCCCTCCTTGCCCACGAGCTCCACATTATCTATGGCCAGATTATTGGACTGAAAGAGCAGGGAGGGAAAAGCCTCCCCGTAGGGCTCCAGCTTTTCGATAAGCTTCTCCAGGTCTTCGTTCAGATAAGCCGGGGGCAGTTCCGCGTCAATGGGCACCCGGTCGTCCCGGGAGACAGGCTCGAAATCCCTGAGCCGATCAATCAATTCCCTTTTGAAGGCGCCCAGCCCTGTGGCGGACAGAGAAAAACCGGCGGCGAACTCATGGCCCCCCCAATCGTCGAAATGGGAGGCGAGCTGTTCCAACAGGGGGGTTATCCCGCCCCCGTCCATGGCCCTGACTGAGCCGGAGGCGGCTTCCCCCGCCAGGGAAACGATCATGGCGGGCACGTGGTAATACTGACTGAACCGGGCTGCCAGTATGCCCGTGATCCCCCGGGGGATGCTGTCGGAAACCAGATAAACCAGTTTGCCGCCGCACTCCTCAAGACTCTCCTCGGCCTCCTTCCGAAGCTGGTCCCACAGGGTATCCCCCACTTCCCGCCGCTTGCGGTAGAGCTCGTCGATTCTGTTAGCCAGGTCGTAGATGACCTTTTCGTCATCGGTGAGCAGGAATTCCACGGCCAGATCGGCCCTATCCATGCGCCCTGCCGCGTTCAGCCAGGGAGAGACATACCAGCTCAGGTCCTCCGCCCGGACGGAACGGTCCAGCACCTTGCGCCGCAAAAGGATCTCCCGCAGATTCTTTCTCATGGACCGGTTTATCAGATCCAGTCCCCTCTTCACGAGGATGCGGTTCTCATTCAGAAGGGGCATCATATCGGCCACCGTGCCCAGGGCCACCAGGTCCAGAGTGCCCGCCCATACCTGGAAACGGCTGTTCTCCTTCTTCAGAAAGAGGGAGACGAAAAGGCTGGCCAGCACATCCACCAGCTCTCCCCCGTCCATCCCGTACAGGGCCATCCGGCTCTTCTGCCGGAGCCCTTCCAGGGACTGCCCCCTCAGAGGCGGGAAGTACTGGGAAATCTCGCTGTCCAGACCGATCAGGTGAATATCGAAGCCTGCCCCCAGGAACAGTCCCATCCGCTGCTTCTCCTCCCTTTCGGAGAAGACGAAGATGGGTTCTCCCTTGAGGAACTCCACCATATCGTAAAGAGCCTTCTCCCCCGATCCGGAACGGACCGTCAGACGGGAGACAAGACGCAGATTGACCATTTTAAGCATCTCTATGACCAGTTCCTCCCCCTCCTGCCGGGTGACGAGGAAGGCCAGGGACTGGTTATAGTAGTCGCTGCCCGACAGGGCCAGGGCCCAGAGCACCTTGGAAACCACCCCGCAGCCGGCCAGCCGGGCGAAGGGATAGGCGGTGCCGGGCTTTTTGGGATTAACGATGGCCAGGGCGTCGGGCAGAGTATCCCGGCAGTCGTGGTGATCGAAGATGAGCACATCCACACCCAGTTCGTTGGCCCGGTCCACTTCGGCAAAGCAGGTGATCCCGTTATCCACGGTAATGATCAGGGTGCCCTCCCGAGCGGCGAAATCCTCCACTGCGGCCACGGACAGGCCGTAATTCTCCCCTTCCGCGGGAACCCGCCACTCCGGATCCAGGTCCAGGTCCCTCAGGGCCTGAACCATCAGTGCTGTGGATGTCATACCGTCCACATCCCGATCCCCGAAAACCAGAACCTTCTCGCTCTCCTCCCGGGCGGCCTGAAGCCGGTCCACCACGATCTCCATGTCCTCAAAGAGAAAGGGATTGTGAAGGTAGCGCAGATCCTCTTCGAGGAAATAGCAGAGCTCCGCCGGATCCCGCACATCCCGGCGCACCAGAATGGAGGCGGTAAGCGTATCTATGTTGTAGGTCCGAGCCATCTCCCGGACCTCTTCGGGGGAAATCTCCTTCTTCTGCCAGGTCATAGGGCCTTGATTTCCTTAAGGATGAGGGAAGAGAGCTCCGGTATCTTTTGTCCGATGCGGTAGGCAGGGCGGATCATATCGCGCACCGTCTCGCCGGTTTCCTGAGACTCGGACCAGATGCGCACCAGGGATTCCCCCTTCTTGACCGGTTCGCCCCGCTTTTTCAGAAGCTCATAGCCCACCAGGGGCTCCACGGCGTCCTCCGTTTTATTGCGGCCCACCCCCAGGGGAATTCCCGCCATTCCCAGGGCAAAGGAGTCGATCGACTCCACATAGCCCTCTTCATCGGCTTTCATTTCCAGGGAGTATGCCGCCCGGGCCTTGTTTTCCCGCTCGAGAAGCGCCTCCCGATCGCCCCCCTGAAGGGACACATTGGCCAGAAAGCGGTCCAGAGCCGAACCATCGGCGAGACGGGATCGGCACAGATCCAGGGCCTCCTCAACGGTGGGTACGATGCCCCCGGCCACCACCATCCAGGCGGTCAGGCGCAGGGTCACCTCCATCAGATCCTCCGGACCATCCCCGCGCAGGCAGGCCAGGGACTCCTCCACTTCCAGGAAATTGCCCACCTTCCGCCCCAGGGGCTCGTCCATGGCGGTGATCACCGCCACGATCTTCCTGTCCAGACTCCGGCCGGTCTCTACAAGACTCACCGCCAGTTTCTCCGCTTCTTCGGCGGTCTTCATAAAGGCGCCGGAGCCGCATTTCACATCGAAGACCAGGGACTGGGCCCCCTCGGCGAATTTCTTGCTCATGATACTGGCCGTGATCAGGGGAACCGATTCCACCGTGCCGGTCACATCCCTCAGGGCGTACATGAGCCTGTCGGCGGGCACCACGTCCTTGCTCTGACCTGTCATGGCGAACCCCGTTTCAATCAGCCCCCTGCGAAAGAGATCCTCCGGAATGACCGATTGGTAGCCGGGAATGGAATCGAGCTTATCCAGGGTTCCCCCGGTGTGGCCCAGAGCCCGTCCGCTCATCATGGGAACCTGAACACCGCAGGCAGCAGCCAGGGGCGCCAGAATCAGGGAGACCTTGTCCCCCACCCCGCCGGTGGAATGCTTGTCCACCAGGGGACCGGCCAGGGAGGAGAGGTCGAAAACCTTCCCCGAGTTGATCATGGCCCGGGTCAGGTAACCGGTCTCCTCAAAGGACATGCCCTGAAAATAGACCGCCATCAGCCAGGCGGATATCTGATAGGGGGGAATCTCGCCGGAAACGTATCCGGTTACGAGAAATTCGATCTCCCCCTTACTCAGGGGCTTCCCGCTTCTTTTCTTTATAATAAGGTCCGTCATTCTCATCTTAGTCCTCCTTCCGGACTGTTCTGCAGAGTGTATCCCGACAGCTGCTCGTAGTCGGCAGCCGGAAAAAACCGGATCAACGGCTTCTCCATAAGCAGGACCTCCATATCCAGATTATAAAACTCTTTCATGTAATTTGCCACCGATGATACGCCGGAAAGTCCCGCTTCGGAGACCGCCGCCTCCATGGGGCGTCCCTTTTTGATCCTTTCTGCGGCGTCTACCACTTTTCTGTTAAACAGAAAATAGGCCAGGGGAATGCCGCACAGTTCCCGAAACCGTTCCTCCGCCGCCCGGGGAGCCATATTCAGGGCCTTCGCAAAAGAGGCCACCCCCAAATCATGAACAGACAGGGAATCGACCGCTTTCAGAAATGCTTTCACTTCCCCGCTCCAACCCAGGGGATAGGATTGTATACCCATAAGGCGGGAGAGCAGAAATTCCCAGAGTTCCCGCACCCGGTAGGCGGCGGGCTCCATATCCAGTCCGGGCAGGACCAGTTCCCGGTCTGAAACCACCGCCGGGCCCTGCAGCCAGGGATGGGGGGATTTTTCGATCCGGTCCAGAATCATGCCGGCCAGTCGGGATTCGGGGTGCAGATAGCCGAAGATCTGCCAGCCCTGTTCCCCGATTATGGTATGGCGCATATGGGGGGGCAGGGCCAGAAGGGAACAGGTAAAGGCGGTTCCCTCCGCGGTCACGGTCATGGGATATTTCAGGGAAACGACCAGTTCCACCGCGCCGTGGGAACAGGGTTCCTCCTCATTGAGAGTTCCCAGTCCCAGCAGGTATCCCTGAAAAAGCCAATAATCCCGCCTCAATAACTACTCCTCGCTGCCCGAGGGGGAGAGTTCCAGAATCAGCTCCACCTCGCCCCGGCTCAGTTTGACATAGCGGGAGATCTCCTCGCTGCTCCAGCCCTGACGGGCCAGCTGTATCACCATCTCCCTGGTGTTCATGTCCGGGGAGCCCGTAGCCCGGGCGGTGCTCTTTCGTCCGTCCCGGCTCGCCAGATTCCCCAGAAGCTTAACCTTCTCCTGGGCTTCCTTGCTGATGTTCTCGAGGCGGGTTTCCGTACCGGCCAGCCACTCCCGGGCTTTTTCCATCTTCTTCATGCGCCCGTCCAGATCGCCTATGACCGTATCCAGGTTTGACATGCTGTTGATGATGGTATCCACCTGATCCTTGTTTTCAAGGAGGGTTTCACTGTTGCGCTTGACCTCCTGCAGGGATCCCCGCAGGGGCACCAGGTCCTCGTTGATGCCGGAAAGCCCCTCTTCGATGCGGGTGAGCATCTCGAAGTTGCGGTCCACGCTCTGGGTGGTGGCATCCACCACGGAACTCTTCTTTTCCAGATCCTTGTAGCGCCGGGCGATCTCCCTGTGCAGATCCTCCAGCTGGTGAAGCTTGACCATATAGCCCTGCATGGTCTCGTCGGTTTCGCTCACATGGTCCAGCTTCATATCGATGGCATCGGACAGATTGATAATCCGGGCCACCTTGCCGTCAAGCAGGTCGATCTTCTGCTGTTCCGCCAGGAAGGCGTCGGTCTTGTCGGTCACCGAATCGTATATTTTCAGAACCCGGGTGCACTCTTCCCGCACGGAACCGAGCTCTTCCCGGGATCTCTCCACTTCCCGGATCTGATTCTGCAGCTGGACGATATCTCCCTCCAGGGAGTTCCTCAGGGCGTCGGCCTGCTCAAAGATACGGGTCTGATTGATGAAGTCCTGCTGCTTTTCCTCTATTTTCTCCACATTGGCGAGCAGATCCCGATAACTCTCCTCGATGCGGTTGTGAAGAGAATGCTGGTAACCGTCCATCTTTTCCTTCGTATCGGTCAGGGAGCTGCGCATAAGCTTGATTTTCTCGTCCGAGTCGTTCAGGGCTTCCCGGAACCTCTGCTGATAATCAATAAGGTATTGTTCCGATTTCTCGTTGAAAAGGTCCAGGGTCTGTTCCGATTTTCCGGTCAGATCGTTATTCAGGGCGGTGATCCGCTCAAAAAGATCGGCGATATCCCGGCGGACTTCCACCCGGTCCTTGTTGGAGGAGATGACCAGCTCGTCCTTCTGAGCGGCGAAGGTGTTCTTCAGATCCGCCACGGTTTCCGCCACGGACTGGTTGAACTCGTTCAGTTCGTTCTCCAGGCGGATCTCGTTCTCCCGTATCTGCTGGCTCAGCCGGTTCTGCCACATATCCCCGTCGGTCCGGGCCCTCTCTACCAGGGCGGTCAGTTCGGATCGGCCCGCCTCCGCTTCGGCGGCCATCTGCTCCAGCTGCCCGTCCAGGCTCTTTCGCAGATCATCCAGACGGCCGTTCATCAGGGCTGTCAGAGATTCGGACTCCCCGGAAAGGTAGGCCATAGCATCCGTTCGATTCTTCTCCAGCTCATCCTTCACATTCTGGCGGTACTCGGCGATATGGGACTCCCCCGCTTCGATCTGTTCGTTGATATTCCCCTGGAAGGTTCTCACCTGATCCTGGAATTTCTCAAACTGATCCACCACCCGGGTCTGGAGCTCGGACATGCGCCGGTTCATCTGGGCCATGCCGTTGCGCTCCACCTCTTCCCGGTCCCGCAGGGCGTTGCCGCTGATATCTTCAAGCTGAACCTCCACATTCCGGCGCCATTCGGTAAAGCTCTCCTGCATGGCCCCTTCCCGCTTTTTCAGGTCCGTAAAGAAATCGTCCTCGAAGAGCTGCAGATTCTCGGAAACCCGGTCATAGGCCTGCCGCTTGAGCTGATTCAGCTCCTTCTCAATCTCCCCGATCATGACATGGATTTCGCTCAGGCGGCCCTCGTTCCGCTCCTTCTCCCGGTCACGGCCCTCTTCCATTTCGGAGGCGAACTGCTCCATCTTCTCCCGCTGCCGGGTTTCCAATCCCTCCAGGGTATCCCGCAGGGATATCTCCAGATCGGCCATATCCCTGGTAAAGCTGTCCAGACGTTCGTAGCGCTGGCGGATGACTTCGTCGTAATCGGCGTAGCGCTGCTCCACCCCTTTCATGGATTCCAGCTCCGCCGCCTTCGACCGTTCCTCCACCAGGGCGGCAATTTCCGTCAGACGCTGATTCAGCCGGCTCTGGATTTCCTCGAGGGAGTTTTCCATACGCTCCTGATAGGCTTCCTGTTCCCCGGCGAAGGCTTCCTGCCTTTCCGCCATAATCCGGCGGTCCTCTTCGGACTTCCGGGCGTATTCGGCGTAGCGCTCCTCCACGACTTTCATAGACTCCCGTTCCGCCACCTGGGATTTCTCTTCCACCAGAGCCTTCACATCGGTCATTCTCTGGGCCAGTTCGCCGCGCATATCCTCAAGGGCCCTGTCCATCCGTTCCTGGAACTCTTCCTGTTCCCGGTTAAAGGCTTCCCTCTTCTCTTCCAGATCAGTCCGGTCGCTCTGCGCCTTGCGGGCGTACTCCGCCAGAAGATTCTCCACGCCCTCCACGGTGCCCCGCACCGCTTCCTTCTGCTCGCTGATACGGCCGTCGAACTCTTCGGACAGGCGCTCCACTTCGCTGTTGAACTGCCCGATGCGGTCCCGTCCATCTTCCAGCTCCCCCCGGATGTTCTCCACCTGTTCAGCCACCTGGGCCTTGAGATCGTTCATCCCTTCGAACCAGTTCTTCTCCAGGCGGTCCGATTTCTGATCGATATCCTCCTGAAGGGCGGTGAAAACCTCATCCTCGAGAAGAGAGGCCCGGTCCGCCGCCGAAGCCAGTTTGGCCCGGTAATCCCCTTCGAGACGGGCGACCTCTTCGGCAAATTCCCTGAGGCGGTTTTCCTTCTCCTCTTCATGGGATTTAAGGGTGCTGTTCAGTTCCATCCGGAATCCGTCCACCTCATCGGAAGAGTCCCTGAGCTGTTCGGAAATGATATTCAGCCGGGCCTGATAATCTTCCATGACCGAGGACTTCACTTCTTCTAGCTTTTCCCGGTTCACCCGGTCGAAATCCTCATGGATGCCGTCCAGGCGGCGGCTGATCTCTTCGACGGCGACACGGGACTCTTTCAGGCGGGAGCCCACCGAGTCCACATAGGCCGATTCGTCGGCCACTTTCTTCATATTCTCGTCCACCAGGAGAGTCATATCGTTCAGCTGATCCATCCGCTCCTGCAGGGATTCCACGATAATCAGCTTCTCCTTGACCTTCTCCTCATGCTGGAGGAGTTCTTCGTTGTTGGTGATAATCCGCTTCAGGACCTCCCGGCCGGTTCTCTCCTGAACGTCCACGTCGTCCACCAGATCCTTGAGCCGGGTCCGTTTCTCCTCGACGAGCTTATCCAGCTCTCCGCTGGCTTTCTCGGCGTAACGGCGGACCTTTTCCAGAGTCTTGCTGTTCTTGTCCACGCGTCTGAAGGCGAAGAGGATAAGGATAACCGCTCCCAGAACTATCAGATCGCCAATGGTGAAAATCATATACCACCCCTTGCATCCCCCCCAGGGAGACAGGATTTTACGGGACCTTTCCTAAGAAGAAAGCAGTCCCTCTATGTATGAGGTCAGCTGGGAGTAGCGGGAAAACTGAAAGTCCGGTTCGGACCTTTTCCTCTTCCAGGAAGGCGCGATATAGGCGCTTTTCATGCCCGCCTCCCGGCTGCCCAGCACGTCATACTCAAAATTATTACCAACATAAAGGATATCCGCCGGATTCAGATCCAGCCGGCGGGCCAGTTCCAGGAAGGGTTCCTTCGAGGGTTTCAGGTATCCCGATTCGTTTGAGGACATAACCAGATCCCAGCGGCCGTCCAGACCGAAGTACTCCAGCTTGCGCCCCACGGGGAAATCGGAGAGGGCCGCGGTGCGGATGCCCTTTTTCCGCAGATCGGCGAGAAGTTCCCCCACCCCCGGGAAGGGTCTGACCCGTTTAAAAATATTCTCCCATTCGCCATAGAAGATGTCTTCCACGACCCGGGAGGCCTGCTCCCTGTCCAGGCCCAGTTCCCGGCCCAGAAGGTCCGCCTGAAGACCGGAAAAGTCCTCCACGGGCACGATATCCCGTATGTCCCGGCGTATCTTAGAAAACGCCGTAACCTGTCTCAGATGAAGGAGATAGAAAGGAAGGGAATGAAAATACATGGACCTGTTGGGATACAGGGTCCCGTCAATATCAAAGGCTACAGCTTTCACGGACATAGTTGTGTCTATTCCCTCCCGCCTATAGAGTACCGCAATATCCCGATTTTAGCAAGTTGACTCTGCCCTGCCAAAGGGGTATCCTTTTCGGGTTATGAAATATCACATAGTCGTACTGGGATGCCAGATGAACCTCTCCGACGGGGAGAGACTCAAATCGGTCCTGAACCATATAGGAATGACGGAAGCGGAGAGAGAGGAGGACGCGGACATCCTGGGGATGGTCGCCTGCTCGGTCCGCCAGAAAGCCATAGACAAGGTGCACACCCGCATCCATCTCTGGAAGCAGTGGAAGAGGGAGAGGTCCGTCCTGACCTTTCTCACCGGCTGCATCCTGCCCAAAGACAGGAAGCGCTTCGTCAAGGATTTCGATATCGTTTTCGATATCAAGGACGCGGCCGCCCTGCCCGAGCTGATCAGCGGCCACGGGGGAGTGACCCCGGTCACCCTGAACACCCGGGATCTGTGGCAGGTCGACCCGGCCTACGTCTCCCGCTTCGAAGCGTCCATCCCCATACAGAACGGGTGCAACAATTTCTGCACCTACTGCGCCGTCCCCTACACCCGGGGCCGGGAGGAGTCGCGCCCCTCCGCCGACATAGAGAAGGAGTTCGCCGATCTGGCCGAAAGGGGTTACAAATCGATCACCCTGTTGGGACAGAACGTGAACTCCTACGGGTCGGAGAAAAAAGGACAGGAGATCGGATTCCCGGAACTCATGGACCGACTGGCCGCGAAGGCTGACTCCCTGGAAGAATCCCCCTGGATCTACTTCACCGCCCCCCATCCCAAAGATATGACCGACGAACTGATCCACGTCATGTCCCGCCACCGGTCCGCGGCCAAGCAGATCCATCTGCCCATCCAGTCCGGGGACGACGAGATCCTCAGGCGCATGAACCGGCGCTATAAGGTGGATCACTACCGGGGCATTGTAGAAAAAATCCGCACCG
>JAFGPQ010000003.1 GCA_016936115.1 Spirochaetales bacterium | reverse complement strand
TTCCCCTCGGCCAGGCTGCGGGCCCGGGGTGAAACGGCGCCTGTTCTTTCACCGGAAGCAACCGGAGCGGGAGCAGCGACAGGGGCCGCAGCGGCGGGTGCCGCGGGAGCACTCTCTTCAACAGGTGCGGCTGCCGCAGCTGGAACAGCGTCGGATGCGCTCTCATAGGAACTGACATCCTCACCAGCCTCGCCCAGAAGGGCAATAAGAGTATGGACCGGTACTTCGTCATCTATCTCAAAAAAGGTTTTGAGAAGAACGCCGTCGGCGGGGGATTCCACGTCCACCACGGCTTTGTCAGTTTCGACCTGACACAGGACATCACCGGCGGCGACCGTGTCGCCCACGGCTTTATTCCATTCAACGATGATACAGGATTCCACAGAGTTACCCTGTTTTGGCAGCAATACTTCCTTAGCCATTACAATTTGCTCCTTTTTATGTTTCCGAAACGATTTCTATACTAATCCCGGCTTCGCTGAGCCGGCCCTTTTCATTCTTTTCAAGACCTTCGTCGGTTATGATACGGCTGACCCTGTCCAGGGGGAAGATTTTGACAAAGCCCGCCTGACCGATCTTGGAGGAGTCGGCGAGAACCACCGTCTCCCGGCTGTGGTCGGCCATGACCCGGATAATCTCGGCATTTTCCACAAGATGGGAGGTGAACCCCGCCTGGGAGGAAACCCCGTCCGTACCGATAAAGGCGTATTTCACATGGTACTGTTCCAGCTCCTTAAGAGCTGTGGGCCCGACCAGAGCTTCGGCCTGGGGCCGGAATTCGCCGCCCACCAGGGTAAGATTCAGGGAAGGATTCATGCGGGCATAGGGAAGAAGCAGGGTGGAATTCGTGACAATACGAACATCCCGCTTACCCAGAAGATAGGATCCGATCAGGGCCGTGGTAGTACCGGCTACGATCATTACCGTATCACCGTCCTCTATCAGGGAAGCGGCCTTCCGGGCGATGGCCTTCTTACGTTCCGTATTCTCTTTCTGCCGGGCCAGCATATCCGGATGAAAGGCAGTCTGCACTCCCCCCCGGGTTCTGAAAACAAGGCCCATTGACGCCAGATGGTCCAGATCATTCCTCACGGTTACCCTTGAAACGGCCACCAGATCGCTCAGCTGGGAAACGGAGAGGGAGGGATCGTCTCTCAGGAAATCCAGAATCGCTTTTTCCCTGTCATTTAATGCGCTGAACATGTACCCTTCCTTCTGAAAACTTACCTTATGCTTTCTATTTAGTTTCATAATACTTTCTTTCTTCTTTTCATTCAAGCCTTTTAGGAAGGTTTTTGATAATTTCAAAGGAGTACTGGGAAGATCGCTCTGAATTTGTTATATTTCTGGTATGAATAGTGTCACTAACAGGAAGGGCTTTCAACTGTTTCTGGATCTGGACGGGGTTTTAGTCGATTTCAATAAGGGCGTGCGATTCCATACGGGAAAGGATCCGGAGGATCAGACGCCTAAGCAGATGTGGTCTGTTCTGGCCCGGGCCAAAAACTTCTACGGCAAACTGGACTGGACCGATGACGGATACGATTTATGGGAAAATTCCCGGGATCTGGATCCGGTTATTCTAACCGGTCTTCCCCTGGGAAAATGGGCGGAACCGCAGAAGCGGGAGTGGTGCGCCCGGGAACTGGGAAAGGATATCCCCGTTATTACGGGCATGTCAAAGGAGAAACATCTGCTGGCCTGGGACTGGCTCTATGAAAACGGAAAGGGTGATTATCTGCCCGTTCTGATCGATGACAGGCTGAATATCAAATTCCCCTGGGAAGAATCGGGAGGACACTTCATCCTGCACTTTTCCGCCCGGGAGTCACTGGAACAGCTGAACGAGGTAATAAGCCAGTTTCAGACCCAATCGGTTTAATTATCAGTAATAATCCTTAACCCGGCTCAGAGAATAGAAGACCTGCAGAAAGACGAATGAGAAAAAACAGGCGGAACCGGCCAGAATCCACAGGGAGCTGAGCGGGGTGGAACTCAGAAAATAGGATCCCAGCAGGCTGCCTCCGAAGGATCCCACCAGGGATATCGCCAGGGGCGTTATCATTCGTCCCGGGAAGTCCCTTTTCATTATGAAAATCTGAAAAAAAGCCATTCCCGTTCCTATAAAGAGAAAGAGGAAAAAATCCGTTATTAAATCCATATCGATCATAGAATGATCTCCTTTAATCAGAAGATAAGGTTAGTTATTAGGATCCCAATAGAGAGGATTTATAACAACATACCCCAGATATTCCGGTATACTTTCAATGGCGGCGGCATTGGCGGAAACTCCATAAGTATAGACTGCAACAGCAATACGTAACGACTGACCATCGTAATTTTCTCCGTAGAATCGGCTTTTCACTCCAAAAAGATCGTAAATATCGGAATCTATACCGTCCGTATCCGCACTTATGGTTACGGAAACAGAGCTACTTGTAGTAGCGGTGTAACTGGAATCATCCTGATAGTCATATTCGGCTGAAACAAAATTTTTACCAATAACATCAGTATCACTTTTTCCAGATGAGTCGACCTTACGAACCCTTCTGTAAAGGATATCATTACCGTCAAGGGTCAGCGCATTGGTCAGGGTAAGTGATCCGGAATCGAAATCAAAGGTTAAGATGACATTCCCGCCAGTAGCTTGCAAAGTCACCGCACTGCTATCCCCGGGATAGTTGGTTCCACTGGGATCGCTACTGCTCGCCATCTGAATAAAATTCAGGCTTTTTAATGTTGTGAAGCCGGTGGAGACGGTATCCGTATCGCCGATTGTGCTGACATCACTGGTGTATTTTGATTCGGTATACCAATAAAGCTTATAAGCCAGCACATAATATTCTTCCCCTGTGACAGGCTTAAAGGAAAGAGTATTCTCGACACCGGTAGAAATACTTACCGGAGCATCTAGAACATCGTAACTGGGCAGTCCGCAGGAAACGAACCACCCTACCGAAACAGCGGCCAGGAAAACCGTCTTCAATATACTCTTCAAGCCCGTTTCTTATCCTTTTTTTTGCCGGCGATGTCTTTCATGGAGATATCCCCGTCATAACCGACAAGTTCATAAATGCGGACCGGCTTGAGTTTACCCTTTACCCGGATATCATCCAGCTCGCGTACCACGAATTTATCATCCCCGGCTATGGCGTCTCGGGTGGACTGGCTTATGACGATTCTCGTACGGTACTGCTTGTTGATTCCCTCCAGGCGGGAGGCAAGATTGACATTGTCCCCCATGACCGTAAAATTCATCCGCCCCTGGCTTCCCATATTGCCCACTGTGCCTATACCTGAGTTCATCCCTATACCGATGTTGATGCGCCGATTCGGCTCGGCTTTCTCATTCAGAAGCTCCAGTAATTCCAGCTGACGCAGAGCACTCTTGCAGGCTAGAACGGCATGATTTTCCTGAGGCAGAGGGGCTCCCCAGAATCCCATGACCGCATCGCCGATATACTTGTCCAGGGTGCCGTCGTACTCGATAAGGCAGTCGGTCATGGTTGTCAGATAATCATTCAGCAGTTTAACCAACTCCTGGGGCGTCATGGATTCGGACAGGGTGGTGAAACTGCGAATATCGGAAAAGAAGATGGTAATATCCATATCAACGCCGCCCAGTTCGGGGGGATTGGTCATCATCTGCTCCACCACGGCTGGACTCACATACTTGCCGAACATATCCTTGATACGTTTCTTGTCGCTTTCGCCGGCGACTACGCGATAGACGATGACCAGTACGTAGGTAATGAGACCGCCTACCATGGGGGTGGCGAAATTCAGGATGAGATTTCTATTTTCAAAGAAAAAGATATTGGCAAAGTAAAAATAGACCCCCACGAGAATAATAGTCCCCAGAAAGGAGAACAGGGTATTAATACGTGACGCGTAAAGACAAACGATAAGAATGAAACCCAGCAGGACGAGAACGTTTATCCAGTCCGGAATGGGCCTCAGGAAATTATCCATGAGAATAGTATTAAGGGCATTGGCATGCACCTCAACGCCGTACATCAGGCCGAAGGGAGTGGTTCTTTCATCGGTTCCTTCAAAGAATCCCCCCACCATAACGATTTTGTTTCCCAGGGCCTTCGTTTTGGGCCAGCGCGCGGGATCTTCACCGGGCACGCGGGAGGCGTATGCCGAATAGGACCGGACGGGAAAGGTCTGATAGCCACCCCTCCCCGGATTGGAACGGATACCCATGAAATTAATAAGCATCTGCCCCCTTTCATCAATGGGTATGCGTATATCCGGGACTTCCCGGTATTTAGCTTCTTTTGTAACGTTTCCCCCTTCATCGTAGACGGGGTAGTCGGTCATGATCCGGTAGTCTTCCAGCTCTCCCGTCTCCGGGTTCATCACCTGAGGATGGGGGATAAGAATCTGTTTGCCCAGAACAATATCCATTTCATCCAGGGGAACATGGAAATAACTGGAGGCCAGGGAAAGGGTGATGGATGGAACCAAATGATCCCTATACCGTTTTACTTCATAAACCCGTCCGTCGGGAGTGCCGTCTCCATTGGTATCCTCCGAACGGGAGGGAGCTCTCTTTTCCATATCCCGGCGAAGAGTTTCCAGGGCGCCATCGGTCAGGGGTTTGGGGACATCCACCCATTCGCCGCTTCTCGTCTGCCATGCCAGTCTTTCACCGGGCATGATTTCCTGAGAGGCATCAAGATGATCCAGACGGATAATGCCCACCTCTTCGCTGTAGCGGGCAACCATCTGCTGTTTTCTGAAGATTTTGTCCCACATGGGCATATAGTTGGCGTGGCCGTAACCCTTAACCACTTTTCCGTACTCAACCAGGGGAGATTCAGCGCTGTAATAAGTCTCAAGCTGTGAGATATCCCCGGTTACGTGATTTATTTTACCGCCCGCCTGAAAGAGGGCTTCCAGCCGGGCATCCCCGTCCTGCTGACCGTATCCCGGGGGATTATGACCTAAAATGGTTTGGAGAAACACGGTTCCGCTGTTATCGATGGCATTGATGAGATCCCTGTCACGGGCCGGTTCTGAGTCCGGTTCGGAAAAGAAAATATCAAGAAAGAGGGCATTCTCCCTCTGATTCTGCTCTTTTATACGGGCGAAAGAATTGATAAGTCCCGTATGGACATCACGGGAGAAAGGCCAGCGTCCGAAAGTATCCAGAGTTGTCGAATCAATTCCCACAATGACAATGTCACGGGAAATACGGGGATTCTGCTGCTCCACGATGACACCGGTTTCCACGATATTCATCTCCTTACGGAGCTTAAGCTGAAAATGAAGATCAATGATATCCGTCTCCAGCCGGTTGAATACATCGGTGATCGAAGAGAGAAGGAAAATGACGGAAAAGATCAACAGCCCCAATAAAAAGGAGAATCTCCTGGGATCAAGCCATTTCTGAAGGGCCCGGTCTTTCTTCTCTGCCATAATCTTTCCTCCCGGCAATCAATCGTATACTAATTCATTAACAGTATACGTGTTTTTGCAATATTTTTCCAATCGGAAGCATCATAATCGGCTATAAGCTGATTATAAAATTCTTTGGCCTTATCCTTGTTACCCTCTTCCTCGGCCAGCCGGGCCAGATTGAAAAGAGCTTCGGCGGCTTCGCCTGCTTTGTCGGCATAGTTATCAACCAGACGGGTATAGAACTCGACAGCTTTGGCACTGTCTCCGGCGGTTTCACTGGTGGACGCCGCGTTAAAAAGAGCTACAGGAGCAAGATAGCTTTTAGGATAAGAGTCGGCCAGGGAAGCAAAATCGGCGGATGCTTCGGCCCATTTTTCCTGATTGATATAGTACTGACCTCTCATAAAGAGGGCCCGCTGAACGGAATACTCTCTGCCGTCCAGACCCTTCTGTACATTGGCGAGGAACTCTTCCTCTTTGGCAGCCTTTTCATCATCACCGGCATAGAGCCAGTCGGAAAAGGACTGATCAATGTCTTCGGCAACCTGGGCATTCCTGTCGTCCATACCGGAACGGATGGGTCCCCATACGGCGGCGGCAACAATGATAGTTACGACAACAACCAGAGCGGCGATTACCAGAGCTCTTCTTTCGGTTAAAAATACGGCAAGCCTATCGGCCAGATTCATCTTATCGCTCACAGTTAACTCCCTTTAACGATATTTAATTCTTTAATTAGCCGTGACAGATAGGTCCGCTGGATTCCCAGTTTACGGGCCGTCTCCGTTTGATTCCCCCGGTTTCGAGCCAGGGCGGCTTCAACAAATCCTTTTTTAAAGAGCTGAAGGCCTTCCTTAAGGGTAAGATCCTTACCGCCTTCCCCATCCAAACCGGGCATTCTGCTCTTCGATTCGGGAAAGTTAAGCTCTTCGGCGGTTATCGATTCCTCCTCGCCCATAAGGACCATCCGTTCCATGACATTCATCATTTCCCGGATATTTCCCGGCCAGGAGTACCCGTATACCGCCTCAACAGCTCCCTGGGACAAATCCCTGAGAGTCCGATTATGTTTTTTCGCAAAGAATTCCAGGAAGTACTTTGCCAGAAAAACAATATCTTCACCCCGCTCCCTAAGGGGAGGCAGGTAGATGGGCAGCACATTGATCCTGAAGTAAAGATCCTCACGGAATTCACCCTCATGGATCGCTTTTTCAAGATCCCGATTCGTCGCCGCTATGACACGAACATCACAGGGTATGGGCTCCACTGAACCGACGCGTTCAATACTTCGTGACTGAAGGGCCCGCAGAAGCTTCGTCTGCAAATGCAGGGGGATTTCACCGATTTCATCGAGAAATATGGTTCCCCCAGACGCCACTTCAAAACGGCCCCGGCGGACCTTATCCGCACCGGTGAAGGCTCCCCTTTCATGACCGAAGAGTTCAGACTCAATCAGATCTTCGGGAAGGGCGGCGCAGTTAACAGCCACGAAGGGACCACCGGATCGCTCACCCCGGGCATGGATCATCTCGGCGATCAGCTCTTTTCCCGTACCGCTCTCACCTGTTATGAGGACGGGACTGAATACGGGGGCTATCCTGTCAATCTGGGCAATAATGCCGTTCATGACGGACCGGGGAGAATAGATCATCTTTTCCTGATTCTTACCCAGGGCCTCCACGGCGCGGATGCTGCGCAGAGAAGCATATTCCCCGGCATTCAGAATAGCCAGGGCCGCCTGAGTGGAAAAGTACTGAAGCCATTCAAGGTCAACTTCGGAGAAATGACCATCCGTCTTACTCAGAATCACTTCCATGACACCCAGGCATTTGCCGTAGCCCACCAGAGGAGCCGCGGCTATGGCTCTAGTATGGTACCCGCTTTTCTTGTCGATTTTCGGTGAAAACCGCTCATCCTTCTCTACATCATTGACAATGAGGGCTTTCTTTCTCTGAAAAACCCATCCCGCGATGCCCTCATCGGCGGAAATGGTCAGATTTTTGATGGAGGAGCTCTTATTCCCCAGGACTACCTGAAAAAAAAGAGCGTCATCCTTCTCATCAACTAAAAGAAGGGAGGCAGAATCACCTCCCAACGTTTCAGAAGCAACACCCACAATGTAAGAGAGAAGTTGCTGTATACTCTGATCCCCTGTGGAGATCAGAGTATTTATTTCCGTTAACTTACGGAACCGTGCTTCGTGAACAGATGCTTCGACCTGGTCCGTAGGCATGGCAGGTCTCTAGTCTTCCTTTTTCAGAGCGTCGGCCAGAGTAAAAGTCTCGGCGCCGGCGTCTGCATCACTACCGGAATCCATGTACCGCTCGATTTCCTGACGTTCTTCCCTGTATTTGAGCTCTCTGATGGAAAGACCGAGCTTCTGTCTTGCCGGATTAATCTCGGAAACAGCGGCCCGAACCTTATCTCCCACCTTGAACTGGGTCAGCATTTCGTCGGGATCGGCCTCCCGGTCGGGGCTGAGCTGATTCTTGAAGATAAGCCCTTCGATATCGCCCATAACCTTAACGAATACGCCGAACTCGGCAACGTTGGAAACTTCACCTTCGATAATGGAACCCTTGGGGTAGGCAGCCTTGAGCTGTTCCCAGGGATCGTCGGAGAGCTGCTTCAGCCCCAGACGGATTCTTCTGGCTTCCGGATCCACACGGATTACGGTAACTTCCAGTTCATCGCCGGGCTTGAACACGGAGTGGGCGCTCTGAACCTTCTGGGTCCAGGAGTAATCGTCCACGTGAAGGAAACCGTCGATTCCCTCCTCCAGCTCGATAAAGGCGCCCGCGTTCGTCACGTTCTTAACCGCTCTGGTCAGTTTCGTACCAACGGGATAGCTTGCTTCTATTTCATCCCAGGGATTGGGGAGAACCTGCTTGAGGCCCAGAGAAACTCTTCTCTCGTCCATATCGTAACCGAGAATCATGGTCTCCACTTCATCTCCGATACTCAGAACTTCCTTGGGATGCTTGATTTTCTTAACCCAGGACAGCTCGGAAATATGTGCCAGTCCCTCGATACCGGGCTCGATCTCGATAAAAGCACCGAAGTCGGTCATCTTGGTAACCTGACCCTTAACCCGGTCGTCCACCTGATATCTTTCGTTGAAGGATTCCCAGGGATCCTCGGAGAAGTCCTTGAGAGACAGATTGATTTTCTGTCCTTCCCTGTCAAGCTTAATAACCTTAAGTTTGATTTCCTGTCCCTTCTTTACGAAATCCCGGGGTCTGGTAACGTGGCCCCAGCTCATATCATTGATATGAAGCAGCCCGTCGAATCCGCCCAGGTCGATAAAGGCGCCGAAAGAGGTGAAACTCTTAACGGTTCCATCCACTTCGTCCCCTTCCTGAGTCGTTTCGAAGAACTTGGACCGGTTCTCCAGACTTGCCTGTTCCAGATAACCTCTTCTGGAAACTACGATATTGACTTTTCTCTCACCATAAAGTCTTTCAAGAAGGAACTTACCCTTGAGACCGATATATTCGGAAGGGGTTTCCACCTTGATTATATCCGTTTTGGAAATGGGGAGGAACGCCCGGGCGTCAACGCCCAGATCCACCTCAAATCCGCCCTTTATCTCTTTTACGATCTCCCCGTCTACGGGAGTCTTTTCGGTGAAGGCGTCTTTCAGCTCTTTCCAGACCTGCTTCTGCTCTGCCTTCTTTTTGGAAATTACCGGTTCCCCGTTCCTTCCTTCTTTCTTGATGAGTAATACGCTGACTTTGTCATCGAGCGCGGGTGCCTCACTGAATTCGGACAGACTGATCTTACCTTCGCTTTTGCAAAAGACATCAAGGTAGACATACTCGGAGTCAACCTGAACAACCGTACCTTCTACGATTGCGCCCTCTTCCAAGTTTTCGAGGGGTTTCAGGTATGCTTCCTGAAGTTCTGTCTGAGTGTCAGCTGACATTACGTCCTTTTCCGCCATAACTGGTCATTCTCCTGGATCTACTATATGTTCTTTGATTTTACCCGATACTTTCTCACAAACTTCCTCTAAGGTCAAGTCGGATGTATCTAAATATTCCGTATCTTCCGTAATTTTAAGGGAACCTTCCTTTTTATTGCGATCTATCCGGTCCCGTTCCTCAATTCCCCGGGTTATTTCCTCAAGGGACAGTTCGCTGACCCCCTGACGGTAGCGTCGCCGGGCTCTGGCAGCGGGAGAAGCGTCCAGAAAGAGCTTGATTTCCCCATGGGGAAAGACCACGCTCGTCATATCCCGCCCCTCGGCCACCACATTCATTCCAGCGGTGATACGGCGGATATAGCCGTTCACGATATGCCGCACGGGCACGCAGGCCGATACGGGGGAGACCACCCGGTCCACCCGGTCCGTATGGAGCTCCTCCTCCACATCCTTTCCGTCCATAAAAAGGCGGCCGTTCACCATATCCAGATCCAGGGACTCAGCCAGGGGAGCCAGATTTTCCTCATCATCGGGAGAAACATCCCTTTCCAGGGCTTTCAGGGCAACAGCCCGATAGAAGTTGCCCGAATTGAGATTAAAGAAACCGAATTTATCCGCTACAAAACGGGCGACCGTACTCTTACCTACTCCCGCAGGTCCGTCAATGGCAACTATCATGATTTTCCCCTTTTCCGGTCCTTTCTCTTACCCTTGGCCCGGGCCAGATCCCGCAGCCTGTCCACTTCGCTCTCCTTCAGATTCCGGTAGTGGCCGGGCTGAAGCCCCTTCACGGTTACCGATCCGATACGGACCCGGTGGATCTTCTTCACGGTGATGCTCCGGGAGAGAAAGACCTTGCGAAGCTCCTGGTTCCGGCCCTCTTCCAGGACGATGTGAACCGTATGGGGCCCCTTCATCCGGTAGCTTTTTGCCTTGTAGAACTCCCCGTTCACCCGTATGCCCGCCATGAACTGCTTCATCAGCTCTTCGGGGATGACCTTTTTCGTAGTCACCACATACTCCTTCTCCAGGTGGGTGGAGGGATGGGAGATGAGCTGGGCAAAATCACCGTCGTTGGTGAAGAAGAGCAGCCCGGAAGTCATGTAATCCAGGCGGCCGACATTATAGATACGCTGGGGCACATTGGCGATCAGGTCCCGGGCCACGGGCCTGTCCTTGTCGTCCTTATTGGAGCTGATATAGCCGGAAGGCTTGTTGAGGGCGATATAGATTTTGCGCCTCATGGGTTTTACGAGACGCCCGTCCAGACGGACCTCATCCTCTTCGCCGATGCGTTCCCCCGGAGCCATAACGACCCGGCCGTTCACTTCGACCCTTCCGCTTTTCACAATATCTTCGCATTTTCGCCGGGAATCCACCCCGGCCTGGGCCAGATAGGCCTGCAGTCTTAATCCGTCATTATCCATTTAATTCAAACCTGTCGCTTTCCACATCATCCAGTTTGGGAAGATCGGCGATGCTCTTGAGCCGGAACAGCCGCAGAAATTCCCTTGTGGTTCCGTAAAGGAGGGGTTTTCCGGGCACATCCTTCTTACCCACTTCCTTTATTAAATTCTTCTTCAGAAGAAGCCGCATCATTCCGTCCACGGACACGCCCCGGATATTCTCGATCTCCGAGCGGGTCAGGGGCTGGCTGTAGGCGATGATGGAGAGTGTCTCAAGAGCGGCCCGGGAGAGCTTCTCCTCATTCTTCTGTCCATAATTCTCCTTAAGACTCTCGGCGAATTCATCCTTGGGCACCAGAAGATACCCTCCGTCTATCTCGGTCAGTGCCAGCCCGCGGCTCTCCCCGGCCATCTCCTCACCGAGCCGGGCGGTCACTTTCTTCAGAACCCCCTTGTCCAGCCCGGTCACCCGGGAGAGATAGGTGAGATTCACCGGTTCGTTTTCCAGAAACAGCACCGCTTCAAGCAGGGCGGTCTCCTTTTCAAGACTCATGGTCCGACTCCTCCCCCGGGCTTTCCGGCACATGGCGGGCCCGTATCTTTATATCCCCGAAAAGCCGGTTCTGGTAGATAAGAATCTGCTGTGTCTTTACCGTCTCCAGTACGGCCAGAAAGGTGCAGACGATTTCCAGAAGGGAATCGGGGTTGATGAGCAGATCCGTAAAAAGGAACTCCTCTCCCGTCTCCAGAAGCTCCATGATCAGGGTGATTTTCTCATTGACCGTCACCTCTTCGTAAAGGTTGACGATTTTTTCGGAGGAGAGATTTTCCATAATGCCGGAGAAGCACTGGAGCAGATCCCAGACCTCCACCTCCTGCCACAGGTTGTCCTCATCCTGAAAGGGCAGGAAATGCTGCCTCTTCTTCCGTTCGATAACCCAGGTGGTCTCCTTCTCCTTCTCCGCCATGAGAGCGGAGAGCTTGCGGTATTTCTGATACTCGATGAGTTTCTCCACCAGCTCCCGCCGGGGATCGTCCAGCTCATCTTCGAAATCCACCTCCACCGGCAACAGCATGCGTGACTTGATATAAAGGAGAGTGGACGCCATAAGGTAGAACTCGGTGATATTTTCAAGATCCACCGCGGCGGCATACTTCATATACTCCAGATACTGTTCGGTAATATCGGCGATGGGAATGTCGTATATGTTGACTTCATTCTTCTTGATAAGAAAGAGGAGAAGGTCCAGGGGGCCCTCGAAAGATTCCAGTTTATACTGATGCTTGTTCTTTTCCTCTTCCACGTTAACATAGGTTACGGGTTACGGGTTACAAGTTACGGGTTACGGGTTACGGGTTACCGGTTCTCACCAGTCACCTGACACCTGTCACTCGCCACTCGTCACCAGTCCCCTATAAAACCACTCCCTCGGCGTTATCCTTTATAAAGCTTTCCTTCATGTCTCTGCGGAAAGCGATGAGTTTCTCCTTCAGTTCCGGGTGGGCGAGGGCCAGCATCTGGACGGCCAGCATGGCTCCGTTGTAGGAGTTGTTCACCCCCACTGTTGCCACGGGGATGGATTTAGGCATCTGGACGATAGACATGAGGGCGTCCATTCCGTCGAAGGCGGCGTTAAGGGGAACACCCACCACGGGAAGAATGGTTTTTGAAGCTATGACCCCGGGCAGATGGGCGGCCAGTCCGGCGCCGGCGACGATCACCTCTACCCCCTCTTTCTCCATCCGTTCCAGCTCGGCTTCCAGTTTTTCCGGCACCCGGTGAGCCGAGAGGACATGGGCTTCATATTCCACACCGAAGGCTTCGAAACAGCGGGCGGCACCCTTCATTTTATCTATATCCGATTTGCTTCCGAAAATAATGGCTGCTTTCATAGGAAAAAATATATCAGATAAACAGGTTGAAAGGAACCCCTATCCGGAGTATTTTAGAGACAGCGGCCATAGGGAAAATCTTTCCCGGGGAGGAATAGTATGGCAAGAAAAACCTTTGATATGATGCCGGTTCTCCAGATTCTGACAGCCCTGCTTCTGGTGACGTTCGGGCTGGATGCTCTGACTGGTTACAACTCGACCGGAGCGGAACTGATGCGTACGGTAAACAAAGCCTTCGGGGGAAGCAATAATATTCTACCCATTATCTTCGCGGTCATTGAGATTGTCGTGGGAGCACTGCTTATCCTGGAGTTCTTCATGCCCGTGACCACAAGATTCGTCTTTATCGGAATGATTCTCATTTGCGTGGTGTGGATCGTCACCATAGTGATGAATTTCATAAGCGACAAATTCCTCGAGCCGAATCTCATCTCCTGGCTCCGGGATCTGTCGGTACAGCTCATCCTCCTTACCTGCTTCTGGCTGGTGGGTTCATCCAAGAATTAGGAGTTCCATGAGTATTTCCCGCATCGCCCTGCTGGAAGATTCCGTGGCCCGCCGCATCGCCGCCGGAGAGGTCATCGAAAGGCCCGCGTCGGTGGTCCGGGAACTGCTGGACAACTCCATAGACGCGGGGAGCAGCGAGATTTCCCTGTACCTGGAAGCGGGGGGCATCGAACGCATGCGCATCGTGGATAACGGCTCCGGCATGACCGGGGAGGAGCTGGACCTGTGCTGGCTCCCCCACGCCACCAGCAAGATCCGTACCGTGGACGACCTGATGAGCGTGGGCACCCTGGGATTCCGGGGGGAGGCCCTCTCCAGCGTGGCCGCCTGCGCCCGCATGGAGATCATCTCAAGCACGGACGACTCCGGCTCGGGGGAACGTCTGCTGATTCAGGGGGGACGTAAGGTTCTTCGCGAGGGCTCTCCCGGCCGAAAAGGCACCCTGATCGACGTGGCCGATCTTTTCTACTCCATTCCGGCCCGCAAGAAATTTCTCAAAAGGGCATCCGCCGAGGGCCAGCAGTGCCGCAAGACTTTTCTGGAAAAGGCCCTGCCCTTCCCCTCCGTGGGATTCAGGTTCTTTCAGGAAGGAAAGCTGAACCTCTATCTGCCTCCCACGGACCTGAAGAACCGGGTGCTCGCCGGTTACCCCGGACTGGGGCCGGAAAAGCTCTTCACCCACCTGCGGGGAGAGGAAGAGGGCTTTACCATCGATATTATTGCCGGTGCCCCGGAACTGCATAGAAAGAACCGGCAGCAGATACACATTTTCGCCAACAACCGGCGCATCGACGAGTTCGGCTTCGTGCAGGCCGTAGAGTACGGCTATGACACCTTTCTGCCCGGGGGACAGTTCCCCCTGTGCTTCGTTTTCATTCACGTGGAACCCCGCCTGGTGGACTTCAATATCCACCCGGCCAAACGGGAGGCCCGGTTCCGGACGAAGCAGGAGATCCACCACCGCATCGTGATGATGATCAAAGATTATCTGAACCGGACCCACACTTCTCTGAACCGGCCCGCCCTGGGAGATATTGAGAAAGTGACCGGGCCGGATCGATTCTCCTACCCGGCGAAGCAGCGGGAGTTTGAAGCTTTCACCGAGAGGGAAAGGTCCCATTTTTCTCTGGAGCATAAACGGGACACCTATGGACCCGGCCCGGATTACTCTTTCGAGCTGCCCCGGGAAAAATCCGCCCCCTTTGCCGGGGAGAGAGAAGTTTCCGCCCCTGTGCGGGAGTCGGGGAGCTTTCGCTATCTGGGTCAGTTCATGAGTCTTTTCCTTCTGATTGAGAAGGAGGAGAAACTCTTTATCATGGACCAGCACGCCGCCCATGAACGGGTTCTCTATGAGGAGTTCCGACAGAACCGGTCCCACCCTCAGGAACTGCTGATTCCCATGCGCCTGGAACTGTCCGAGCGTGAGGAGGAGTGGCTTTCCGGCAGCATCTCCTCCTGGCGGGAGCTGGGATTCGACCTGAAACGGCACGCACCGGGCGAGTGGACAGTCAATAGGGTGCCCGCTTTCGCCGAACGGCTTGACGATGAGATTCTGGATATTATCCGGGGGGGCGGAGGCTCGGGGGATCGGCTGGAGAAGAAACTCTACGCCGCCGCCAGCTGCAAGGCCGCCATCAAGGACGGGGAGATCCTGGACCGGGAAACGGCGATCAGACTCATAGAAAAGGCATTCGCCCTCCCCTTTCCCCGCTGTCCCCACGGCCGTCCCCTCTGGTTCGAAATCAGCCGGGACGAACTATTCCAGCTCGTGGGCCGTATCGTATAGAACTTTTTTCATCTTCCCCATGATTATGTGACTAAAGTTTCTATCCCCGATGACAAGTGGCACTATCGCTCCAAATCCTCCTGAATTAAAATTAGGAAAAACTCATAAAAAGAGGTTAGGATGTTAGAAAATTTAACAGGAAGACTGATGGCGGCAATAGGGAGCAAAGTTCCCGATTTGGTTCTGGATAAGGATCAGTGGGGAGATGAGCTCGCAAAAACGATTCCCTGGACGGCCTGTTCCCCGGGGGGAGCTAATTTCAGAACCCACCGTCTCGTCGCAGTTTCCCAAACAAGGATGGAATTCCGTGCCGGGATAATCCTCGCATTATTCGCGGGATTTTTTGTCATTTCCGGTATCGTCGCCCCCGCCTTATCACTCTATATGATGCGGGATTTGCTTGAGCAGATGTTCTACCTCAAGTTTGCCCTGCCCATGGGCGGACTACTCTTCGCCGCTGTGGGGATAATAGTCTACCGGAAATATGGTAAGCCCTCTTTCTTCGACAAGGAGACCGGCCTATATAGCGTAGGCTGGGGGAAGGATAAAACCGGTGCTGCCGACTCCGATATGTCGGTAAGGGTATCCGATATCCATGCGATACAACTTATTGCGGAAATGGTGGGAGACGAAAGGCAGCGGTTTCGAAGTTCCTCTGAGAATTCCTCTCCCTTTCTGAGCTATGAATTGAATCTCGTTACTCATGAAGGGAAACGGTATACTGTGATAGATCACGGCTCCAGGAATCGTCTTATCGAAGACGGGGAAGCCCTGGCCCGTTTCCTCGGAGTTCCCGTATGGAATGGAATTCTTGGATAATGCGATTCAGGGCGCCCATGTCCGGTTCGCCCTAGTCTAAGGCACCCGTCCTGCCTGAGAATCCCCCGGGCTCTGTCCTTTCTGCGCCGCAGGATTCCAGCTCGTGGGACCTATCGTATAAACCATTTTTTACATATTCCTCATGATTCCCTAACACAGGGCTGTGAAAATCCCTATGAGTAATGAAGGAATAGGTAAAAATGACCGTAAAGAAAAACTTGAAAGGGGATATCATGATTCTGTCTCTTTCGGGAGAACTGGACATGTACAACTCCGCAGATTTCCGTCAGCAGGTGGACAGCCTGCTGGAAAAGTATTCTCCCCGGGGACTTCTCATGAATTTCAGGGATCTTTCCTATGTGGATTCCAGCGGGATAGGTCTGCTTCTGGCCTTACTGAAGAGAACAAACCGCAAAAACTGCGCCACCTGCTTCTGCTACGTACAGGATCAGGTCCTCGAAGTCATCCGTCTGACCCATATTCTGAGTCTCTTCGATATAAAAAGTTCCGAAAAGAAGGCCTATGATTATCTGGACAATCTGATTCACAGTCGAAAGAGGCCCTCCCTGTCCCCGGTCTCCATAGACGAAGCCAGTCCTCTCATGAACCGGGAGGGTATGAAACATAAAACGATCCATATCGATTTCTCCCGCATCCGCTATATAAGCCATATCATAACCCAGGACGCGCCGGAAGAGATCCGGGAGTACAACCTTCTGGAGCAGCAGATAAGCGAGATCATCAAGAACGGGATACGCCACGGCAACAGAAACGATATCACCAAATCCCTGAATGTGTGGTGGCATTTCACCCCCCGCTCGGCCAGGCTGATTGTGGAAGACGAGGGCGAGGGTTTCACCAATCTGGAAGGGTGGATTGATTTCTATAAAAAAAGAATGGAATGCTTCTCCCGGGGGGATTTCGAAACCATGACCGAGTTTCTGAGCTACCGCACAAGGGACAGCACCGAGGATGACGGGGGCAACGCCCTGTTCGCCGCCGTGGAGTACTGGAACCGGGGCGTTGTTTTCAACAACAGAAAGAACTGTATCGCCGTGGCAAGGGATTTCATGGGATGATGCTGGAAAAACTGCCCTCCGAAAAGAGACGGAAACAGACAATAGGCTTTTTGGGAACTGAGTCCTTCTATGTCAGGGACAGCCTGACCGTGGAGGAGCTGATCACAGCCCTTGAGGAGAGAGAGGGAAATCCCATCTACGCTCTGGCGGTGGTGGATGAGCATCTGAAACACCGGGGCCTGATCGTGGTGAGGGAGCTCTACGCCCTTATCGGCAGGCAGTACGGCCGGGCTATCATGGGCAAGAAAACCGTGGACCGCATCATGGATGAGACCTCCCCCTCTTTTAATATCAACGAAAACATTTTCGCCGTGGGGGATCAGCTCGAGGAGAATCTGCGGAACGATGAAATCACCTATTATCTGCTACATGACAATGAACAGGGATACAGGGGAATCTTCTCCTCCCGGGACATTCTCATCCACCTGAGCAATATCACCAAGAGCGATATGGTCATGGCCCAGTCCATCCAAAGGAAGATTTCCCGGGAGGAATCGAGCATTCACGAGCCCCGATTCGATCTGGTGGCTTCCACCCAGCCGGTCATGGACGTGGGGGGCGACTGCTACCTTATCAAGCAGTACCGGGAGAACCGCTGGCTCCTTTCGGTCTGCGATGCCTCGGGCAAGGGGATCGCCGCGTCCCTCCTGACCACCACCATATGGGGCATGATGAGCATCTACGAATTCGGAAACGGAGTCATGCCCTTTTTGAAGAAGGTGAACAACTACCTGTACGAGACCCTGGAATCGGAGCGGTTCATCACGGGAATCTTTCTTGATTTCGACGCGCAGAGCGGCAAAGTCCTGATCTATGACATGGGCCACTCCTATCTTTATATCCACAGGAAAGGCCGACTGAAGCGCATCCCTCTCACGGGGAATACGCCCATAGGCATTCAGCGGATGGACAACCTCTCGGTGGGGGCCCTCGCGCTGGATGAGGGGGACTATCTCTTCATCCCCACGGACGGGCTCCTGGAACAGTCGAACAGCGAAGGCAGCCTCTACTCCATCAGACGGGTGGAGGCCATCATAAGAAAGAATATGCACAAACCCATTGAGGCTGTAAAGAATGAGATCCGTCAGGATTTCCTGGATTTCAAAGGCAGGGAGCACGTTCACGATGACGTGACCTTTGTGCTTCTCAAGTACTACGGCAGGGAAGCCACCGACGAATACGCCTGAGATCTCCCTATTCGTAACGGTAGGGAGGGCCGCCCCCATTCCTCTCATAGCTCTCTCCTGCCGTCAGTATAGGGAATCATCCCAGATTTTGCCATGCCCGTCCGGTTCAAACCTTTTCGATACGAAGAGAGTTGGTCTGTCCGGTCAGCCCCACGGGAACACCGGCAACAATCACGGCGATGTCCCCCTTCTCCAGATGGTCCGATTCCAGCGCCTTGTCCAGGGCGCCCCGGATTAGCTCCTCAAAATCCCGTTTCATTTCCAGATGGAGCGGACCGACTCCCCAGATGAGGGAGAGCCGGTGAAAGGCCTTCTCGTCGGGGGTTATGGTGACGATGGGTATGGAAGGACGCAGGCGGGAGATGGAGGATGCGGTCCTTCCCGATTTCGTCAGAACCAGGATGGCGTTGGCAGCCAGACTGTAGGCGGTTGTCACGGCGGCCACCGTAACCGCTCCGGTGATATCTCCGGTATGCTCCGATCCTGACGCGAAGAAGCGCCGCTCATAGTCGATTTTCTCCTCCGAGGCTTCCACGGTGCGGCGCATGACGTTGAGGCATTCGAAAGGGTAGAGCCCCTTGGCCGTCTCCCCGGAGAGCATGACCACACTGGCCGATTCGTATATGGCGTTTGAGATATCGCTGACTTCGGCCCGGGTGGGCCGGGGATTATGGATCATGGAATCAAGCATCTGCGTGGCGATAATAACGGGCTTCCCCGCATCCCGGGCCTTGCGGATGATCTCTTTTTGTATAAAGGGAACGTCCTCGTAACTGACCTCCACCCCCAGATCCCCCCGGGCGACCATGACGCTGTCCGCCAGTGCAAGAATGGCGTCGATATTGTCCACCCCTTCCCGGTTCTCGATCTTGGCGATAATGCGGATATCCTCTCCCCCGTTGCCGTCCAGAAGCGCTCGGATGGTTTTCACATCCTCTTCGTTACGTACGAAAGACGCGGCTATATAGTCCACATCCTGCTCTATGCCGAAAAGGATGTCGGAGCGATCCTTTTCTGAAAGGATGGGCATGCTCAGACTGACTCCGGGTACGTTGATGCCCTTATGGGATTCGATGAGCCCGGCGTTTTCCACACGGCAGCGGATTCGCATCCCCTCCACGTAAAGGACGGTCAATCCCAGATTCCCGTCATCGATCAGAACAGAATCTCCCCCCTTAAGATCGGAGGGCAACTCCCTGTAGTTAACCGGGATATCCCCTTCCCGGGCATTCTCTTCCGGGGTCAGCACCAGTTCTTCCCCCTTCTGAACCGGGACCCCTTCGGAGGGCAGAACACCCGTACGAATCTCGGGCCCCTTCGTATCCAGAATAACGGCCAGGGGAACCTTTTTGCGCCGCCGGGCGTTTTTGAGCCTGTCCATAGTTTCCCTATGGGATTCATGGGTTCCATGGCTGAAATTGAGCCGGGCCGCGTTCATACCCAGATCAATCAGTTTTTCGATAGCCGAATCTTCATCGGTCGCCGGGCCGATGGTGCATATGATTTTTGTCTTTCTCATGGGGACCTCTCATATACCATTGTAAGTCATGAAACAGGAAAAATCGAGCATTCCTTTCCCCACAGCCGATTCAGGGAGAAGGGATGAGAAAAATGAGGAGTGAACCTAGGTATTTCTATTCAGCAAAAAGGATTGGCAACATTCATTTTTCATACGTATACCGCCCTTCTAAGCAATAAAATATTACGATTTTGTCGGTTTTTTCAAAATATCGACACTATATTAATTTCATCATTCAAGACAATCGGACAGGGGAAGAGGGCGTTATGGCGATCAAAAATTTCTATTCGGAGAAGCATAACCAGAAATCCATCCACGGAGGAACCGGCCTTCTGCAGGACCTGGTGCTCTTTGACAAAAAGGATTTTGAGACAAATCTGAGCTTTATCAGCCATACGGTTCTGCCCCCGGGAACATCCATCGGCTATCACAGTCATCACAGCGAAAGGGAAGAGGTCTACGTCATACTCAAGGGAACCGGTCTATATACTCAGGCGGGAGAATTGAGCAAAATCAGAAGCGGAGACGTGCTGATAACTGGAATCAATCAGAGCCACGGACTGGAGAACAACTCCGATTCCGATCTGGAGCTTTTCATCTTCTGGGTCCGGAAATAAACACGACCCGGGGGTTGCAATGATTCCCTTTCTATGAGAAAAATGCAGGAGCATCTCATTCGAGAACAGAAAGGGAGCACCCGCCAATGAAGAATCCGGAAAAAATCCTCAATTACCTGGACAGGGAATTCACCGACGCGGTAAGGGATCCGGTCTGGGGCCATATCTATCTGAGCCCCTTCCTGCGCCGGCTTACCCAGACGAAGGACTTCTCCAAGCTGAACGGCATCCGGCAGCTCGGTCCGTCCATACACGTCTATCCCGGAGCGACCCACACCCGTTACAATCACAGTCTGGGCGTCTATCATATAGCAGGAAAACTGATCCGCCTTCTCGTACAGCATCCGGAATGCCCCCCCCTGACCCTGACCGGGGTGAAATCCTTTCTCAACGCCGCCCTGCTACATGATCTGGGCCACTTTCCCTACACCCACTCCCTCAAGGAGCTTCCCCTGACCGACCATGAGCAGCTGTCCGGCCGCATCATACGGGAAGGAGCTCTGGGCAAACTGATTGACGGGGACGGGGAAAACTCCTCCCTTCTGACCGCCGCTATAGTGGATGAGGAAATGCCTGTCACCGGTTTCGGAGAGGAAGCCGCCTTCTACCGCAGCCTCCTTTCGGGGGTGCTCGATCCGGACAAACTGGACTATCTGAACCGGGACGCCTTTTTCTGCGGCGTACCCTACGGCATACAGGATACGGAGTTCGTCCTGTCCCAGATTATTCCCACAAGGGAGGGAATCGCCATCTCCGACAAAGGGTCACTGGCGGTGGAGAACATCCTCTTTTCCAAATACCTCATGTACAAGGCGGTCTACTGGCACCGGGATGTGCGCATTTCCACGGCCCTGGTGAAGAAAGCTCTCTATCTTGCCCTGAACCGGGGTGAGCTGAAAGGGGAAGACCTGTACGGCCTGACCGATGCGGATTTTCATCTCAAGGTGAAAGAGCTCTCCCCCGCCCTGAGCAGCCTGATCGAAAGCTCGGAGAATCCCCTCTCCTATGCGGCCGTTATAGAGAAAGACTTCAAACAGGAGGATCCCCTGCACCGAAAACTGGAGAATCTCGAGGAAAGGACCGCCTACGAGGGTGAGCTGGCGGAGAAACTGAAAAAGAGGGGTATGGACATTGACGGTGAGGAGATTATCGTGGATGTACCGGAAAAAATTTCATTCGAGGTGGATCTTCCCGTCCTGAGGGAGGGCCGATATATTCCCTTTACCTCCCTGGGCACCCTGTTCAGCGCTCCCTCGGCTGCCAACCTGACAGGGGTGCTGCGCAAGGTACGGCTCCTTCTGCCCCGGGACAGGACGGACAAACTAAAACCGGAAGAGATCGTCCAGATCGCCCAAATCTAGAACGGGAGGATTCTCCTCCTCCTTTTCCACGGATCGGGCCTTCAGGGGCAGATACTCGTTGTTGTAACTCTCGGCGAGTCGGAAAATATCGTCATCCTTATAATTCTCCGGTATGGCCACTTCCAGATTGTAGTCCTTCTCGTTCATCCCCTTGAACATGATATTGACAGGATCGGTGACATTAATCGCGAAGTGGGTGCTGTAGGTGAGCATGAGTATGAGAATGACCAGTATGATTTCCCCGAACAGAACCAGATTGTTCCAGCTGTCGGTCACATTCACCGATTTCAGATCATAGTAAAACCCGTAGCTTCCCGAAGTGATATAGCCGTAATCGCTGAACCCGTAGGCCCGGTCATAGGTGTCCTGATCGTACCGGCTGTAGAGATCCTGGCCGTCCTTCTTCACAATGAGAAAATCGGTCTGCTCCGTGCAGTACTCCTTCAGGGCAGCCTCATCATTCATAATCTCACTGTGTGCCGTGAGATAGAGCAGAGCGGCTTTCTGATTCTCCTCGAACCGGTTGCTAAGATCATTGATATAAAAGAAGGAGACCAGCGAGGACATGATAGTCAGGGCGAGGATAATAGAGGTGACAACCGATGTGACGATACGGGAGGTATGCCTCTGAGCCATTACCGAGTCGGCGTATTTGATATGCTTGAAGATTTTCAGAACCCTGAGCAGCCTGAGGAGCCGGGCGATCC
>JAFGPQ010000351.1 GCA_016936115.1 Spirochaetales bacterium | reverse complement strand
GTGTTCTGGTAAACAAATCATATAAAAGATTGAGCTTTCTATCCATTAATAAAATTACGTTATTTCTAAGTTTTGAAAGATGCTCTACGGTAAATACTTTTTTTTCAGCCTTCATAGTCCTTTTGTTGCATCGCTATTTCGACAGGAACCAAATCATTCTGGGAGCCGTTACTCACGGTAGAACCAACCGGCAGGATAAAGCCCTGATGGGCATGTTCGTGAATACTCTGTTTTATCAGATTGATATAGATCCCGGGGAAAGCATGGAATCCTTTTTCAAACGAATCCACCTGGAAACGGTCGGAGCAGCCAGAAATCAGGGATATCCGTTCAGTCTGATAAATCAGTTCGCGCGAAAGAACTTCGACTCGGAGGGTTTGATCGATATCCTTTTTAATTACGAACGGTTTGAATTGAAAGAGCCATCTATTCGTTATTTCTCCGGGTATGAGGTCTTCCCGCTTTTAATCCGGTTATGCGACTGGAGTGGACATGGCCCCTGGTATATGGAATTCATTTCTCGGGATTCCTTCTTCCAAAAAAAAGAAATTGAGGCTATACATCGCTATCTACACCAGTTGATCTACTCCTTTTTTAAAGGGAAAAGAGAAACTCTGAGTCAGCAGGATCTCCTGACTTCCCAAGAGCGGTCACAGCTTCTCTTACAGGGAAAAGCAACCCGGACTTTTTTCGATCTCAAAGATACTCTAGTAAGCCTTTTTGAGAGGAATGTCGCTAACCATCCCGATAAAAAGGCTCTTATTTTCGGGGATGATTCCTTTTCATACATAGAATTAAGCCGAAAGGTCAACCAGCTTGCCGCTTTACTTCTGCATAGGGGAATAAAAACCGAATCCATTGTCGCTCTCCTTCTTCCCCGGTCTATTGAGATGCTCGTGGCCATCTATGCCGTTCTGAAAGCCGGCGGAGCCTACTTGCCTCTTTCCCTGGATAACCCGCAGGAGCGGTTGAAACTCCTATTGCAGGAAAGCGGAGCGAGAATACTGATAGCGGGCCCGGAATACAACTCTGATCTGGATTTTACAGGCGATATCATCGATCCTTTTGAGGAGGACTTAGAAAGGGTACCTCCCGCAACCTTTCCAAATATCAGCCCGGAACAGCTGGCCTATGTAATCTATACCTCTGGATCAACGGGAACTCCCAAAGGGGTTATGGTGGAACACCGAAATGTGATCTCCCTGCTTAAGGCAATGCAAATGCGCTATTCCCTGAATGGAGCCGATATATTCCTTTTGAAAACATCCTATGCCTTTGATGTCTCTATTGTGGAAATCTTCGGTATTCTGGCTGGGGGGGGAACTCTTGCCATAATGGACCAGGACAGTGAAAAAGATCCTCTGAAGATCATCGAATGCATTCAAAGATATCCTATCAGCCGCCTGACCTTTGTTCCCGCCATGCTGGAGCTTTTCCTATCGTTTTTGGAGGAAGGAGAGATTCCCAAAACGACCTCTTTGGTTACTATTTTTTCTGCGGGAGAGGTCCTGGATAAAAAAACCGCGCAAAAGTGCAGGACTCGGCTCCCGGGGGTTTGTCTGGAAAACCTATATGGCCCTACGGAAACCACGGTATATGTGACATGGTACAATGTGCAGGAAAAAGAAAGCGAAGATAGCATACCCATAGGACACGCTATGCCCCATGTAGAACTGTATATTGCCGACAGCCGGGGAGATCTCAGCCTCCCCGGGCGTCCTGGAGAACTGCTCATCGGGGGAGACGCCGTGGCCAGAGGTTATCTGAATAATCCTGCCGAAACGAAAAAGCGCTTTATCGAGAACCCCTTCGGAAATACGGGAAGGCTCTACAAAAGTGGGGATCGAGTTCGCAGACTCCCTTCCGGGGAATTGCTTTTTTTGAATAGATTGGATCAGCAGGTAAAAATCCGGGGCTATCGAATTGAACTGGAAGAAATAGATAGGAGGCTTTTTTCCCTTAAGGGAGTGGAGAACGGGGTAACCCTGGCAATTCAGGATTCCCGGGGACACAGAAAACTGCACAGTTTTATACAATGCGGCTCCCCCCTTGATCCTATGGACATAAAGGATACTCTGAAGCAGACACTTCCCCCCTATATGATCCCTTCGAAAATAATCCAGCTGAAATCTTTTCCCCTTACCCACAGCGGGAAAATCGACCGGAAAAAACTTGCTGTGGCGATACCGGATAGCACTTCCTCCCCTTTCGTGAAACCGCAACCTTCGATGAATGACACAGAAAAAAAAGTAGCCCGGTTATGGGAGCAATACCTGGGAGTGAAGAATCTGGGAGTGAAGGATGATTTTTTTGAACTAGGGGGAGATTCTATCCAATTGGTTGAAACGAATACCCTATTAGCAAGAGATTACAATATCGCACCCGAAAAGACATTCCAATATACCACAATAGGACAGCTTGCCGAATTATTGGATGCCCACAAAGAGCCCCTTAGCAAAAGGCTACAGCGCCTCAAACGAAGTATAGAGGAAGGTATAGAGGAAAACCGGCTGTCCCAGGATCAAGCTTTTCCCGAAGAATACCGACAGGGTACCCTTGAACTGCTGCAACAGGATCTCTCCCAAAAGGCCATTTATCAAAATATCCTGCTCACCGGAGCCACCGGTTTTTTAGGGGCTCATCTTTTGTTCGATATCTTACATACGACGAAAGCCCGCGTCCATTTGTTGATAAGAGGAGAACATGAGGATGCGATAAAGGATAGAATCGCGAAAAACAGTCTCTACTTTTTCGGAACGGATTTACTGGACCTTTTTCCTGAGCGGATCCATTGTCACTGCGGAGATATTACGCAAGGTGATCTCGGTTTGAACAGGGAAGACTATGGTTGTCTTGAAGAGAAAATCGACTGCATTATCAATTCTGCAGCACTGACAAAGCACTATGGAAATTGGGAAGAATTTGAAGATGTAAATGTAGAAGGAGTGCGTTACCTTTCCCAATTCTGTCTTCGGGGAAGAAGAAAGAAAATGGTTCAGATTTCCACGATAAGTGTCGGACTCGCAGAAGTATTGCACAGCAAAAAACCCGTTTACTTTACAGAGGATCACCGATGCCTGGGAATGGACCATCAGAATGTATATTTATATACAAAAAGCAAGGCGGAACAGCTTTTGCAAGACTATCACAGGGATGCGGGGCTAACCTATCAGATATTCCGGGTGGGGAATCTAATGCACCATTCCGCTAATCGGATTTTTCAGAGAAATCAAAGGGATAGCGCCTTTTACCGAGTGACCCGCAGTTATATCAAGTTGGGGATAATTCCCGAAATGGATTTTGAACTCAGTGATTTCAGCTTTGTGGACTACACAAGCAGGGGAATCCTTTCTCTTTTCTCTATCCCATCACTGGACAACAGAATCTTTCATCTGTCGAATCCAGATCGTTTCAGTTTGCAGCGTATGGGAATATTGCTGAAGCAGGCAGGCTGCTCCGTTGAGCTCAAAACTCTGGGGGAATACCTGGATGAAATATACAAGAGGTATAATCAGCAGCAGAATCTTGAAGAAATATCTGATCTGCTACTTCACTCTTCTCTTTTGAAGGAGCACTACTTTTTTCCGGGGCTGCGGATTATCAATACTAGAACGACGGAGCTTCTTCGAAAACAGGGGATGGAATGGCCTCCGCTAAAGCCGAAACATCTCAGGGAAATGCTTGCCATTATGGAAAATTGAAAGAAATATGAAGCATTTCAAGGAAATGGATAAGGTCCCCCCATTGTCTGGATTTTGAAATTACAGCTTTAGTATTACGCAGAAATTCCAATCGGTCAACTCTTCCCGGTGCACTGAGGTCCAAAATTGAACCTCTACCCACACATAATTCAAGTTTATACGAAACCCTTCGGCCAGCCTCTATGAATGCCTATCTGCTATACATAAAAAAGGATAACGCTTAACTTGCTGTTTCAAGCTCGGCGAACTCATCATCTACTTTTACCTCTCGTCCATTCAATTCAATCATCCCTTTTCATAATTCCTTAGAAAATAACTACTTAATTAAATACCCCAACTTCTATATCCGCAAAGATATAATTCTCCAAATCCTCCGCAGGGTTCCCTGACACTTTTCGCTGCATCGACAATTCGTCAATATGAAGCATGATGTCCGCCAACGGTCCTTGAAGTATTTGCTTGTCCTTCTCTAATTGTAGGGTTGGTATATGGTTGTTACCGTTTTCAAGATAACCCCCTCAATCCCCCCTGTTATAGAGAAAACAGGATAATTCAACAGAGCCGGGTCACTTCGAAAAAAGATTTGGTTTAGTGAAACTTAACGCTCTTTTGATAAAATGAGTATTGGGGAACGAATCTAACTTATCAAGAAACAAAAACCAAGCTGTTCAGAGCCTCTACCCAAGTTACTTTTAAGTTCAAACCTTATTGGGTTGAGGGATTTTTCAGTCTACAAATCGGGGGTCTTCAGTCTGGAGATTCAGATTCTCTAGTCTATAAATCGGGACTATTCAGCCTGGGAACAGGCAGCGCAATCAACCACGTTCAGGATAGGCGATTCCGCATAGGGCAGGCTCCGGTCGATGCTGCTGTCCACATAGAGGCGGTAGGAACCGGGGAGCAGATCATCCGGAAGGGTACACAGAACGGCCCGGTCGAAAACCCGGTGGACCCGCAGAGGAATCCGGTCCTTTTTCCAGTCAGCCCCCTCCTCTTCGGTAAAGAGATAGGCCGGCGACTTGCCGTCTTCCCGCTTCAGGGCGTATCCCCGGGCTTCGACCTGATCGCCGGGAGTATAGAAATCCCCCTTAATTCTCACACCGGCCCGGAAGAGATCCGTATGGACCGAGTAACCGCTCATGGTTTTCTCGCGAACCGTCTCCCTCATCAGATCCAGAACGCCCAGAATATCCTGCCGGGTCAAGGTGGTATTCTTATAAAGCATGGCGTCGATCAGATCTTCCTGATAGAGAATCCCCGGCTTCTTGACCTTGGCCACGTATCGGCTCTGGCCGGGGGAGTTAAAGGGGTTTTTCATCAGAAAGCAGGGAATCTTCATGGCATATAAATATACACCATATTAATTTTATTTCAAGCAATATGCTCGTTTAAAAGTGGCCGTGGAAATCCTTAAGTGAGTTAAAGTCGTTGGCCTCCATATAGGAGACAATCCCCTCCAGCACCTGCAGGGGGATCCGGGGATCCACGAAAAGGGCCGTTCCCACCTGAATAGCAGAGGCGCCCGCCAGCAGATACTGAATCGCATGATCCGCCGTAAAGATGCCCCCCAGGCCGATAACGGGAATAGAGACGGACTGGGCTATACGGTATACGCTGGCCACGCCCACGGGACGCACCGCGGCTCCGGAAAGTCCGGCGGTTCCCGCAGGAATCACGGGCCTGCGGTTTTTCGTATCGATAACCATGCCCTTGAGGGTATTGATAGCGGAAACCCCATCGGCTCCCCCCGCTTCGGCCGCTTTGGCGATCTCCCCTATGTCGGTGACATTGGGAGTCAGTTTCATGATAAGGGGCTTCCTTGTCAGGGGACGAAGTTTCTTCGTCAGGGTTTCCACCTGTTTCGGATCGGTTCCGAAAGCCAGTCCCCCCGCTTTGACATTGGGGCAGGAGATATTGATTTCATAGCCCCAGTGACAGTCCAGTTCTTCGCACTTCTGAACCAGCTCCAGGTAGTCGCTCTCTTTTTTTCCGCCGATGTTCAGTACGGCGGGACAGGGCATTTCCTTCAGAAAGGGAGCCTTCTCCTCCCGGAACCGTTCCCAGCCCGGATTGGCCAGGCCGATGGAGTTGAGCATGCCCGCGGGGGTTTCCACCATGCGGGGCGTATCGTTGCCCGGACGGGGTTCCAGGGTCAGGGCTTTGGCATAGACCGCCCCTAAACGGGACAGATCCATGAGCCGGCCGTACTCTTCGCCGAACCCGAAGGTTCCCGAGGCGACGCCCACCGGATTGGGCAGTATACCATTGCCGATGGTTACGGTCAGGTCCATACTAATATCCTTGAATCAAACACGGGGCCGTCCTGGCATACCCGCAGGAATTTCTGAGGCAGGGTCACCGGAATGGCACATCCCTGACAGGCACCGATGCCGCAGGCCATCACCTCTTCCACCGAAACGGAACAGGGAGCCTCCTGCTCCAGGGCCAGTTCGTGAAGTCCCTTGAGCATGGGATGGGGGCCGCAGCCGTAAAAACGGCTGTTTTCCAGATCATCCCGGCTGCGAAGGTAGTCTATAACCGTACCGGGAACGCCGGCTGAGCCGTCATCGGTGGTGATAACCGTTTCGCAGCCCAGGGGCAGATGAACCCGGGGTACGAAGTTCTTATCCCGGAATCCCAGGACCAGCAGGGGCCTGAGCCCCGCCTTAGCCAGGGCATCGGCCAGAAAAAGGACAGGTCCCGTACCGATGCCGCCGCCAACGATGACAGGGCGGCGTCCTGTCTCGGGAGAGGGAAAGGATCCCCCCAGGGGACCCAGTATATCCATATGGTCTCCCGTCTTCAGACGGGTCATGATCGAGGTGGCCGGGCCTCTTTTCTGAAATATAAGAGAAGCCCGCCTTTCCGCCCCATCGTAGGCGGACAGGGCGAAGGGACGTCTGAGCAGGGGGCTCTCCCCGTCCCAGCAGCGAAGGGTCAGGAACTGTCCCGGCAGGGGAACCGGACCTTTCCAGGTGAAAACAAGCTCGTAGTAATCCCGGGCGGACTCCCGGCAGCTTATGACTTCCGAATGAAACTGCTCCATATCAGCGGTTGATCAGCCGGCTCCAGTCGGCGTCGGACATGTTGCCGTTTTTCCGGGTCTCATCGATGAAACCCATGAGATTCTCCAGCCGTTTCGCCGTATCCTGGCTGATGGCATGCTCGATCCGGCAGGCTTCCTCGTCGGCCCGAACCTCATCCAGGGCCAGAACCTTTTCCAGAAAGCCCTTGAGAAGATCATGCCGTCCGGCAATCCGTTCCGCCTTCTCAAGCCCTTCCTGGGTCAGGTTGATGTAGGAGTTCTTCTCATAAACCACCAGTCCCTTCTCCCGAAGGTTGCGTAGAGCCCCCGTCACGGAAGGCATCTGCACATTAAGATGGGCGGCAATGTCTTTGACACGGGCGACCCGGTGCTTTTTTTCAAGTATGAATATGGCTTCTAGGTAATCCTCCAGGCTGGAGGTGAGAGACTTCTTCTTCATAACCCCGAATAATACCAGAAGATAAGGAAAATAGCAACAACTAACTAAGTGCGGCCCCGGACGGTCAGGGGCAGTTCCAGAATACCCCGGAACCCCCGGGGGGAAAGATTCTGTGCG
>JAFGPQ010000350.1 GCA_016936115.1 Spirochaetales bacterium | reverse complement strand
GAGGGGGCTCACTTTTTCGGGTTTATCTACCCTGAAAGGGGTTTACTTACCGGCCGGAGAGGCCGAAAATAGTAAGGCTATGAAAAGAATATTTTTAATACTGACATTAACCCTGATTCCCCTTGCCGCTGTTGTCGCCGAAACAGGCGTGGGTGCGGCAATCGCTTACGGCTATGATAACGGAAAAAATAATGTGGGAGGCGTTCTGACATTGAGCACCCCGACGATTCCCGGTACCATTCAGACGGTGCGCCTGGGCTTTACCGGTTCGGACTATATCAATTTTGCCGTAAGCGATGACTGGTGGGTGATTCAGAGAAATCTGACGGGACAACTGAATTACTACATCGGAATGGGATTTTATGCGGGTTTCGCCATCTATGGAAACGAAACGGATTTTTCTCTGGGCGGGCGCGTTCCCCTGGGACTGACGATCCGACCCATCGACTTCATGGAATTTTTCCTGGAAGTGGCTCCGGCTATCGGTCTGGGATTTGAACCGGAGCTGTACTTTCCCTCATGGAATACTCAGGCAGCCCTGGGTTTCCGCCTCTGGTTCTGAGTCTCCTCACCCCGCTAAAAAAGGAGCTTCCCCGGGGAAGCTCCTTAATCTGTGTGATCCGCGTCAATCCGCGATATCGATGATTCTTTAATCCAACTACAGGGCCAGGGCCTTGGCAGCTACGTTCTCTGCGGTAAAACCGAAGTGTTTGAAGATAACCCCCGCATTTCCGGAAACGCCGTATCCTTCCATGGCAACAACAGTTCCATCCAGTCCGACGTATTTATGCCACATTTCGCCGATCTGCGCTTCCACGGCCACCCTCTTCCTAACGGCGTTGGGAAGAACGCTCTCTTTGTAATCGGCATCCTGGGCATCAAAGACTTCCGTACAGGGCATGGAAACAACCCTTACCTTCTTGCCGGTCATCTGAGCGGCGGCGTCTACACAGACTTTGACCTCCGATCCGGTACCGATGAGAATATAGTCGGGAGTTCCTTCGCAGTCGACCAGAACGTAACCGCCCCTGGCCACATCTTCTACCTGCTTGTCGGTCCGGGGCAGGGGCTCCAGATTCTGACGGGACAGGGCCAGCGCCGTGGGGCCTTCGGTATACTTGACGCCCTCTCTCCAGGCTACGGCCGTTTCCAGCCAGTCCGCGGGACGCCAGGTATGAACGCCGGGCATAAGCCGCAGGGTGGGTACCTGTTCCACCGGCTGGTGCGTGGGGCCGTCCTCCCCTACTCCGATGGAATCGTGGGTATAGATGAGGATGCTCTGCTGTTTCATCAGGGCAGCCATGCGGATGGCGTTCTGAGCATAGTCCTTGAAGATAAGGAAAGTGGCGTTGTAAGCCAGGAAACCGCCGTGCAGAACCATACCGTTGGTAATAGCGGTCATGGCGAACTCGCGCACGCCGTAGTGCAGATAGTTGCCCGACGCATCATCGGGGGTGATATCTTTGGAACCGGACCAGACTGTCAGGTTGCTGGGAGCCAGGTCGGCGGAACCGCCCACGAGCTGGGGAATCAGCTTACCCATTTCGTCCAGAGAAAGCTGTGAAGCCTTACGGGAGGCGATGGATTTGGCATCGGTCATGAGGCCTTTCACATACTTGTTGTATTCGGTCTCCCAGTTTTCGGGGAGCTTGCCCTCCATTCTAGCCTGAAGCTCTTTCGCTTCGGCGGGATAGGCCTTGGTATAGGCGGCCATTTTCTCATTCCAGGCGGCTTCGGTAGCGGCGCCCTTCTCTCTGGCGTTCCAATCGGCATAGATATCTTCGGGAACGTAGAACAGCTCCTCATGCTCCCAGCCCAGTTCCTTTCTTACGAGAGCGCACTCTTCGTCTCCCAGGGGAGCGCCGTGGGACTCCTCTTTCCCCCCCTTGTTGGGGGAACCGAAACCGATGGTGGTCTTACATACGATAAGAGCCGGTTTCTCACTGTTGGATTTCGCTTCGTCCAGGGCCTTCTGAATGGCCTTTTCGTCATGTCCGTCGATGGGACCAACAATCTGCCAGCCGTAGGCTTCAAATCTTTTGGGGGTATTGTCGGTAAACCAGCCGTCCACTTCCCCGTCAATGGAAATGCCGTTGTCGTCATAGAAAGCGACCAGTTTACCCAGTTTGTGGGTACCGGCGAAGGAAGCCGCTTCATGGCTGATACCTTCCATCATACAGCCGTCACCCATGAAGGTGTAGGTATAGTGATCGATGGGAGCAATATCGGATTTGTTATATTTGGCGGCCAGGATCTTTTCGGCAAGCGCCATGCCCACCGCATTGGTGAAACCCTGTCCCAGGGGACCGGTGGTTGTGTCTACGCCGGGGACTTCCCCGTATTCGGGATGCCCGGGGGTTTTGGAATCGAGCTGACGGAAATTCTTCAGATCCTCGAGACTCAGATCGTATCCGGTGAGGTGCAGAAGTGAGTAAATCAGCATGGACGCGTGTCCGTTGGACAGAACGAAGCGATCCCGGTTGAACCATTTGGGATTGGCCGGATTATGGTTAAGATTTTTTCTCCAAAGCACATCGGCCATATCGGCCATGCCCATGGGGGCTCCGGGGTGTCCGGATTTTGCCTTCTGGACGCCGTCCATGGCAAGAATTCTAATGGCATTAGCCTGTTTCGTGGTTTTCACTTCATCTATCTCCTTAATACTATCTACAAAAGGGTATGACTTCACTATAATAAAAGGAGGGAGATGAAAACATACATAAAATTGACTCAGACTGAGCTATATTCTGCATGTTTACACCGTCCCTCCTATGCTGGGCATTTAATTTTACCTAAATATTTTTTGTATTGGCAAGGAAATAGGATTCCGCTTCCCCAGACCACAACCCATTATGGGCTTTTACAATTTTACCTAATTCCTTGTAAAAGGGATTGCTTTTCCCCATTTCGTCCAGGTCGGCCAGAGCGAAGAGGTCGCAGCTCTTCTGAACATACATGAGCTTCTTGCCGCCGGGGATCCTGGGCAGATTTTTAGTAGTTTCCACTACCGCATCCAGTCCGCCCACATGGGTTACCATGGCGGAGGGATTCAGTTCCCCCTTGGACATCATGGCCAGGGACTCTTTCAGGTCATCCGTATTACCGCCGCTGGTTCCCACCACATGGTGCGCCGCGTAGTGAACATTGTAGAAGTTCATTTCCACGGCGAAGGTGGAATCACTGGGACCGGCGAAGAAGTTTAGACAGCCGTCCTGGGCCAGGATCGCATCGCCCTGTTTCACAACGGGAGCCACGGGAGCCATAACCATGACATCGTCATATCCCTTGCCTCCGGAGAGCTCCATCAGCTTAGCTATGGCATCACCCTCGCTGGTGTTCAGATATACCAGCTTGACCCCGTTCTTTTTTGCTTCATCCACCGTATAGATGGAAGCGGCCCGGTCCAGTCTGGCCTGATCGATATCGGTAACCACCAGGAGGCCCGGCTTTCTGTCACAGTGAAGAGCGTAATCGATAGCTCCCAGTCCCATGGGGCCCACACCGGCCAGAATGGCCTGATTTCCCCCTTCGGTGATACCCATGTTGTGGATATAGGTTCCCGCCGGGATGTGGTAGTGGGCATGGTAGGTTCCCACGATACAGGAAACGGGCTCCGCCAGTGATCCCATGAAGAAGGCATCCGCATCGTAGGGAAGAAGACATCCCTGTTCCATAACCTCTGCGGGAATGACTATATGGGTAGCCGCTCCGCCGATGGTGGTATAGGAGTAGCCCGGAGCCGACAGAAGTCCTACCGGTCCCCCTTCGTAGTTCAGTGCGGGCTGAATGGCGAACTTGTCCCCCTCCTTGAACTGGCCGGCCCACTTGGAACCCACCTTGAGAAGGCGTCCGCAGAACTCATGACCGATGATGATGGGATTTGTAGCCACATCGTCGGGAACGCGCTTGTGGTCTGTCCCCTGGCTCTGGGCCTTATAGCTGGACATACACACGCTGTCGGAAATGATCTCCGCCAGAATCTCGTCGTCCTTTATTTCGGGCAGTTCGAATTCGTCCAGTCTCAGATCGCCCTTGCCGTATAATCTCACCGCTTTTGTTTTCATAAAATAATACTCCTTTATGTGTTCACGGATTGCACCGATGCCACAGATTTTCCTGACCACGAAATTGCACGGATTACGCGGATTTTCACAGTCCTTTTTGTTTCTCAAGAAGAACGCGAAGGGCACGAAGGTTTCTTCTTGATGCTCCTCAGGAAACCCGATGTCAGTTCTTCATAAACAGGGGGTTAAGGGGTTGGCAGATTGTGCCGCAGACGAGGCGGAGGAGGGTTCGTAAACCGCAGCGTACGAAAGGTACGTGAGGATTTACGGTTCCTCCGACAACGAAGTATCCGGTGCAATATGCCGACCCCGGCTAATTTAACATGACCTGGCCGCCCGTAATCGGCACCGCCTGTCCCGTCTCATACTTCTGATCTACCGTATAGAAAAGAGCTTTCATAACATCTTCCGTGGTGCATCCCCGGTCCAGGGGAACCTTGGATTCGTAGAACCGTCTCACGTCGGCTACGGTTTTGGCGCCGGGAACCTTGCCCGCGTTCAGGTACTGCACGAAAAGGCCCCGATTCGGATCGGACCAGAGGGGCCCGTCCAGGAAGTTGCCCGGGCAGAGGGCGTTCACCTTGATACCATCGGCAACCAGTTCCAGGGCAAAGCTCTGGGTCAGACCGATGACGCCGAATTTGGCTCCCGCGTAGGCCCCGTTCTTATTGGACCCTTCCAGGCCGGACTTGGAGCTGATGCAGATAATATCGGTCAGGTACCCCTTGGCGGCTTTGTTCTGTATTGTCATTTGCTTGGAGGCGAACTTGGTGCAGATGAAGAATCCCGTATAGTCTACGCTGGTGACGAAGGAAAAATCCTTCAGGGTCATCTCTTTCACGCTGCCCGCTTTGAGTACCCCCGCGTTGCTGACGAAGATATCCAGGCCTCCCGTGGTCCGGGCAACCTTGTTCATCATGGCTTCAACAGAATCCTCGTCGGTAACGTTGACCGACACGGCGCAGGCGCAGGTCCGGCCCAATTCCGCTTTCAGGGTATCGGCCAGTTTTTCCGCTCCCGCCAGATTCATATCGGCGATGTAGACGAAGGCCCCCGCTTCGGCAAGTCCCCGTACCATACCTTCCCCGAATCCCTGGGCACCGCCCGTAACAAGGGCGGTCTTGTTTTTGACCACCCCGTTTCTATCCGCCACGGTAGCCGCTTCGGCGGGAGTGCAGAGCTTCCCGTCGGCCAGGGCCAGGGCTTCGTCGTAGGATTCACCTAAATAGAAGGATCCGATCCCCTCCACCGTTACCAGAGCCGTTCCCGGCTTCCAGGCTTTGGTCAGTTCTTCGGCATAGTTCTCTTCGGTCAGAACGCCCGTTTTTATGGCGGGAGATACCCCCCGGGACTTCTCGGAGAAGAGAACGATCTTCCCCTTATTTCCGTCAAAGCTCAACCCCCTCAGACAGGGGGCGATTAATGAAATCATATCACTCATACTAATTCAATTTCCTCCGGTTTTTCCGGGTTCATGGTTTTTCCCGCTTTTCCATAGGCTTCCAGACGCTGGGCCAGGGGTTTTCCCGCCATAGGATTATTATCGTTGAAAATCCCCAGGATTTCCTCTTTCGCGGCCAGTTTCTCATGGGCGATCAGAGCCCAGGTAGCATCGATCAGGTGCTTGAAATCGTCCTGCAGGATCTCGGGACAGTTGAAGCTCTGCCGGGAAGAGTTGATATCCACCCCGCTGATCTCCATGAAACCATGTTTTTCACACAGGGCCATAACCCGCTTAAGCTGCTCCAGGGTGTTCCGGGGGGGCATGTAGGTAATGGCCTGGAAACCGACCTCTTTCAGAACGTCCGCCAGTTCGTCCAGGTAGGAGTCCTCAAAGGTCTGAGCTTTTTTGTCTCCGGTGGGACTCTCCCCCACATCGCCCAGGTAGGCATAGGAGGGAATGGCGCCGATGGAGCGGGCAAAGGCGGTGACCTCTTTCACGGGGGGACACTCGATTTCATCGGGCTGGATAAAGAATCGGTCCACGTAGTTGCCCTTCATGATGCCAAGCAGATCGTAGAGGTAGTGGGGGTTGTTCTCGTCCAGCATCCGTTCTCGCAGGGAGCCGGTCAGCTTCAGGTCCATCTTCTCTTCTATCAGATCCACAACGGGTGCTCCTTTGGCAGAGATATTCACCAGTTTGGCAGCCAGAGCGTAGCAGATGTGCCGTTCCGTGATGGATCCGCCTTCGTCATAGCAGGAGATAGCCGCCACGTCCCTGTCGAAATCCAGGGAGGGCAGATCGCTTTCGGCCAGAAGGCTGTTCAGCTTCTCCACCTGCTTTTTATTTCTCTCGTAGCGGGCCGCCCGGTAGGGCTTCAGAAACTCCCGGCACTCCCCTACTTTGTTCAGAGGAACCCCGTGCAGGGTCATATAAACGATATTGTCCGAGTCGGGGTTATTGATCCGTTTCCCCTCTACGGCGGTGCCTGTAAAATTGACCCGCATCTCGAAACCGCAGGTGGTGGCCAGACCGATAGCCTTGCCCGCTTCCACCATCTCTTCCAGACCGCCCACGCTGTCGTGGTCCATAATCCCCACGGCGAGCAGACCCGCTTCCCAGGCCTTATACGCCGCCAGAGTGGGAGAATAGGGGCTGAAGGAGTAGATGGTGTGTACGTGGTTGTTCACTTCCGGCGACTCCTTTCGCGTTACCTCTCCCCTGCGGATAAGCTCCCCCATCTTCCGGGCGGCAGCCAGTCTGTCTTTAACCAGGGGAGCATTCATCTCTTCTATTATTTTTTCAATCATTTGAAACTTCCACTTCTCAATTATTCATTCTCAATTCCAAAGTCTCTCGCGAAGCCGCGAAGAGCACTTACACGCCCAGACGGTACTGGCGGATCGTCTCACCGTTGGTCTGAACCGTGGATACCTCGTGTCCGGCCAGGGGCAGAATCTGCTCATGCACAGCGTCGATCATCCATTCGGCCCGGGGGAAGTAGAGCTCTTCCAGTTCCGCAGGGGGACTGATCCAGTTGCGGCTGCCCACGACCACGGGAGGTCCGTCCAGATAATCGAAGGCCAGTTTGGTGATGTTGTTAGCGATATTGTGCAGATAGGAACCCCTCTCACAGGCATCGGAGGAGAGCAGAACCCGCCCGGTCTTCTTTACCGACTCCACAATGGGATCGAAGTTCAGAGGATTCACGAAGCGCAAATCGATGACCTCGGCGCTGACACCGTACTTCTCTTCCAGCTGAGCCGCCGCTTTCATGGCGGGATAGAGGGTGGGTCCTATGGTCAGGATAGTCAGGTCCTTTCCTTCCTTTCTGACAACCGGCTCCCCTTCGGGCACTTCAAAGTAACCTTCGGGAACACCTTCCTTGACGAACTCCTCCCCCACTCCGTAGAGCTTCTGGCTTTCCAGAAAGATAACCGGATCGGTTCCTCTCAGGGCCAGGGCGAGCATACCCTTCGCATCGTAGGGGGTGCTGGGATAGTACACTTTCAGACCGGGGATATGGGCCACGATGGCGGACCAGTCCTGGGAGTGCTGGGCCCCGTATTTGTTACCCACGGAAACGCGCAGAACAATGGGCATCTTGAGAATACCGGCGCTCATGCTCTGCCATTTGGGCATCTGGTTGAAGATCTCGTCTCCCGCCCGACCCATGAAATCGCAGTACATCAGTTCCACCATGGCCCGTCCGCCGGACATGGCGTAACCCAGGGCGGATGCCACAATGGAAGCCTCGGAAATGGGGCTGTTGAACAATCTGTGGTAGGGAAGAGCCTCGGTCAGACCGCGGTAGCAGGCAAAGGCGCCGCCCCAGTCCCGGTTCTCTTCGCCGTAGGCCACCAGGGTGGGGTCCTTGTAGAACCGGTCCAGAGCCGCTTCGAAAATACCGTCCCTCAAGGTGTACAGGCGGGTGGCTGAGATAGCCTTGCCGTTCTCATCGAAGGCGTAGCGCTGCTTGCGGGCCAGCTGCTGAACCCGGGGATTCTCTTCCTTAGTCATGAGTACGTCCGGCTTGGCCTCGTCAAAGGCTTCCACCTTCTCGTTGGAGAACATGACCGATTCGATAAACCGGCCGTCCACCATGGGGCTGATCTCATCATTGATGGCCAGGCTCATGGTCTTTTCGATCTTCTTAATAACCTTCTCTTTCAGGGATTCCGCGTCCTTCTCGGTGATCACGCCGCCGGCGATAAGGTATTCCCGGTAGCCCTCGATGGGATCGGATTCCTTGAAAGCATCCTGCTCCTCCCGGCTGCGGTAGCTGGAGGCATCCGAGGGGGAGTGTCCGGAGAGGCGGTAGGTGATGGTGTCCATGAGAACGGGACCGTCTCCTGCCTCCAGAATCTTCCTTTTCCTTTCCATGGCGTCCGCCACGGCCAGGGGATTGAAACCGTCCACCCGCTCGGCATGCATGGCCTGCTCGTTGACACCGGCGCCGATACGGGCGGGGTACTTGTAGCCCATGGTCTCGCCCCAGGTCTGTCCGCCCATGCCGTAGAAGTTGTTGAAAATATTCAGCATATAGGGGGGAGCACCGGCCATATCGCCCCAGAGGGTCTTGTACTGATCCATAGCGGCCAGCATGAGACCTTCCCAGACGGGTCCGCAGGCGGTGGCCGCATCACCGATGTTGGCGATGACGATACCGGGCTTGCGGTTGATTTTCTTGTAAAGGGCGCCGCCCACGGCGATAGCGCCGGAACCGCCTACGATGGCGTTGTTGGGCATGGAGCCGAAGGGGATGAAAAAGGTGTGCATGGAACCGCCCAGGCCCCGGTTGAAACCCCACTTGCGGGCGAAGATTTCCGCCAGAGCCCCGTAGAGAACGAAGTTTTCCGCATGGTCCCTTACCGTTTCGCCCTTGAAGTGCTTGTCCACGATCTTAAGGGTATCCCCGCCCAGAAAGCCTTCCATGGTGGTGGTCAGGGCTTTCTCGTCCAGCTTATCCACAGCGGAAAGACACTTTGCCAGGATTTCGCCGTGGGACCGGTGGGAACCGAAGATGAAATCCTCCGCCCCCAGAGTCATGGACTGACCTACAGCGGCCGATTCCTGTCCTGCGGAAAGGTGGGCCGGGCCCTTGTGGTTGTATTCCTGACCGCGGTAGCTGTTGTTCTTCTTGATATCGTCCAGCATGGTCTCGAACTCGCGGATGATAAGCATATCGTAGTAGGCTTTGGTCAGTCTGTCCTTGCCGTACTTCTTGATTTCCTTTTTGATATCACCCTTGTACTGGTTGACGGGGATATCCTTAATGCTGAGCATCTCCGGCTCTCTTACTTTTTTCGGATCTATGTTTAGTACCTGCGGCATTTTCTTGCTCCTTTCAATCTTTTTCTGTACCGTTATGGTTATTTTCTTTTGTTCAATAATGAAGAATGTTGAATGAAGAATTATTCTCAATTCTCAATTCTCAATTCTTCATTCGCTACTTCACCTGCCAGACCGCGTCTTTCATGATCTCCGACATACTGGGATGGGGGAAAATCACTTCCTTCACATCCCGGAGTCTCATCT
>JAFGPQ010000349.1 GCA_016936115.1 Spirochaetales bacterium | reverse complement strand
CGACAACGCCGTGTCCATGCTGATGAACGGAGCCTCCCGGCAGACCTCCCAGCTGACGGTCTACTCCTCCCCCTTCTTCGACGACGTGGTGAACAAGGGAAACGCCCTTATCGTGAACGACTGGCGCCGGGCGGGCACGGTCATGAGCGATCTGCGGGAAAAGAAACTGGACCTGTACCATCAGAAAAATCTCATCGAGTTCTTCGACTCCCAGATAGACCTTTATAAGGAGACGGACAGTCTCTTCCAGTACGCCCTGGCCGATCTGAACCGGGAAGAGGATTTCAACTCCCTCCTGGGCCGGCTGACCCTGGAACTGGAGTACCAGAAACGCTTTCCCGAGAGGGACAGCGCGGGCAACCGGGACCAGATCATAGAGATACTCCAGTCGCGCACCTTCTGGATCAAGGACGACCTGCTCCTCTTCAACAATCAGGGCATCGCCGAGATAGAGCCCACCCTGCGCTTCGGGCAGCTGCTCATCACCTATTCCGAGCTCCTGGAAGACGACGAACTCCTCGCATCGGGCTGGAAATATATCCTCTCCTGTCTCAAGTACAGCGACATAGACGGGTATCTCCCCGAAAAGATTCTCTATAACGATAAGGGGGAGACCGAAACGGAAGGCTCCCTGCCCCCGGAAGAGACCTACGCCCTTCTGAACGACTCCCCCTACACTCCCCGCCGCATCAGTCTGCGCAGCCAGCTGGGAGCCGGAGCCTGGGGCTATACGGCCGCCTCCAAACTGACTGTGAAAAACACTCCCCGGGAAACGGTGGTGAACGTGGACTTTCCCACCGGATCGGAGCACTACTTCATCATCCGGGGAATTCCCCCTTTCCGGGAATTGGAGATGCACGACATACGGTGGAAGAGCGACAGGAATTTTCAGCGCTACTCCGACGGATGGCTCTATGACGAGACGAAAAATACCCTATACGTGAAAATAAAACACCGGCAGATCACCGAAACGATCCGCATTCTCCATTATGACCCGAACGCAGCGGCTTCGACCCTTCCCGATAGTTGATAAACCTTATTCCGCGGCATATCCCCGATGCGTTCCGGTCCCCTTTGCTCTTTCCCTGATGATAAAAGCCATGGGAATCAGGAGGATCAGGGCCGAAGCAACGCCGGGGGCCCACAGGCCTACTCGGGAAAGAAGAAAACCTCCGGAAACGGGGGCCACCACCCTGGTAATACTTTCAAGGGAAGCAGAGACTCCCAGAACCATTCCCTGATTATCCCCCTTGACCGCCTTGGTCAGAAGGCTTTTCTGGACCACTCCCTGAATGGCCGCCGCAAAGGAGAGGGGTATGATAATCAGCATCAGCTGAGTCGTTGTGGTGACGTAAGCCCAGCCGATCAGGGACAGTATGAGCAGAATATTGGAGAGGGTCAGAAGGGATATCTCCCGGTATCTTTTGGTGAGCATCCCTATAAGCCCTCCCTGCATAAGGGCTATCAGAACGCCCATGTAAGCCAGTATCAGGCCCCGGGACCGGGCGGTCAATCCCACGGAAAGCATGGCGTGGCTGCTGAACATGGTTTCGAACATGTTGAAAGCAAGGGTGTAGAAGAAAATGATCCCAAGAAAATAGCGACTCTCTCCCCGGGAGAGCAACTGCCGGAAAGCCCCCGCATCCATGAGCCTGAATTTCCGCACATCGGTTCTTTTTTCCTTCCCGCGGGATTCGGGAAGCACAAAGGCAATAAAGAACAGATTGACAGCGGCAATACCCGCCGCGGCAAAAGCCGGGGCATGCATATTGATGCCCATGAGAAGCCCACCGAAGAGGGGACCGAAAATAAACCCCAGCCCGAAAGCCATTCCGATGATCCCGAATCCTCTAGATCGGTTCTCCTCCGAAGTGGAATCGGCGATATAGGATTGGGCCACGGTTATATTTCCCCCGGTGATGCCGTCCAGCAAGCGGCTGAGCACCACCAGGAAGATTGATCTGGCCAGACCGAGCAGTATGAGGGAGAGGAAGGTCCCCCCTATGCTCAAAAGGAGAAGGGGCTTTCTTCCGAACCTGTCGGAGAGGGCACCGACCAGAGGGGCCGCAATAAACTGACCGAAAGCATAAACGCCGAGAACGACACCCAGCATGGCCTGGGAAGATCCGAAATATTTGACAATGTCGGGCATAATGGGAATGATGAATCCGAATCCGACCATATCCATAAAAACGACTGAAAACAGCAGGCTTAGCTGTCTTTTCTTCATAATAGCAACACTCCTTGCAATATCCTATGAAACAAGGGCTGTTCCAAACGGTCCTCCCTGCGCAATTCGCGCAGGATGGGCAGATAGGAGGCAGAAAGGAGCCTGAGACTCAAATCCATCCCAAGGGGAAACGTTTCGGCTCCTGCCGAGACCATAGCTTCTTTGAATTGTTCCATAAAGCATCCATGGGCGGCGGTAACGTCTTCGTCTCCATAAAGCGTCTGGCAGGAAACCAGTTCCAGTATTTCCCTGTATTCGCAATAGAGATGGAACAGAGCGGTTGATATGAGGGAAAAATCGGCGTTTTCCCTATTATTTCCTATAGATAGTTCGTCCGTAATCGAATGGAGCGCCGGGATAACCATCTCTTTCAAAAGATCTTCCCGGGCGGGAAAATGATTGTACAATGTCGCCCGGGTCACTTCTGCGGCTTCGGCAATCTCCTCCAGAGAGATGGTGTCCACATTTCCCCGTTCGAGCAATTCCTTTGCCTTTTCGACGATTTTTGTTCTGTTTCTCAACTTGTCAGCTCTCATAGCACCTCATAACTTATACATCAATGTATAATATTCAACATTCATGTCTAAGTTAATAATGGGACGGCCGATAGTCAAGAGTATTTCGGTTGATTGTGAAGGGACTTATGAGATCAGAGAATTGGCCGTTCCTAAAGGGACCGCATCATCTCATAAAGAAAAATATCCATCATGGGGGCCTGCATCTCCTTCTTCACGGAGCGGGCCTTTCCATCGAACTCCGCCGTCAGGGTCAGGATCCTCTGCAGTTCCGCCGAGGAGTAGTTCCGCGTGCCCGACAGGAACTGGGCCTGCCGCTTCTTGCCGAAGATCTTAAGCTCCCGGAATGTCTGATCCGGCCCCTGCCCCCCTTCGAGGAGAAGGGCCACTTCGAGAAGCTTCTTCACCTGCCAGGTGAGCCCCCCCAGAATCTGCACCATGTCCCCTCCCGAGGAGAGGCGCAGCTTGGCATAGATATCAAGGGCTCCTTCCAGATCCCGGGCGGTGACCTTGTCAAAGAGGGAGAAAACGCTCTCCTCCTTGCTGTGGTACAGAATATTGTCCACATCATCGGTCCCGATGGAGTCCCCTTCCTTGAAATAGAAATTCAGAACGGAGCAGGCCTTCTTCAGCTCCTCCGTATTGTTTTCCACCATCTCAAGAAGGTCTTCCACCGCCTCGCCCTCAATGGTGATTTTCTTCTCCCGGAAAAACTGAAAGACCCAGCTCTTCTTGTCCCTCTCGAAGAGTTCCCAGAAGATCTTCTTCCCCCCCTTGGGAACGGCCCCGTCCAGCTTCTTGTCCACAGCGGTCTTGTCGCTCACCAGTACCAGGGTGGCGTCCTCGGCGGGCTTTTTGATATACTCGATAAGGCTCTTCTGCTGATTCCCCTTGTAGGAGTCCGCGTCCAGGAGCAGGACAAAGCGGTGGGGCGAGAAAAGGGAGCCGTTCGATACGATGGACAGAACTTCGGAGATATCCTTCTCGTCGGGATAGAACCGATAATGCTCCGGTTCTTCTCCCAGTTCCTTTGTCAGCTGCCGGCGCAGATTCTCGATGTGCGCCTTTTTCTGGCCCTCCTCCGGGCCCAGCAGAAGATATATTCTTTCCATGGATTACTCGTAATTGCGGATCAGATGGACAAGACGTCCCAGAATGCGGATGTCGCTGGCGTAAATGGGGGAGTACTCCGGGTTTTCCGCTTGAAGGCGCACCCGGCTCTTCTCACGGTAGAACCGCTTCAGGGTTACCGCTTCCTCTACCATGGCCACCACGATCTGCCCGTTCTCCGCCTGTTCCTGCTGGTGCAGAATGGCCAGGTCCCCCTCGAAAATTCCCGCCCCGATCATGCTGTCCCCCTCCACATAGAGGGCGAAAAGGTTGGGCTGATGAAAAAAGGAGGCGGGCAGTTTCACCGAACCGTTCAGGTTCTCCTCGGCCAGCAGGGGCTGACCGGCGGCCACATGTCCCAGAATGGGGATCTCCAGAATTTCCTCTTCCTTTCCCCGGTTCAGGACGATGGAACGGGAGGTATTGCTCCCGCTTTGGATAAACCCCTTCTTTTCCAGGGCCTGAAGATGGTCCCGGGCCCCCATGGCGGATATGCCGAAGTGAGCGCCCACTTCCCGTATTGAGGGGGAATAGCCCTCCCGCTCGATAAAGTCTTCGAGAAATTGATAAATTTCCTTCTGGCGGGAAGTCATTTGCTTCATTTCTTGATTTCGATCCCGTATTTCTTGATTTTGTTGTGCAGATTCCCCGGATACAGTCCCAGGACTCCGGCGGTACGGGATACATTATAACCGTTTTCGGCAAGCTTTTCAATGATCATCTGCCGTTCGAACTCATCCCGGGCCTCGCTCAGCTTCATGGCGCTGAACTCTCCCAGGGAGGAGGATTTGCGGGAGGACTCCTCAAAGCGGTGCAGAAAACTCTTCACCGCCGCCAGGCCGATAGGATTATCGTCGTTCATCACATTAATGCGCTCCACGAAATTGCGCAGCTCCCGAATGTTCCCGGGCCACTCATAGCGGGAAAGCTCCTCCACCGCGTCGGCGTCGAACCGCCTCTTACCCTCGGAGAACTGATTCAGAAAGTGCTCCAGCAGCAGGGCCACGTCCCCGTCTCTCGCGCTCAGGGGGGGCATGTCGATGGGAATGACGCTCAGCCGGAAGTACAGGTCCTCCCGGAACCGGCCCTCCTCCACTTCGAGGCGGATGTCCTTGTTGGTGGCCGCCACGATGCGCACGTCCACCTTGAGAGATTCTTCCCCGCCCACCCGCTCGAAGACCATCTCCTGAATGGCCCGGAGCACCTTGGCCTGGGCGTTCAGAGACATGTCCGCCACCTCGTCCAGGAAGAGGGTTCCCCCGTCGGCCAGCTCGAATTTTCCCTTCTTACGGCTTACGGCGCCGGTAAAGGAACCCTTCTCATGGCCGAAGAGCTCGCTCTCGATAAGGTTATCGGGAATGGCGGCGCAGTTCACTTCGATAAAGGGACCCTCCGCCCGCAGGCTGTTCTGGTGGATCATCCGGGCGATGAGCTCCTTGCCCGTCCCGTTCTCCCCCAGAATGAGGATGCGCGAATCGGAGGGCGCCCCCTGGGAGACGATTTTCCGAATCCGGGCCAGGGCGGGAGATTCCCCGATAAGCTCCACCTTCTCGCTGTCCTCGAGGCGGCTCTTGAGGGAGCGGTTCTCCGTTTTCAGCTTCTTCAGCTCCACCGCCTTGCTGGCCAGGGTCAGAACCCGGCCGATATCCAGGGGCTTTTCCAGAAAGTCGTAGGCCCCCAGCTTAATCGCCTTGACCGCGATGTCCACATTGGCGTGACCGGATATGATGATCACCTCCGTGTCGGACTTCTCCTCTTTGATGTCCTCCAGAACGTCGATCCCCCCCCGGCGGGGCAGCCAGACGTCCAGAAAGACCGCGTCGATTTCATTATCACGCAGAATAGCAAGCCCTTCGGGACCGTCCTCGGCGCAGTAGACCCGGTAGCCCTCGTCCTCGAGGATCTCCTTGAGAGTATCCCTGATCGAGTCCTCGTCATCTATGATAAGCAGATTCGCCTGAAGCGGTTTCACAATTCCCTCCCTATGGGCATGTCGATATAAAAGATGGTCCCCTCTCCGGGGGAAGATTCCACCCAGATGCGTCCCTTATGGTCCGTAACGATTCTTTCCACGATGGGAAGCCCCAGGCCGGTCCCGGTCTTACGGGTGGTATAGTAGGGTTCGAAGATGCGGGTAAGGGTCTCCTGGTCGATACCCCGGCCCCAGTCCCGTATGGCTATGCGGCAGAATCCCGCCGTCCCCTTGATGATAGTGGAGATCCGCACCGAAAGGCGCCCCCGGTACTCCATGGCATCCAGGGAGTTGGAGAAAATATTGCGGAACACCTGCTTGAGCTGGGAGGGGTCCCCCAGGATCATCCGGTCCGTCTCCTCGTCGTGGAGGGAGAAGATCACGTCCTCCGTCTCCTTGCCGTAGCTGTCCCAGACCTCTTCCACCAGAGGGCTCAGGGCGATTTTCTGAAGCACCGGCGCCCGCTGTCCGGCGAACTCCCGGAACTCCCGCAGCAGCAGGTCCAGCTCGTCCACCTCTTTAAGAATGCGGTTCATGGGAGTCAGGAGATACTTCTGCACCTCCTCGTCCATATCACTTGCCTTGAGCAGTATCCTCTGGGCGTTCAGCTTGATGGGGGTCAGGGGGTTGCGGATTTCATGGGCCAGCCTCTGGGCGATATCCCGCCAGACGCCGATCTTCTCGGTCTGCACCAGTTCGGACCGGGAGCTGTTCAGCTCGTCGATCATCTCGTTGAAGATGTCCACATAGAAATCGTACATCCCGAACTCTTCCCGGGATATGCGGTAGGTGTAATCCCCCTCGGTCACCTTGCGCAGGGCCAGCCCCAGTTCCTTTATGGGCCGGATAAGGCTGCGGGCGAAGAGAACCGCCAGGTTGGTGGACACCAGGAAGATGGGCAGGGCGAAAAAAACCAGGAAGTAGAGTTTCCAGCGCAGGCTGTCCTGCTGATACTGGTTGTAGGAGAGAAGCCGGTCCAGCTGCCCGTCCAGCTTGCGCCCCAGTTCGGCGGTGCCCGGGATCAGGGAGGTGGTCAGAATAAGGCTGACATTGTCCTGGCGCCTGATATAGCTCAGAAGGATCCGCCCGTTCCGGGTGCGTACGGGCAGGTAGCTGTTCCGGTAGGCTTCCATGTAGGAGCGCTCCACCCCGTTTTCGCTAATCCCGAAGATTTCCTGCCCCTCGGGAGTGAAAATCTGCACCGTCTCGATAAAGTAATTCAGATCCTTCAGTTCCGCCCAGTCAAAGGGAATCCCCTCGCCGTATCGGCTTATCTGCTCTTCGATCCAGGCGCTCCGTCCCAGATGAAAGAGATTGTCGCTTATGGAGCCGTAATAGGAGAGAATGAAATCGGAGCTGTCCCCCAGGGTCTGCTCCAGTTCGTCCCCCACCCAGAAATCCATAATCCCCTGGAGCACATTGATGGCCAGAAGACTCTGGGGGACCGAGGACATGATCACGAGCAGGAGAAACACAAGGACCAGATGGATCTGAAGCCGGACGCCCTCCTTCTTCTTATAAAAGAAGGTGTAGATGTGAGTCCCCAGCATGATGAGCAGCAGGGAGATGACCAGGCACAGGAGGAAAATAACCGTTCCGCTGATATACCCGGGGCCGTACTGAATAATGCCCGAGAGGAGACGGCCGAATGTCAGAAAGAAAAGGGTGATAAGGGCAAAGGAAACAATCAGAGCCAGATTAAGAGAGCGGACCCTGGTGTTCTCAAACCGATTCAGAGAGCCCTACTCCTCAAACTTGGATTCGAAAAGAGCGACAATGGCATCGAGGGCGGCCTGCTCGTCATCTCCCTCGACCGAGATGAGCAGCTCCGTCTTATAAGCTCCGCCCAGGGTGAGCAGATTCATAATGGATTTGGCGTTCACCTGAATGTCATCCTTATGTATGTAGATATTGGAGGAGTATTTCGAAGCGGTCTGCACTATCATGGATGCGGGCCTCGCGTGAAGGCCGGCTCTGTTCTTGATGATTACGTCCTGTTTTACCATTACCTGTCCTGTTCGTTACGTTTTTTATCCGAAATTATCAAAATACAGCTTGCGCGCGTTCTCACTCTCAAGCCATTGGATGATATCCTTGTTAAACTCCCGGGCCGCGAAGTATCCCCTCTGCTTCAGCCGTTCATTGAGTACGGCCGTCTCAATAATGATGGGAATGTTCCTTCCCGGCTTGATGGGAATGGTGATGCTGGGAATATTCACCCCCAGGATATTGACCGTCTCCCCCTTGGTGCCCATCCGGTCATAGGTCTTGTTTGAGTCCCAATCCTCCAGATTGACCACAATTTCCAGCTGCTTCTGTTCCTTAACCGCCCCTATGCCGAAAACCTGGGCCACGTTGACAATGCCCATTCCCCGGATTTCCATGTGGGAGGACATGGCCGGATTGGTGGAGTACCCCATGAGCATGTTGCCGTTAAGCCGCTTGAGCAGAACCGCGTCATCGGCGATAAGCCGGCTCCCCCGGGCGATGAGTTCCAGGGCGGTCTCGCTCTTTCCCACGCCGCTCTCCCCGGTGATGAGGACCCCGGTTCCGTGGACCTCTACGAAAACGCCGTGAAGGGTTTTCTGGGGCGCGAAGATATCGCTTAGCACCTGAATGAGGCGTACGGAGAAATCGGATGATTCCAGTGTGGTCTGAAGCACGGCCACGCCGTACTCTTCGGCCAGCTCTTTAAAGCGTTCGCTGGGAGTCAGGCTGTGACTGAAAATACAGCAGGGCGGATTGATGGAGAAGAATTTCTCCACGTATTCGAAGTTCCCCTCCCCTTCCAGCTTCTGAAGGTAGGCGAACTCCCCCTGGCCGAACACCTGAAGCCTCTGGCCGACGAAGAGCTCGAAAAAACCGCTCAGCGCCAGACCGGGACGGTTGATTTCGGGCAGAGGGATCTCCCGGACAAGACCTTTGCGTCCGCAGATACATTTAAGGTCAAGATTGCGGGGTGGTTTCAGATCAAGCTCAAGAAGATCGAGTACGGTAAATTTCTTCATCACACCCCAATTATATCATAATTTTTTCTAATGTCCTAATGTTCCTCTATTTTTTCCTTTTCCTTGGATGTCTTATGATCGACCTTGTCGAAGCAGGTGTCTATGGCTTTGTACAGATCCCTGTCGTTCACAGCCACATGGGCCATGGAACCCCACCGGTAATGGATGTCGGCGGCTACCTTGTACTCCTGATTCTGCTCTCTGGTAATGCTGACGTGAAGGTCCTGAATCAAATCCTCAAAAGTAGATATCCGATTCAATTTCTTGTCCAGGTATTCCTGAGTTTTGTCGCTAACATGATAATTGTGAACACCTTTAATTTCTACTGTCATACGAGACCTCCTGAATTGTCCGTCTGGAAAATCCCCCCAGATCGGTATTTCTCATACTTACAGTATAATGCCGAAAACGGTGAAATTCAAATAAATTAGGAGTGCCTGCGCTCGCGAATCAGCGCCGGTATGAGGAATCGATATCCAGTTCCTTGCGGTATTTGGCCGCCGTACGCCGGGCGATATTGATGCCCCTTTCGGCGAGGATATCCGATATTTTCTGGTCGGAAAGGCGTTTAGCCTCCCCGTTGGCTTCGATGATTTCCCTTATGATTTCCTTCACCGCTTCCCGGGAATAGGTGGATCCGGAAGAGCCGGTGCCCGATATGGAGTTGGTGAAAAAAAACTTCAATTCGAAGATTCCCCACTCGGTCTGCACGTATTTATTGGTGGTGATGCGGGAAACGGTGGCCTCGTGAACGTCGATCTCCCCGGCGATATCCTTGAGGGTCAGGGGAACCAGAGCCTTCACCCCCTTGTGAAAGAACTCCCTCTGGTGCTCCACGATGGCCTTCGCCGCCCGCAGCAGAGTCCGGTTGCGCTGCTCCAGACTGTTGATGAACCACCGGGCGTCCTTCACATGGGATCCCACGAACCGGCGGACCTCTTTCTCCTGCCCCTTGATTCCGTCCAGCTCCTCAAAGTAGCTGTTCACCCGAAGCTCCGGGATGGGACTGTCGTTCAGAAAGATGACCAGCTCGTCCCCGTCCTTCTTCACCTGCAGGTCCGGAATGATATAGGAGAGGTTGTCGCTGGAATAGAGCCGCCCGGGAAAGGGGGTGAGGGTGCGGATGAAATCAAGATGCTCCTGAAACTCCTCTTCGGTCAGGCCGGAGGCCTTGAGAAGGGCTTCATGCTTGTCGTCCCGCATCCGGGGGACGATCTCCTGCAGAAAGGTGATGATATCCGCCGGACTGTCGCTCCGCTGGCCCGCCTGGACCTGCAGGGATTCCATCACGTCGCTCGTACAGCAGCCCGGGGGATCCAGATGCTGCATGCGGGGCAGGACCCGGTCCAGCAGGACCTCGTCCCCTTCGGCCAGGACCATAGGGCTTTCCCGGTGAAAACCGTTCTCATCCAGATTATGTATCAGCCGGAAGCCCAGCTCGTACTCCTGTTCGGAGAATCCCTTCATAAGGTTCAGCTGCTCTTCCATATGCTCCTGCAGGGTCTGCCCCCGGGAGACGGCCCCTTCGAGGAACTGGCGCTTCGTATCCTCCCCGGAGTCGGTATAGCTGGTAAGACTGGGCTCGTAGCCCGGATCGGAGGAGTTTTCAAAGGGATCGTAGTCCTGGGCGGCCCTCTCCTGGGCGGGGCCCGCTTCCATGTCCGCCATGGAAACCTCCCCCTTTTCCCGGGACACTTCCAGGGCGGGGTTCTTTTCCACCTCGTCCCGGATGCGCTGCTCCAGTTCCACAAGGGGCAGGGCCATCAGCTGGATAGACTGGAAGAGCTGAGGAGAGAGCTTGAGTTTCTGTTCCTGGGAAAGAACAATCTTCTGGGACTGCACGGTACCTTCGAATCTCCCTTTTTACATGGAAAAATTATCGCCCAGGTAAATCTCCCGGGCCAGTTCGCTGTTGACAAGTTCCTGGTGGGAACCGCTCACCACGATTTCCCCCAAATTCATTATATAGGATCTATCCGTAATTTCCAAGGTATCCCGCACGTTATGATCGGTAATCAGAACGCCGATGCCCCGGTCGGAGAGATGGGTGACGATTTTCTTGATTTCGTAAACGGCGATAGGGTCGATTCCGGCGAAGGGCTCGTCGAGAAGAAGGAATTTGGGGTCCATGGCCAGGGCCCGGGCGATCTCGGTGCGCCGCCTTTCCCCGCCGGACAGGGTGTAGGCCTTCTGCCGGCGGACCTTATCGACCCCCAGATCGGCAATGAGCTTCTCCAGGCGGTCCTTCTTCTCTTCCTTCGTGATATCGTTCCGCGCTTCCAGGGCCGCCCAGATGTTCTTTTCCACGGTCAGTTTGCTGAATACCGAAGGCTCCTGGGGCAGATAGGAGATGCCCATCCGGGCCCGGCGGTACATGGGCATGGTGGTGATGTCCCTGTCGTTCAGATAAATGCGCCCCGAGGTGGGCCTGATAAAGCCGACCACCATATAAAAGGAAGTGGTTTTCCCGGCCCCGTTCGGCCCCAGAAGGCCCACCACCTCCCCCTCCCCCATGGAGAAGGAGACGTCCCGCACGGCGACCTTCTTGCGGAACATTTTCTTAAGGCCCTCCACCTTCAGGCGGGAGCCTTCATCACTCATTTCCACTGCCACTCACTTCCCCTTTCGGAGCCGGGGCGGGGGCTGTCTCGTCCTTGCCGGAAGAGAGCAGGGATCCCTCGATCCGCCCGGTCATGGTAATCTCGTCGGTCTCCAGATTCACCCGGATCCTGTCGGCCCGGTACTGGTCATCCCCTTTATATACCACGGGAAAGCCGGTCAGTTCCAGCAGATTCTCCTCCCGGATGTACAGGGCGTACTGGCTGCGGCAGATAATGTCGTCCTTGAAGAGACGCACTCCGATCTCCATGGTCACCTGATCCTTCTTCTCAAGCACGTTCAGGATCTGGCAGCGGATGAAAAGCCCGTTCTCCCCGTCCTCCATACGCACGTCCCCCCGGGCCCGGAGCACCTCGGCAGAGGAGGAGTAGGAGAATTCCCGGGACTTGAGTTCCAGGCTGCGCTGCAGATCCACCACCCGCACCTCTCCCTTACCGGAGAAATCCGGATCCTCCATGCCCTGAATGGCAATGCTGTCCGCGTAGATCTCCTTCGATTCGGAGAGGATTATCACATTGCCCTCTATGGTGGTGACCTCTTCCCCCTCCCGCATGACCGAGAAGGAACGATCCCCGGAGAAGGAGTAGGTCTCGGCGGCCAGGGGCAGGCAGGCCATGAGAATGATGAGAATCCCCCCGATCCTAGTCTTCAACGGTGATAACTCCTCTGACCGACCGGTCGAATCCGATCTCGTTCAGGCGAAAGTCCGCATGAAACCCGGAGCCGGCGATCTCGGTCTGATCCTTCCTGACCATGCGCACACTACCCCCGTCGGGGGCGGTGAGCAGCTGGGTCTTATCCTTCCAGGAGAAGGCCTCCCCCTCTATCAGAACCTCGTCTTCGTAGGATTCTATCATCACGCCCCCGGAGAGGTCCGCGTCGTCATTATCCTTAAGCAGGGCTTTCCCGGCGGTTCCCCGGCGCAGAAGCTCTCCCTTGTCTCCGGTCTCCCGGAACTCCAGGGACTCGAAGATCGTCTCCCCCTCCTCGGAGAAGAGGGAGGCCTTATCCGCGGTGAGAATAACGGCGTTGCGGTCCCGGGAGGTCTGGATCCGGGTCAGCCCTTCCATGTAAATATCGGGTATGCTGTCGTCCGCTTCCCCCCCGGCCAGTTCGTAATTAATCCGGCACCCGGACAGAAACGTGAGTATAATTATCAATAAGAATCCCCTCAGGGGGTTCAAAGAAGCTCGTCCCGGCCGGTGTCCTTCAGGGAATCCACCACTCCCTTCACCAGCTGGCTCTCGCCCTTTTTGCAGATCAGCACGGATCCGTTTTTAACGACCACGATGAGATCTTTCACCCCGCACAGGGCCACGGGGAGATCGCTGTAGACGTAATTGGAACGGTCCGCCTCGCCCAGAATGTCCGAGGGCAGGGTCAGATTCTCCTCGGCGATCACGTCCCAGCTGCCCACGTCGTTCCATCCCATGGTGGCGGGAACCACCTTGATGCGGCGGCTTTTCTCCATGACAGCGTAATCCACCGAATCGGCGGTGGTCCGGGCATAGGCGGCTTCGATGCCGGCCAGATCGGCGGGAATCTGAACGCCCCCCTTCTCTTTGAGGGGAAAGGAGGAGCCGTCGAGAGCGGCGAAAGGACCGGCTATGGCGGGAGAGGAAGAGGCCAGCTCTTCGAGAAAGGTCTTGACCGAGTAGGCGAACATGCCCGAATTCCAGAAATAGTTACCCCGGGCCAGGAATTCCTCCGCCGTGGAGCGGTCCGGCTTTTCCCGAAAGGAGAGCACGTCCCGCACCGGTTCATCCCCCACGGAGGATTCCACATAGCCGTAGCCGGTGGAGGGAAAGGAGGGCTTGATGCCGAAGGTGACCAGAAAGCCCTGCCCCGCGGACCGGGAGGCGGTCTCCGCATCGTGAATGAATGCTTCAACGGGAGTGATAAGATGGTCCGCGGCCAGAACGAGGACCGTGTCGTCCACGGAACCGTTATGCTTAATCCAACCGGCGGCCAGGGCCAAAGCGGGGGCCGTATTCCGGGCCACCGGTTCCGCCAGAATGAGGACTTTCTTTCTCTGATCATCGGTGAAATCCCGACAGGCCTCGATGCAGCCGTCCACCTGATCCTTATGGGTCACTATGATGATGCGGCCGTCCACGTTCAGGGCGAAAGCCCTATCCAGAGTCCCGTACAACAGGGACTTGCCCTTGTTCAGTTCCAGGAGCTGTTTGGGGGTTTCCTTATTGGAGGCAGGCCAGAGCCGCTTCCCGGCTCCTCCCGCCATGATGACAACGTGTTTGACCATGGGATGACTTCCTTACTTCATTTTGTTTCCTTCTAATGTAAAACAAAATTCCGAAAATCCCAAGCCCCGGGAAAATTAATCCCCTTCCCGGACGGTACAGCACTCCCCCTGCTGTATCAGCCGGCAGCTGGGCGATGCCAGGGCCGTTCCCAGGAAGGGAGCGGTCAGGTAAATCCACAGGAATTCCTTTCCCGGGGAGAAGAGGGCCGGCCCCAGGGAACGGGCGGGGTTCATGGAAGCCCCCGTCAAAGGTCCCCCGACCAGAGCGCACAGAGCCACGGTCCCCCCCACGGCGACTCCCGCCATGATGCCCTTTTCCATATGCCCGGTGGACACGTTGAGAATGACGAACATGAGCAGGGCGGATAGGACCACCTCTATAAGAAAGGCTGGAACCGGGGGAACAGCAGGAAGAGTGGCACCCAGGTTCGCCTGATCAGAAAAGAGAAAGCGCAGCAGTACCGAGGCAATCAGGGCGCCGGCGAACTGGGCTGCCCCGTAACCGAACAGGTCGCGCAGGGATATGCGCCGAGCGAGATAGAAGCCCAGGCTGACCGCCGGGTTCAGGTGGGCTCCGGAGATGTTGCCCACCGAGTAAATCATGACCATGACGATGAGGCCGAAGGAGACGGCCACGCCCCCATGGCCCAGTACGCCGTAGCGGGCGTCCACCAGAGCGGCCCCGCAGCCCATTAATATAAGAAAGAAAGTTCCCAGGAACTCTGAAAAATAACGATTCATACCGGAAATATAATCGATTCGGGGAGCGGAGGATAGAATTTCATGATCCTTTAACGCAATTCTAACAGTTCCCCCGTCATCAATCCCCGCTTGCCCTGTCCCGAGAATCGGCTATAATGAAAAGTATGAAAGAGTTGATGAGAGAAGCGGTGAAACTCCGCAATCATAAGATAGGGTTCGCCTTTGCCACGGTTCTGGCCCATGAGGGCTCCACTCCCCGGGGTGCGGGCTCGAAAATGCTGGTGCGGGCGGACGGGACAAGCATGGGCACCGTGGGGGGCGGCAAAATCGAGTCCGATGTGATAGAAGAGGCCCTGGCCTGTATCAAGAAGGGGGAGAGCCGGATCAGCCGGTTCGTCCTGACAGGGAAATCCGCCGACGATACGGATATGACCTGCGGAGGGCGGGCGGACGTGCTTATCCAGGTCCCCGAAGCCGAAGGGGATCTCTTCGCCAAGGCCAGCCGGGGCTACCTTATAACCCGGGTTCAGAGGACCGGGGAAGGCATCACCACGGCCCTGTCCCTTTTCCCCGGCAGCTATGAAGAAGAACTGGAACCCCTGTTAAAGGACTCTCCGGACTACCTGAGAACCGAGGAACGGGAGGGGGTTTTCTTCATGGCCGAAGCTCTGGAACGGGCCTACTGCGTTTATATCTGCGGCGGGGGGCATGTGGGAATCAAAACGGCGCAGCTGGCCGATTTCGCCGGATTCGACACCATTGTGGCGGAGGACCGGCGGGAGTTCGCCACGGCGGAGCGCTTTCCCCTGGCCCGGGAGATACTGCACCGTCCGGAGTATGTAAACGCCTTCGACGTCATGGGAAAGGGGGACCGCACCTACATCGTGATCATGACCAGGGGCCACCGCTATGACCGGGACGTTCTGGAGCAGGCCCTGAGAACCGATGCGGCCTACATAGGCATGATGGGCAGCCGCCGTAAGATCTCCCTTATCTACGACTCCCTGCGGGAACGGGGATTTTCCGAAATGGATCTGGCCCGGGTCACCTCCCCCATCGGCCTGCCCATCGCCTCGGAAACGCCGGAGGAGATCGCCGTGAGCGTGGTGGCCCAGCTGATTGAGAAACGGCGAAAACCGGAGAAATCCGGTGAGTAACAGGCCCGACGGGGTCATACTGACGGCGGGCTATTCCAGCCGCATGTCCCGATTCAAACCCCTGTGCCTCATAGGCGGGGAACTTCTGATCGACCGGGTGGTGCGGCTGATGCGGGAGGGGGGCGTGGAGCGGATATACGCCGTGACCGGATACAAGGCGGATCTGCTTGAGGACCGTCTGCGCAGGCAGAATGTGACGCCCCTTTTTAATGAGCGCTTTGACGAAGGGATGTACTCCTCGGTGCAGCGGGGCGTTCAGGGACTGTCGGCCGATTCCCCGGGCTTTCTCATGCTGCCCGTGGATTACCCTTTTGTTCTGGGGGAAACCATGGGAAAGCTGATGGAGCGCTTTATCGCCGGTCCCGCCGATGTCATCTATCCGGTCTGCGAGGACCGCAAGGGCCATCCCCCGGTAATCCGTTCCTCCCTGTACGGAGATATCCTATCCGGCAGCGGCGAGGGGGGACTCAGAAAACTTCTGAACAATCCCCGCTACAGCCGGGAGTTCCTGTCCGTGGATGACGGGGGGATTCTCTATGATACGGATACGGATGCCGCCCTTGAAGAGATGATCAGTCGATTCGGGGACAGGATAGGCTGATTCTTCAGTCCTGCGGTTTCTCCTCGTTCCTCCCGTCGGCATATCGGGCGAACCGTCCCTTATCCCGGTCGTGGACATTATCATCCCTTTCCCAGGGCCATCCTCCGAAGCGGGTCTTTTGAAAATCCCCGTAGGCTTCCCGGATCTCATCGGCCGTATTCATGACGAAGGGACCGTGGGACACAACCGGTTCGCCGATAGGCCTTCCCTGCAGAAGAAGCAGGGATGCCT
>JAFGPQ010000348.1 GCA_016936115.1 Spirochaetales bacterium | reverse complement strand
GGGATTTGATGCCCTGGAAAAGGAAGTCACCCGCCTTATCACCGAGGGAACCCTGCCTGCGGAAGGGGCTGTTATCGATTCGCTCCGGCAGAAGGAGCTCCTTGAGGAAGCGGGCAGCTGCCTGGTGCGGTTCCGGGAGGGCTTGGGGGAAAATCTGCCCATGGATATTCTTTCCGAGGATTTGCGAAACGCCCTGAACGCTCTGGGGGAGATCACCGGGGAAGTGGGAACCGAAGATGTCCTGGAAACCATGTTTTCCCGCTTCTGTGTGGGCAAGTAAGAATGGGGAGGCTCTATGGATTTTGACGCAATAGTAGTTGGTGCCGGACATGCCGGTATCGAAGCCGCTCTGGCCCTCTCCCGGCTGGGATATTCCACTCTTATGATTACCCAAAGCCTGGATTGTATGGGAAAACTCTCCTGCAATCCCGCCGTGGGGGGACTCTCCAAGGGGAATATCGTCCGGGAGATTGACGCTCTGGGCGGGGAGATGGCCCATCTGATAGACGGATCCATGATACAGTTCCGTATTCTGAACAGAAGCCGGGGGCCGGCGGTGCAGGCGCCCCGGGCTCAGGCGGACAAATTCCGCTACTCCGCTCTGGCCAAGAAAACCCTGGAAGACCAGAAGGGTCTGCAGATTTTTCAGGATACGGTGACCGATCTGATCCTGGACAGCACGGGAACACTGTGCCTGGGGGTCATCACCGAAAGGGGACGGCAGTTCCGGGCGAAGAAGACGGTGATCACCACGGGGACCTTTATGGAAGGGAAGATTTTTATCGGTGAATTCCGTCAGTCCTCGGGGCGTCTGGGAGAGCCGGCCGCCGTGGGACTGGGAACGTCCCTGCGTCGTCTGGGCTACACCGTGGGCCGTATGAAGACGGGTACCCCCGCCCGGGTCCGTGCCTCCTCTCTGGATTGGGACGAAATGGAAGTTCAGCCGGGGGACGGGGAGATTCAGCCCTTCTCCTTCTCCCGTGAGACGGTGGACCGTCCTTCCGTGCCCTGCCATATCACCTTCACCAACGAGGAAACCCACCGGATCATCCGGGAAAATATGGACAAATCCCCCCTCTATTCCGGGGAAATCGTGGGAATCGGTCCCCGGTACTGCCCCTCCATCGAGGATAAGGTGGTCCGCTTCCCCGACCGGGAACGGCATCAGATTTTCGTGGAACCGGAAGGTCTGGATACGGAGGAGGTTTATCTGAACGGTATCTCTTCCAGTCTTCCCGAACTGGTGCAGGAGTCCTTTCTGCGCACACTGCCCGGGCTGAAGCATGCCCAGATCATGCGCCCCGGCTATGCGGTGGAGTATGACTATCTGGATCCCCTGCAGCTCAAACCGACCCTGGAGAGCAAGCGCCACGAAAACCTGTACTTCGCCGGGCAGACAAACGGCACCTCCGGTTACGAGGAAGCCGCCGGGCAGGGGCTTCTGGCGGGAATGAATGCGGCTTTGGCCCTGGCCGGGGAGGAGCCCCTGATTCTGAGCCGGGCGGAGGCTTACATGGGGGTTCTGGTTGACGATCTTGTCACTCTGGGAACGAAGGAGCCCTACCGGATGTTCACCTCCCGTGCGGAATACCGGCTGAACCTTCGCCATGATGCGGCCCAGATCCGTCTGGCCGAACATGCCCGCCGCTGCGGTCTTCTGACGACCGCCGCCCGGGAACAGCTGGAACGGAAAGAGAATGATCTGGATCTGCTTCAGGATGTGTTCCGGAGCCGGAAAGTCACCCGGGATATGCTCGGGCCGGAAGGGCACTTTCGGGAGAATCACCTGGGAAAAACCTTTCATACGGCACTAAAGGATCCGGAACTGACCATGGCCGATTTCATTCCCTTCCTGACAGAACTGTCCCAGGTGCCCCGGTCTACCCTGAACCACGGGGAGCTGGACATCAAATACGAAGGGTACATTCAACGTCAGGAGAGGGAGATCAGCCGCTTCAGAAAAATGGAGAACATCCTCATTCCCGAGGATTTCGAATGGGACCGGGCCACGGGCCTTTCCAAAGAGTCCCTGGAAAAGTGCCGTGCCGTTGGACCCCGGTCCGTAGGGCAGGCTTCCCGTATTTCCGGGGTGCGCCAATCGGATATCGCCGTTCTTCTGGTCCTTTTGGGAAAACAGGGCGGATCCGGGGAGGAAGAAAGTGAGTAAACTGGAAGAGGGCCTCAAAAAGCTGGATCTGTTATCCCGGGCCGAGGCTGTTGGTAAATTACAGGATTATATCGGGGAACTGGAGAAGTGGAACCCCTATTACTCCCTGGTCAATGCGGAGGGGGATGAACTGATTATCCGCCATATTCTCGACTCCCTGAGCGGCCTTGAACTCATAGGAAGCCTGGGTGAGGGAATCGAGTCGCCCCGTCTGGCCGATATGGGCTCCGGGGGAGGGCTGCCGGGGATTCCCCTGTCCCTGTTTCTGGGGGAGTGGGAAATCGATCTTGTAGAGCGTTCGGGTAAGCGGTTCAACTTTCTCAACAATATGGTCATTACCCTGGAACTTCAGAAAACCAGAGCTCTGCAGAAGGATCTGAAAGAGGTCGGGGATCTCTATGACGTTATCACTTTCCGTGCTTTCCGTCCCTTCCTGCCCGAAATCATTCGGGGGCTGAAGAAGTGTCTCGCCCCGGAAGGGGTTATCGCCGCCTACAAGGGCAAGCGCAGCGCCATTGCCGAGGAGGAAGATCTGCTCAGGGATCACTTCAGGCGTATCGATGTGATACCCCTGAAAGTGCCCTTCCTGGCCGAAGAGCGCCACCTCCTGATTCTGGGAGAAGCGATAGACTCCTAATCGATCCGGTTGAGCAGCTTCATCAGCTGCGCCTTGTCGATCAGATCGATAAGTCTGGCTTCTACGAAATTAGTGGATTCGGTGCTGAACTTCCCCGGGGTCAGAAAGAACCCCCGTCCCGCATGGAGTTCCTTCATGCGGGCATAGAGTTCCCGCACGGTCAGTTCCCCCATGTAGCCCTCCTGCCGGCCGAAGCGGAAGAGTATCACGTCTTCCCATTTTCTCGCCCGTACCTCGGTAAGCATATCCACATGATGGTTCTGATAGACCGAAATATCCATCACTTTGATTTTCGCATCGGGAATGATAACATTCGTCAGCTGGCGGCAGATCGTATTGAAATCGCTGGTAGAGGAACGGAGGTAGGAATTAAGACGCTTGTTCGTATTCAGCTCGCTGTATTTCCTGATCAGGTTTTCCGTATCCTTGAATCCGGGGTTAATGGAATAGAGCGTATTGAGAGCTTCCAGAGCATGGGGCAGATCCCCCATGTGGTTGAACGCGTCCGCCTGGCGGTAGAACAGTTCCTGATGTACCCCTGGCTGGATATTCTCATGGCGCAGGCCTATTCCGTAATCGGTGGCCGCCTTGTCATGCTCCTGCCTCTTCTGATAGATCGAGCCGCTGTACAGAGCGGCGCTGGGCCCCAAGAGCGGATCAGCCCGGAGATGGGTGAAAAATTTCAGGGCCATATCATGCTGATTCAGCTCGTAATAGCAGCAGGCCAGGGAGAAAACAGCCTCCTTATCCTCCGGATGGGAGGTGATGCGCTGTTTCAGGTAGCCGTAGGCTTCCTTGTAATGCTTGAGCTTGAAAAGCGCCTGCCCGTAATATTTCAGAGATTCGTCATGATCGGGCTGGACGGCGATGGCCCTTTTCAGATAGGCCAGTGATTTTTCATAGGCCTTTCTCATATACTCCAGCTTCCCCAGGGACGCATTGATCTCAAAGCGGTTCGGATTTTTCTCTCTGGCGAAGGCCAGAGCCTTATAGGCCTCCTTGTGGGCCTTGCAGTGCATGCAGGCGAGACCGTAGTAGAGATTGATCTCAAAGTCGTCAAGGCTGGAATCAAGGGCGGCCGAATCGAGAAGAAGCCGGTAGGTCTTCATGGCTTTTTCGTAATTCTCCATATCGTAATGGATATCGGCGATGATCTTCAGGGCTCCCCTGTCTTTGGGATTATTGGCCAGCCTCCTGTTGGCATCGGCGAGAAGTGTCTTCTGGTCTTTAGCTGTGTTCTTTTCCTTTTTCTTTCGAACGGAAGAGATTATCAAAGTAAGTATAACCGCTACAAGTACTGCTATAATAGTAATCGGTATGAGATATGATATCATTATTGAATTATCCCTAAACAGGGTGTCTTTTGTCAAGAAAAATAGAAAGGCTGGGGAAATTAATTGACAAATCCCACCGTAATGATTAGGATCTTTTCATGGCTCCCGGCAACAATCGACATCTTTGCCTCAAATTGGCGGATAAATCCCTTTACACTCTCTATAAGCCGGGAGAAGCGGGTGATAAGAATTTGACCCTTGTTCCCGCGTCGCAAAGGCAAATCAAAAACAATATCTCCCTTCATGACTGCACGGGGACCGGAGAAATCCTGCTGCGTGACATACTCGTTGAAAACACCGGTGACATGAGTCTTCATTTTTCACTGGGGCAGGATTATCTCTCCTATCAGATACGGGACGGGGAAGGGGAGATGCTGGAATCGGGCCTTATCGAACTTGCCGTAGAGGATGAGTTCGTTCCTTCCGCGGGGGATCGAAAAAAAGCCCCTGTCCGGGAAGCGGAAAAAGCCGGCGGCCGCCGGGGACTCCTTTTCTTCTCCGTGACCCTTTCCCTTATCGGTATTCTTCTGGGAGCCTGGTATCTGACGGAGCTGACAGACAGAACGGTTCTGCCGCCCCTTGCCCTTTCGGAGATGCCGGCCCGGTAATCTATGGGAAACATTCAGAAATCCGTCTTCGGGATGATTATCCTCTTCTCCTTTCTTCTTTCCGCCTGCGCCAACTCCCGGGATGAAAGCCAGTCCACCGAGGGGGAACAGCTCTTTTTCAGCGCCTTTGAAGCAAACGGTTCGGAGGACCTTCTCCTGCGGGCGGCGGAAACCATGAGCGCTCCCTGGTCTGGCCTGGCCCTGTACGAACTATCCCTCTCCTATCTGGAAAGACCTGTCCCTCCCTCCCTGGGGCATCTGGTTCGGCTCTGGAAACGCTATCTGAACCGTTTCGGCTATGACAACTATTCCCGGGACGTGCGTACAAGAATCGCTCTGCTTGACGGACAGAATCCGGACGGATCCTTTCTGCTCGGCGAGGGGGAAGGGGACGCCTTCTACTCATACCTCTTTCAGCTGTCCCGGGATAAAACCGAAGATTTCGCTCCCCTTTACGACTATCTGAGCGGAGACAGGGATGAGGGGGATCTCTCCTTTCTCCTATACTATCTGGGCAAGGAGGATCTCCTGGACCGCGTTCCCGCTCCCTTTGTAGACTGGCTGACTCTGAAGCAGCTTGTCAATCAGAAAGAGTACGCCGCCGCCACTTCGAAGCTGAATGCCCTGGATCTGGCTCCCCCTGTGATAACCCGGCCGGGATACTACCGGGATGCCTGGCGGGTTATTCTGGCACAGCGGGACAGGGACCGGATTCTCACGGCCTGGGAGAGACGGGCGGATACCCTTGAGGGGGACACTCTCTGGGCGCTTCTCTTTTATGACGGGCTCTGCCGCAGAACCCGGGGACAGACCTCCACCGCCGGCGCCCTGCTCGAAAGGGCCATTCCCCTGGCTCCCGATGGAGCTTCCCGGGACAGAACTCTCTGGTACCGGCTGGACTGTCTTGAGAAGAGCGGCACCGATCTTGCCGCTGCTATAGGGGAAAGGGCTTCCCAGTGGGAAGATCCCCCCTTCTTTGAAGATCTGATAGAAAGGGCTGTCAGCTCAGATGTTTTCCGGGGAGACTGGGAGAGTCTGCTGAGCCTGGAGGAGACCCTTGCCCTATACGGGTCCTCCGACAGCCGGGATCTCATAGAATGGACCGTGGCCCGGGCCATTCACGAAGGTTATGTCACCCTTTCGAAAGAAGAGGAGAACCGGAGGTACCGGGGAATCGTAGAAAGAAGCGGGGGAACTCTCTATACGGTCATGGCCGAGTATATATCCGCCGGAGAAATCGCTTACTACCGCAGCCTGCGAAAGGGCGGACTGGACATGGACAAAGGATCCCCAGACTCTTCCCTCATGGAGGAGGTTTTCCGGGGATTCGTTTCCCGCCGTCTCATGGAAGCATCCCGTTCCCTCTATGAAAAAGAGGGAGCCAGGCTCTCTTCTTCCTCCCTGCGGGAATACGCCTATCTGCTGCGTCGGAACGGGGATTACCTGGGCAGTATACGTGTTATAGGCGCCCTGACGAAAAGAGAGGGCTTCGAGGGATCCCGGGAAGACCTGACCCTTCTTTATCCTCTTGAGTATGCCGGCTCCATAGAATACTGGAGTGACAGATACTCCCTCCCCCGTACCTTTTTCCAGGCCCTCGTGAAAACGGAGAGCGGATACGACAAGGATATTGTCAGTTATGCCGGAGCCATAGGTCTCAGTCAGCTCATGCCGGCTACTGCGGAAGAACGCATGTCCCTTCTGGGAATGGACGGGGCGGACCTTACCGAGCCGGATGTGAACATCGCCCTGGGCACGGAGTACCTGAGATGGCTGTTCGACAGGGAATACATCAATTCCCCCGTCCAGGCCGCCGCCGCTTACAACGGGGGACCGGGATCGGTACGAAAATGGAATCGGGCTATGGAAGGCTATCCTCCGCTTTTATATATGGAAGGCATTCCCTTCATCCAAACCCGGGATTATGTAAAGTCTCTGCTTCAGGGCTCCCTGGTTTATGCCTTTCTCTACGACGATAAACCCCTGGAAGAGCTTTTAACAGAACTTCTGCCGGAACTTCTTCCGGAACAGGCCGGATAAACAGGAATCTCATGGAAAAAAAACAGCTAATGCTGTATGGTAACGGGAAGGAGAAATTATGACGTTTTTTCAAGGTATTGTATTGGGCATCATCCAGGGTATTGCAGAGTTTCTGCCTATCTCCAGTTCCGGGCACCTGTTTCTTCTACGGAATGTGATGGGCCTGGGTGAGATTCCCACCCTTTTTGATATCCTGCTTCATATCGCCACCCTATCGGTGGTTTTCTATATCTACAGGGTTAAAATCGCCCGGCTGATCATCGTACTCTTTCGCTTTCTGGGCAGAAAAACCACAGAGGAAGACGCCGCGGATCTGAGAATGATTCTCTTTGTCCTGGTTTCTACCTTTGTGACCGGGGTGATCGGCGTAGTCTTTGACAATCTGGGACTGATAGGTAATATGACCGTTACCTCCCTGGCTTTTATGGGTACGGGACTCCTGCTGCTTTCCACCCTTTTTGTGAATCCCAATCGAACCTATGAGAAACTGCGCTGGGGGGACTCCCTGATCATCGGCGTGGCTCAGGGTATCGGGACCATTCCCGGTGTATCCCGCTCCGGAACCACCATCTCCGCCGCCATGCTGGGCGGAGTGGACAGGGAAACCGCGGGGGAGTACTCTTTTATCATTTCTATCCCGGCTATTCTGGGGGCGCTTATTCTGGATATGGGAGACGCGGGGAGCCTCTTCGATCAGGTCTCCCCCGCTGTGATGACCGTATCTTTTCTCATTACCATGGTATCGGGATACTTCGCTCTGACCCTGCTCATCAAGCTACTCCAGAAAGGAACGTTTTACTTCTTCAGCTTCTACCTGATTCCCCTGGGACTGTTTTCCTTCTTCTTTTTACGCTGATTTATGAGACACGGATGGTCACGGATCTGAGACTAGCGGTTTGCCAGTATATCGACGAATTTTCCCAGGATCTCTTCCCGGAATTCGTCGATACTGCCGCCGTAGGTGCAGCCCGATGCTTTGGGATGGCCGCCTCCGCCGTAGGAACGGGCCAGTTCACCCACATTGATGTCGCAGGAGGAACGGAAGCTGACCGAGAGCTCTCCCTCACGGCTTTCCTTGGCCAGGATAACGACGAGGGCTCCCTTCACGCTCTGCAGCTGTTTGTAAAGGGTATTCGAGTCCCGTTGTGATTCGTCGTATTCGGTAAAGTCGGAACGGTTTTCCCAGGTAAAGAGTACCCGCCCGTCAAAGTGGGATTCGGTTCGGTTCAGAATCTTCCCCAGGTGTTTTCGAGAGGTGAGGGACTGGCCCGCGTATATCCTGCGGTGAAAATCCGTGGGGGAGATGCCCCTCTTCATGAGCCGGTGTATTTTCAGGAAAACCCCGTCGTGGATATTTTCCAGATGGCGGAAATAGTCCGTGTCCGTACAGAATCCGAAAAAGATATACTCCGCCTCTTCTTCGCTCATCTCGCCCGGGAAGGCCTCGATGATATCCTGAATGAGGAGTGTCGTAGAGGGAGAGAGGGTGTCCAGATACCGGTAGTTCCCTCCTCCTTCGCCGGAAGCATGATGATCAATGACGATCAGGGGAAAAGAACTGTAGGGGGTAAGATCCAGGCCGGTTCTTTCCAGGGATGAGCAATCCAGGAGTACCAGGGCGGTGCTTCCCTCGTCCAGCCATTCGGGACGGGGCAGTTTATCGGTGAACTCGACGGCCCACTCCATTATCTCCGGCCGGCGGAAAGGCCCGTGGGAGATCAGATGGCAGCGCTTGCCCTGTCTTTTCAGGAATGAAGAAAGGGCCAGCTGGGATCCCAAGCAATCGCCGTCGGGATCTTCATGGCCCAATATGAGAAATTCCTCGTGTCTCTCTAAAGCTTCAAGAACTTCCTGCAAGGGGAATTAATACTCCAGACGGAAGTCTTCAAAGGGGGTGCTGAACTGTTCCGTGTAGTCCTTTGTTCTGTCCAGCGTACCCCAGGAGGTATGGTACTCGTCGGCCATAACGTAGAGCCGGAAATGATCGATTTTCGCATCCTTGTAGTAGACGGACATATAGGGGTACTGAGGACCGTTGCCCCAGACAACCTGACCGGAGGCCACGCTGCCCCCTCTTCCGAACCACTCCATGGGCATATATACGGCGTAAAGATCGCCGTTCGGCTTGTAATACTCAACCCGGTATCCGTCGGGATGGGGAGATATGCGGTAGATCATGAGATTCACCGAATAGTACTCCGATTCCTTATCCGTTCCCTGCCATGTCATGACCGCGTCCTGTGCGGAAAGAGCGAAGGGTATGCTTATACCTATCAGGATCATGAAAATAATCGCTTTCTTCACTTGTCAGCCTCCCTGGGCAAATGCAATAACTAAATTGATTATCTAATAATTTTACGCTAATTTCAAGAAGAAAATTTAAATTGTTGCTTCCAATGAGGGAAAAAGGTAGGCCAGGGCGTCCTTTACGGAAGAGAAAAAATGAAAGGACATTGTCTCTTTGATCTCTTCGGGGAGTTCTTCCCCGTCCTTGCGGTTCTCCTCGGGGAGGAGTACGTTGGTAAAACCGTTCCTGTGAGCTGCCAGAACCTTCTCCTTGACCCCTCCGATGGGCAGAAGCCTGTCGGTCAGGGTGATCTCTCCGGTCATGGCCGTATTTTCCCGGATGGGAATGCCCACCGCTGCCGAGAGCAGGGCCGAGGTCATGGTTATACCCGCCGAGGGGCCGTCCTTGGGGATAGCCCCTTCCGGTACGTGTATATGGATATCCTTCCCCTTATGAAAATCCCTGTCCATACCGTATTTCTCACCGTTCGCCCGCAGATAGGAGAGGGCGATCTGGGCGCTCTCCTTCATCACGTCCCCCAGTTTTCCCGTAAGCATGAGCTTGCCGTCACCGGGGAGCAGAGCCACCTCAACGGGAAGAACACGGCCGCCTACTTCGGTCCAGGCCAGGCCGATGGAGAGACCGGGAGCCTTGTTTTTCTTCAGGTCCGATTCGCTGAAGAGGGGATGTCCCAGAAGTTCCCGAAGCTCCTCTTCCTTCACTTCACGGTTCAGGTCGTCCAGGTTGATGACCCCCTCCCATTCCAGCCGGGTGAGGACCGTGGGAACGGCCTGACTCCACAGGGGTGTCGGTTCGGCGAGAATAAAACGTCCCGGACGGGTCTGATACTCCCTTATAGAACTCCGCAGGATCTTTCTCAGGACCTGCGCTATCTGTTTATCAAGGTTCCGCACACCCGCTTCCATGGTATAGGAGGATATAATCTTTTTAAGGGCTTCCTCGGTAAATACTATCTCCGTTCCCTTAAGGCCGTGAGCCTTAAGCTGCTTGGGAATAATAAACTTCCGGGCGATGTTGTATTTCTCGATATCCGTATATCCGGAAATTTCAATGATTTCCATTCTGTCCAGAAGAGGGCGGGGGATATTGTGAAGGGAGTTGGCCGTGGTGATGAACATGACATGGGAGAGATCGTAGGGGACTTCCAGGTAGTGATCCCCGAAGGTGCTGTTCTGTTCCGGGTCCAGGACTTCGAGCAGAGCCGCCGCCGGGTCGCCCCGGAAGTCATTGGACATCTTGTCGATCTCATCGAGAAGAAAAACCGGATTGGAGGTGCTCGCCTTTCTCAGGGACTGGATGATTTTCCCGGGGAGGGCCCCCACATAGGTCTTCCGGTGTCCCCTGATCTCCGCTTCGTCCCGTACGCCGCCAAGGGAAATCCTGACAAATTCCCGGCTCAAAGCCCGGGCTACGGAACGGCCCAGAGAGGTTTTACCCGTTCCGGGAGGGCCTACAAAGCACAGGATCGGACTCTTGGAGGCCTCGTTCATCTGCCGCACGGCCACGAAATCGATGATCCTCTCTTTTGCCTTTTTAAGGTCGTAGTGGTCCTGATCCAGGATCTCCGTGGTTTCCGCCAGATTCTTCCTGTCCTGGGAGTAGCTGTTCCAGGGAAGGTCGACAATCCATTCCAGATAGGTCCTGAGTACCCCCGATTCGGGGGACATGGGCTGGAGCTTTTCCAGGCGGCGAAGTTCCCTGATCGCCTTATCCTGCACTTCCCGGGGGAGATTCTTCTCTTCAAGTAGCCGATCCAGCTCTTTCAGGTCACCCCCGTCTTCCCGGTCCGATCCCAACTCCCGGTTTATCTCCTTGAGCTGCTCATTCAGAAAGTACTCTTTCTGGGTTCTTTCCATTTTCTTCCGGACCCGGGTGTCGATATTCTTCTTAAGGGAGAGGAGTTCCTTCTCCATCTCTATGGCGGCGGAGAGCTCCTCCATGACTGCCGCCGTATCCCCATTCTGAAGATACTCCGCCTTCTGGGCGGGGGTGAGGTTCAGAGATGAGCAAATGTGCCCGATCAGTTTACCCGGGGTATCCGCCTTTTCCACATGGGAGAGAACTTCCTTGGGGATTTTGCGCTTCGTTCCGGCCAGGCCGGTAAAGGAGCTCTTCAGGTTCTGCATCAGAAGAGTCAGGCGGGCTTCATCTTTCTCCGATTCCAGGTCCAGTTCCCTGATCCGGGCCATGGGAAAGTCCCCCTTCGCCGCGAGAGAGGAGATCTCCGCCCGGTTCCGTCCCTCCACGAGGACCCGCATTTTCCCGTCGGGCAGTTTGAGTACCTGGAGAATATGGCAGAGAGTTCCCACCGGGTAGAGGGAACCCAGAGAGGGGTGTTCGGAATCATCCTTCTGCAGAGTCACCACCACGTCCCGTTCTTTTTTGAGAGCATGATCCAAGGCGCTCAGAGAGCTTTTCTGGGAGACAAAGAAGGGGATAACCGTATGGGGAAAAATCACCATGTCCCTCATCGGAATGAGAGGGACGTCCCGTTTGCTATTACGCGGTAATTTGCCTAGTTTCATCTAATTTATCGTCATCGAACTTAAGAAATTTATCCGGGTCCGTGATGATGAGAGGCTCCTTGTCTTCGGCAATCACATCTCTTGTGATGATAACCTGTTTGCTTCCCTGAATGGAGGGCAGATCATACATGATATCCATCATGGCCGATTCGACAATGGAACGGAGTCCCCGGGCGCCGGTCTTGCGGGCAATCGCCTTTTCGGCAATGGCGTCAATGGCGGCCTCCTCGAAGCGAAGGTCCACATCGTCGAGACTCAGGGAAGCCTGGTACTGGCGCAGGATTGAGTTCTTCGGTTCCCGGATAATCCGTTTCAAGTCTTCCTTCTTCAGGTTGTTGAGAGCCACATTGATGGGAAGACGGCCGATGAACTCGGGAATCAGACCGAACTTGATCAGATCGTCCGGCTGGAGCTGGGCGAATACCTCGGCGAGATCCCGCTCTTCCAGATTTTTCACATCCGCCCCGAAGCCCATGGAATGCTCCGTGATGCGGGTCTCGATAATCTTCTCGAGCCCCACGAAGGCGCCTCCGCAGATGATGAGGATATTGGACGTATCTATCTTGAGCATCTCCTGGTTAGGATGCTTTCTTCCGCCCTGGGGAGGTACGGAGGAAACGGTTCCCTCGATGATCTTGAGAAGGGCCTGCTGTACCCCTTCGCCGGAAACGTCCCGGGTAATGGATACGTTCTCTCCCTTGCGGGAAATCTTATCGATCTCGTCGATATAGATGATGCCCCTTTCGGCGGCGGCGATATTGTTGTCCGCCGCCTGGATAAGCTTCAGAAGGATATTTTCCACATCCTCGCCCACGTAACCAGCCTCAGTGAGGGTGGTGGCGTCGGCGATGGCGAAGGGAACCTTGAGCTTGCGGGCCAGGGTCCGTGCCAGATGGGTCTTACCCGTTCCGGTAGGGCCGATGAGCAGAACATTGGATTTCTCCAGTTCCACATCTTCCCGGCTCAGTTTGCTCTTCTGATTAATTCTCTTGTAGTGATTATAAACGGCGACGGAGAGGGCTTTTTTGGCCTGGTCCTGGCCGATGACGTAATCGTCAAGATAAGACTTGATGTCATGGGGGGTGGGGAGCTCTTCCACGAATTCATGGGGGGACTCCACCTCGTCCGTTTCATCCTGAAGGATGCGGTTGCACACTTCGACGCACTCGTCGCAGATATATACACCAATTCCGGCGATAAGTTTTTTTACCTTATCGGAAGATCTGCCGCAAAAGGAACATACCTTGGTTTCTTTACCTTTACCTCGGGCCATGCTATTTCTCCCTTGTCAAGATCTTATCGACTATGCGGTATTCCACCGCTTCCTGGGCGGACATGAAGAAGTCCCGTTCCATGTCGTCGGCAATCTTATCTTCGTCATGACCGGTATTGCCGGCGAAGTACCCGAT
>JAFGPQ010000347.1 GCA_016936115.1 Spirochaetales bacterium | reverse complement strand
GACCTCATCGACGAAGCGGGCTCCTCCAAGCGCATGAAGAATCTGGTCCAGCCCAACGAGGTGATGGAACTGGAGATGAAGGTGGCCGACCTGACCGCGGAGAAAATCTCCCTGGTCAATACGCAGAACTACGAAAAGGCCGCCGCCGTGCGGGACAAGGTCCGGGAGCTCAAGAAGGAAATCGAAACCCTGCGACAAAGCTGGGAAAAGACCCTGCGGGAAGAGGAGAACGTCATCTCCCGCCGGGACATACAGGAACTCATCGCCGAAGTGACCGGCATTCCCGTGAGCCAGCTGGTGCAGAGCGAATCGGAAAGGCTTTTGAAAATAGAAGAGGCCCTTCACGAGACGGTGATCGGGCAGGATCAGGCCATCGGGGTTATCGCCTCATCCATCCGCCGTTCCCGCACGGGCCTCAATTCCCCCTCCCGTCCCCTGGGATCGTTCATCTTCCTGGGTCCCACCGGAGTGGGGAAGACCCTGCTCGCCAAAACCCTGGCGGAGTATCTCTTCGGCAATTCCGACGCCCTGGTGCGGGTGGACATGTCCGACTATATGGAAAAGCACAATATCTCCCGCCTGGTGGGAGCCCCTCCGGGATACGTGGGCTACGAAGAGGGGGGCACCCTGACCGAAAAGATCCGCCGCCGCCCCTACAGCGTGGTACTCCTGGACGAGATCGAAAAGGCCCACGGGGACGTGTTCAACCTGCTCCTTCAGATACTGGAAGAGGGTGAGGTACAGGACAGCCTGGGCCACCGGGTCTCCTTCCGGAACTGCGTGATCATCATGACATCCAACGCGGGGGCCCGGCAGATCATGCAGGGGGCCGGCATCGGCTTCTCCCAGAACGACGGGATCATGTCCCACGACGAACTGACCTCATCGGCCCTGCAGGAGCTTAAGAGAATCTTCCAGCCCGAGTTCATCAACCGAATCGATGAGACCGTGGTTTTCCACTATCTGCAGCACGATCATGTCATGGATATTCTTAATCTGATGGTTCAGGAACTGCAGGAAAGGCTGACCGAAAGGCACATCGAGCTGAATTTGTCCCCCCGGGTCAAGGAATATCTTCTCGAAAAGGGCTATGATGTGAACTTCGGAGCCCGGCCCCTGAGAAGGCTGATCCAGAAAGAGGTGGAAGATCCCATCTCCCTGGGACTCCTGGAAGGAAAATTCCGGGAGAACGATCAAATCCGCGGGGAACTGCGGAACGGACAGATCTTTTTTCGGGCGGGTAAAACGAAAAAGGAGGGGTAGGTGAAAAGACACCCCCTTATAGGGATCGCGGTTCTCCTGTGCGCTGTGACGTCACTGGCCGCCCAGAGCAGAGAACAGCTTTTCGATCAGGGCCTGGGCGCCTTTCAGGACCGGCTCTATGAAGACTCACTTGTCAACTTCGACGCCTATCTTGACCGCTTCCCCGACGGCCCCCGGGGCGATGCGGTTCTGTACATGAGCGGCGTCGCCCTGTACAGTCTGGAACGGTATGCCGATTCCCTGGGCCGTCTGGATCGGCTGACCCGGGAAAAATCCGATTCCCCCTATCTGCGGCGGACCTCCTACTGGACCGGTCTGAACAATTATGCCCTGAAGAACTGGCGGGACGCGGAATCGGCCTTTGAGAAACAGCTGGCCTACCCCGGGGAAACCTATTACGTGGAAAGAAGCTGGCTCTACCTGGGGCTCCTGCAGGAGAAACGGGCCGATTACGCCAAAGCCGCCGCCAGTTACGCCTCCCTTATCGGCCTTTCGGCCACCACGGAGCTGGTGACCCAGGCCTACTACCGCAGGGGCCTGGCCTATATGAATCTGAAGGATTTCGAGAAGGCCCTGCCCAATTTCGAGCGCCTTTCCGCCGACTACGGCAGTTCCCCCTATTCCCGGGCCATGCCCTACTACATCGGCCTCTGTTATCTGAACCTGGACCGGCCCGAGGAGGCACGGCGCCGTTTCGAACTCTATTTGAAGCTTTTTCCCACCGGGGAGTACCGCAGGGAAGTCCTTTTTCAGCTGGCCCGGACCGAGAACGCCGCCGGACGGCAGGAGCGGTCCCTGGAGCTCCTTTCGGAACTGGAAAAGGACGGCTCCGATTCCCCCTATGCCCGGCGGGCTCTGAACATGAAAGCGGAAAATCTGAGCGCCCTGGGAGATACGGCCGAGGCCCGGGATGTGTGGATGTCCCTGCTCCGGGAGGAACCGGACGGTGACGAAAGGGACCGGATCACCTACAACATCGGCCTGACCTGGATACGGGAAGGAAACCGGGATGAGGGGGAGCGCTGGTTCCGGGATACCATGGCCCGGCCGGAGAGCCCGGTGCGGCGGGAAGCCCTGGATGCGCTGACCGCTCTTTCCCTGGAGAAAGGGGACAAGGAGCTGGCTCTGGGATACGGGAAAACTCTCTTCGACGACTATCCCGATTATGAGAAGCGGGAAGAGACGGGCGCCCTGGTCGCCGCTCTGATGATTGAGCTGGATAAAAAGGATATGCTGAACGCCCACCTGACGCTTATGGTGGAGCTTTACGGGGACGGGGAGAAGAACGATCTGTACCTTATGATGCTGGCCGAATCCGCTATGGACCGGGAGGATTGGACCGAAGCCCTCTCCCGGCTGGGCCGACTGGCCTCATCCTATCCGGACAGCGAATACCGGGAAGAGGCCCTGTACCGCCTGGGATATATCTATGTTTTGAGGGAAGAGTACATAAGGGGGGCCGCCTATTTCGAGGAGCTTCTGGGGCTGAACAGGGAACTGACGCCGGAAGTGGAAGAGGACAGCCGTTACTCCCTGGCCCTGTGCCATTACAAAGCGGGAGACGGGGACAGGGCGATGGCCCTCTTTGAGGATTATTTAAACCGATACGGTGAGTCGGAGCGGGCCGGGGAGACATCTCTGTTCATGGGAGACATCTCTTTTGACCGCCGGGACTGGATCCGGGCCGCCGATTACTACGGCAAGGCCGGGACGATCCTGGGTAATGACAAGGCCGAGCTGAAAGGTGAGGCCCGCTTCAAGGAAGCCCTGTCCCTGCAGAAAAAACGGGAGTGGGACCGGGCTGCGGAATCGTTTCTGGCCCTGGCCGAATCGGACCCGGAAGGATCCTATGGGACGGAAGCCCTTTATCAGGGAGGAATCTGCCTGCTCGAATCGGGGGATACCGATTCCGCCCGGGCCATCTTCGAAGAGGCGGTAGCCCTGACAACGGGGGAAGTTCGGGAACGGTCCCTCTACCAGCTGGCCCGGTTGGCCCTTTCCGGGGGAGACCGGGAGGAGGCGGTGCGTCTGGCCCTTCAGATGAGAGAGGAGTACCCGGACAGCGAACTGGGGGCGAATCTCTTTTTCTCCGAAGCGGAAGACGCCTGGGCCACGGGGGATTTTCCCCAGGCCCGGGAGTGGTACCTCCTGTGCCGTGATGTCTTTCCCGATCTTCCTGTGAGCGCCCAGGCATCGCTCCGGGCTTCCCTGGCCCTGGCCGAAGCGGGACATACCGCCGAAGCCCGGGGGGAACTCTATCGGGGACTAAGGGAAGGACTCGCCCGAGGAGAGGGGGAGTCCCTGAACGGCCGGGCCACCGCCCTGGGCCGCCTGATGGGAGAGGAAAGGCAGCCCGATGAGGCCCGCGCCCTCCTGACCGAAATCTACGGTCTGACCGATAATATCTCCCTGCTGGCGCCCCTGGCCATCGGCGCGGAGAGAGCCGGAGCGGATCTGCCCGATATGCCCGGGTATCTGGAAGAGATCTACCGCAGCGAGGAGCTGCCCTTCTCCCAGCGTTCCGAAGCCCTTCTTCTCCTGGCCCGGTACCGTGCCGAAGAGGGCCGGGAGGATGAGGCGGAAGCCTTCTACCGGGTGGTCATGGAATCGGACAAGGGAGCCCTGGGGGCGGAAGCGAATTACCGGGCCGGGGAACTGATCGCCCGGCAGGATGAGCTGCGGGGCGCCCAGGAACTGCTGAACGTGAGCTACAACTACCCCCGCCAGGAAGAGTGGGCCGCCCGGGCCCTGTACCGTTCCTGGGAGATTTATACGGGGCTGGAAGAGGGGACCCGCAAGGCGGATATTGTCAAGGAGAAACTTCTCTCCCTCTATCCCGATTCCCCGTGGGCCGCTGATTTGAAACGATAAACGCAGAAAAATATTAGAAAATTGTGAATTTCTTTTGAAAAAAAATGGAAATGGTCATTTTTGTGTGCTAATTTAAGAAAACATTTTTTTAAGGAGTTCTTTTTACATGAAGAAACTTACTGTAATTTTTCTGCTCGTAGCTCTGGCTACCGTCGGTGTTTTCGCTGTTACCCCCGAGTATTTTACCGTCAACATCGGTACCCAGACAACTTATCGGCCCAGCAATGGAAATGTTGGTGTGGTTAATCCCTTTGGTCTGCAGTTCCAGTTTGACGAAACATTCTCCGCCGGTTTTTCCTACAACGGAGCCAACCAGGGCCTTCTGAACATTACGGCTACTCCCGTTGAGAATGTGAAGGTTTCCATGTACACTGGTAATGTTAATGCAGGTGGTATGGGTTTCGGTCTCGGACTGGGATATGATTTCCTTGTTAAGAAAGCGGCACTTTTTACTTCCATGGGCTTATACATTGACTGGCTGGCAAATAATACTGCTTCCGGTACTGCTTACTCCATCAATGACGGCGGTGTGATCGCCATCGGACTCAAGGCCGGTTTCGGACTCTAATTCTTGATTCTCTCTATTTAGTTTATTGCCGGCGGATGATTCCGCCGGTTTTTTTTTGCTTCCTTCACAGGAAAAGTTGACCCTTTCCCTCTTTCCTCCTATT
>JAFGPQ010000346.1 GCA_016936115.1 Spirochaetales bacterium | reverse complement strand
GATAGGCTTCCCTTTCCCTGTCCCGGAAGAACTCCCCCCCCTCAACGGCATAGGAGAAGCGGAAATTAGAGATGTAGCTGCGGGTGATATCCGCGGTCATGGCCAGGTAGAGGGTTTCCTTACCCAGTCTTATGCGGCGAATGGCAGCCTGTCCCCAGTTGTTGGCGGGAATGCGCAGGCGAAGGATCACATCCCCCTCGTCCAGGGCTATCCGTCCGTTATTGAAGAGCTGATTATGATAAAGCCATTGATTGACGAAGGAGATTCCCTTCCAGCGGTGCATGCGCAGCTTCCGGATTTCGTAGGAGACCTCGAACACATTGAAAAGCAGGCTGAGGCTGGTGGGAATGTATCCCGAATAGAGAAGGCCCGCCGGAGTGGTCAGGCTCAGCTTGGCCGGATTAAAAGCGGATTTTACCGTGGATATGAGAAGAGGTGGCAGAAGATGTCCCGCCTTAAGAAAAAAGGCCTGAAAAGAGACGGCGCTCCCGCATTCTATATAGGTTTCGCTCCGGCTGATCCTGTTCAGCTCCTCCACCTGATCCAGGCAGATCATTTCCGGGGGCAGATCATAGAAGACTCCCGGATAATCCCGGCTCTCCGGATACATTCTCCCCGAGAAAAAGGGTGCCGTCCCCTTCGTCTTCATAATGTTATGAAGTTCATAGAGATTGGAGGGGTAGGATACCTTACCTTCTTTCACGGGCGTAGTGCTCCTCCAGGGCAATCTGAATGCCCGTTTCCAGGGATTCCGGTCCAATGCAGGGGCATTTCACAATATCGATCTGATCCAGGATCTCCGCGGTATCCGGGTTACGGCCCTGCAGTATGATCGCTCCCAGTGAGAGCACCCGGGCGGGAGCACAGAAATCGCAGAGAATGACTCCGGCCCTTTTGAAACCCCTTTCGATTATCCCGAACAGGGGAGTCTGAACAAAGCCTTCGATTGTGGTGATGTTCTTGCCGTTCGCCATAAAGGCGGGAATCAGACAGGAGTAGACCGGATTTTTGCCGTCCAGGACAAGGCAGCCGCCGCATTGTCCCTTACCGCAGCCGGGATGAACGCCGCGCAGACCGCAGTCATCACGCAGGATATGGGACAGTTTCTTATTAGGGGGCACATTCAGTTCCGTCTCCTTGCCGTTAAGGGTGAAATGAATCGTCATTGCCTGTCATCCTCCGTTAACAGCCCCTCCTCAAGGGGCAGGGTGTAGCCCTTTCTTTCCGAAGCCTGGTTAATAGCGCAGGCCAGGGCGGGGGGGAACAGACTCTGAACCAGACCTCCCAGTCCCTGGGGAGTATTCCCGGTGGAAATGAAATCCACCTGGTAGGAGGGGAATTTATAACGCTTCTGCCAATCCTTACCCAGGGAATTCTCCAGGGCGAGATAGAGTCCCCGTTCCACGGTCACCCGGGAAGAGGGCTCATCCAGTATCAGACCTGCCTCCAGAACAAACCAGATGTTCCGCATCTTCAACTCATAGCTTTCCTGATCAATTTCCACTTCTACCACGCATCCGCCCCAGCTCAGGCTATGGAAGGGAACCCCGTCCATTTTATCCTTATCCCAGCGGGATTCCTGCCGGCTGTACCTCTTCGTCACATCTATAGGCAGGGGATCGCGGAAACGCTTTTTCTGAATATTCTCACAGCACAGTTCAATGAGCCGGGTGATATGGGTAATGCTTCTTCCTGCGCTGAGGGGCCCGCCGTTCATCTTCTCCTGATCGAAGAAAAAGGAAACCCTGTCAGGACCTTCGAGGCTCAGAAGGGATGCCGCCATTTGGGCCCATCGTTTTTTTGTTCTGTCAATGCCCGGTTGTATCGGCAGGTAGAGCTGAAGATACCCTTCTTTATCCAGAACTCCCCTGACAGCCGCCGTGGTCAGATCGGTATGGTTGTAGAGAAAGTCATTTCCCGAGTAAGCCAGAGACATGGCAATTCCCCGATGAAAGGATTCTCGGTTCTCCGAGAGGCTTAGCCGCTGGTCTTGCAGATTTTGATAGGATGTATGTTTACGCTGGAAATCGGAGGAGGTGGTGAGATTTTCCATAATTTTCAGGAGGGGCGTTGGCTTAGCCAGAGTGCTTTCTCCCAGGAACAGATTTCCCTTTCGTATACGGTTCTCGATCTTCCATTCATAGGGTTCGAAACCGCCGAGACGAATCAGATTATTGGTAAAGGACTCCACCGCAAAGAGAATCGGTGCCTGATTCAAATCGGAGAAAAAGCCTGTGGGCATCCGGTTCGTCCGTATTCCGGAACCGGTAATTTCCAGATTACGGCACTGGTAGACTCCGGTACAGGCCAGAGTCATACGGTCGATTATTTCCTGCGTCATGAGGCCGAAGGCTCCCACATCCAGGGCAAAGTCAACTTTGAGAGCCAGAAGATCGCCCTCTGAAGAGAGGGCCCCCTTAATATAGATTTCCGTCTTACCCCTGGCAGGAGTCAGCAACCGGTTCTCCTCTTCGTCTATGAGAAAACGTACGGGCCGTTTTGAAAGCTGACACAGCAGGGCCGCATGGCAGGCGGTAAGTGAGGTATACCAGAGGCGACTCTCCTGATTGTTATCATGGGGATAGTTCCTGAGAATAATCTGATCCCGTCTGATCTTCAATGCCGACGCGGCGTTCTTCCGCAATTGTGAGGGCCATTGATTCACGGAATGAATAATATAGCGGTTACCCTCTTTCTGACAGCTGACCTGCGCGGAGAGGCGGGTGGAAGGTTCCTGAGATTCGATGACGAAAAAATCCTCATCCTGAATCAGATCCTCCTTTTCAAGGATTTTCTCCGCTTCCCCGCGAAGGAAATGCCTCTCATACTGAACGTTTTCCCTCTGATCAAGGGAGAGGGGAGGGAGTTCCGGTTCGGGAATGATAGTTAGAGAAATTCCGGCCAGGATCTCATTCAGTTCCTCTTCCCGGGAGGCCCCTACCAGAAGTATCGGTTCTCCCCTGTAGGAAATCCGGCTTTCGGTCAGAAGGGGCATCTCACCCAGGGGAAGCTGAAATGTCTTGCTCCCCGGGAGTGTGTGATAATCCATAATGAAGGCGTCTTCCGGCAGAGGAGGCAGTTCGATTTTTTCTATGGTACCCGAAGGGTAGGGAGAGCGCAGAGCTCTGGCGAAAAGTGTCTTCTTACTGCTGACATCCTCGGGAAAACGGATTCTCCCCGCCAACTTTTCCCGGAATCGCTTCTCGTTCATTCCGTTCTCCGAAGCATTCGGGAAACTTCAATGACAGCCCGTATGACTCTTTTCTGGCCTCTGATTCCCAGACCCGGGTAGAGGGGCAGGGAAATGGTTCGCTCATAGAGGTCGAGGGCTCTGGGAAAATCGTCATTCATAAAGCCGTAGGTATCCCTGTAGTAGGACATCATATGCAGGGGACGATAATGGACGGAGCAGTTGATGCCCCTGTCGAAGAGGGCTTTTATGAATTCATCCCTGCCGGAGGTCAGCTTTTCCGGTTTGATCTTTATTATATAGATATGCCAGGCATGATCCTTCCCGACAATAGGTGTTTCAATCGAATCCAGGGCATGAAATGCTTCGTTATACAGCAAAGCCTGATTTGTCCGGTCTCTTTTAAACCTTTCCGCTTTTTTCAGCTGCACCCGGCCTATGGCTGCCTGGAAATTTGTCAGGTTGTATTTATAGCCCGGGGCCTTGATATCGTACTGCCAGGAGAGGTGTCCCGCCGATGAGGAGTATCTGTTCCAGACGTCCCGGTCTATACCGTGAAGTCTCATAAGGGATATCCTCTCCTTAAGGGCCTCGTCTCCCACGGTCACCATGCCCCCTTCACCGGTGGTTATGGTTTTATTCGCATAAAAGGAGAAGGCGCCTCCCGCACCAATTGTACCCAGATAGGGCGAGCTCCTGTCCGTAGTGCTGTAATATCTGACAGGGAAGGCATGGGCGCAATCCTCCACCACGGGAATATCATAGCGGCGGGAAATATCCATTATCCTGTCCATATCGCAGGGTAGTCCGGCCAGGTGTACCGGAAGAATTGCCTTTATGCTGCGCGGCATGGGGGCATGGGCATTTTCATGGAGGATTCTTTCAATTTCCGAAGGATCTATATTCCCGGTTTTTCCGTCTACATCGGCAAACAGGGGATGAGCTCCCAGATAGCGGAGGATTTCGGCGGAGGCGGTGAACGTATAGGGAGTCGTAATCACCCAGTCGTCAAGACCGACACCCAGAGCTTCCAGAATGAGATGGAGGGCCGATGTGGCGGAATTAACCGACAGGGCATAGGGGGATCCTGTCTTTTGGGCAAATTCCTCTTCGAAAAGGGAATTTTCCTGTCCCGTGGTCAGCCATCCGCTCCTTAGAATGCGTCCCGCTGCAACAATCTCCCTTAAGCCGATTTTCGGTGCTGAAAAGGGAATCGGTTTTCTTTTCATATCAGTACTCCGGTTCATCCCCGGGATTTCTGACCGTGGGAAAATACTCCGCCAGGACATTGCGCAGGAGTTTGCGGTTACGATAGGGTTCGGTTCTTTGCCGATCCAGGAAACAGATGGGACGAAGCCGGGACAGGATCTCCTCGGAAGGAGGGTAGTGGCCATCCTTCTGGGATACCCGGAAAACCCGTTCCTCCCCGCTGGGAGAAAGGGACTCCGTATTCTTATCCCAGAGCTTTTCCTCCAGTTTTTCCCCCTCACGCAGACCTATATAACGGATGGGGATTTTCTCTTCCGTATAGCCGTAGAAACGTATCATCTGACGGGCCATGTCTTCGATTCTCAGGGGAGAACCCATATCAAGCATGTAGAGACCTCCTTCCAGACCGTCACCCGCTGTTTTGAGAATCAGGGATACCGCTTCGGGTATGGTCATGTAAAACCGTGTCATTTCCCCATGGGTGATGGTTACGGGACCTCCCGCGAGGATTTGCTCCTTGAAAAGGGGGACAATCGTTCCCCGGGCGCCTAATACGTTCCCAAAACGAACCACCATGAAATCGCAGCCCTGTTTCTTCTTATCCAGAACGAGCATCTCCGCCAGCTTCTTGCTGGCCCCGTAAACACAGCTCGGTTCCACCGCCTTATCCGTGGATATGAGTACGAAACGTTTGGTCCCCGCCGCTTCCGCTCCATCCACCAGATTTTTGGTGCCGAACACATTGTTTGAAACGGCGGATACGGGATTTTTCTCCATCATGGGCACATGTTTGTGGGCAGCCGTATGGAAGATATAATCCGCCTTGAGCCTTTTGAGAATAAAGAAGATATAATCGCGATCCTGAAGTTCTCCGATGACGGGAACGATGATCGCGTCTTTTCCTACGCCGCCGGCCTGCAGCCTCTTCAGCTCCTTCTCCAGCTTATAGATACTGTTCTCTCCGTGCCCCAGGATATAGATCCTCTCGGCGCCCGCGTGCAGGAGCTGCCGGGAAAGCTCGCTGCCGATGCTTCCTCCCGCTCCTGTGATGAGGACCCTCTTTCCTTTCATGTTCTTCAAGGTATCGGAAAGATTGATGGAAACGGGTGTTCTTCCCAGAAGATCTTCCGGGTCGATATCACGGGCCTGTACCAGATGAACATCACCGGTTACGATACTGCTCACCGTGGGAAGGATACGGATACGCCCGATATCCGTCTTGCTCAGGAGGTCGTAGATCTCTTTGATCTGCTGTCTGCTGGCCGAAGGGCAGGCGATGATGACTTCATCGTTAGCGCTCTCTTTCAAAAGGGGAATGCACCCCGCCACGGGTCCCAGAATAGGGATTCCGTCGCTTTGGGATCCTATCTTTTCCCTGTCATCATCAAGAAAGGCGACAATCTCTCTTTCAGGCTCTTTTTCCCGCAATTCCCGGACGATAGCCTTGCCGGCGAAACCGGCGCCCACAATAAATATTCGGCTAGACACTTTCATGATATTCAATATAATATAAAACTCTAAGAGATTATTCCAGAGTCAGACCGCAATTCTCTTTCGATTCTTGCCTGATTCATGCCGGGAGATATTGGTGTTAATAAAAAAGTTATTTCCGTTTATTCTTATTTGCTTCGGAGCCCTGCTGTTCGGTGAAGAAATAATTGTTGAGAGTATCGATGTTTCTGTGAAGGGTATAACGAACAGGAATTCCATTCTGAGGGTCGCCGAACTTGAAGAGGGGCAAATTTTCAACTCTGTTGCGGATCTGGAGAATGCCCTGAAACTGGCCCAGGATAAGCTGGATGATGTAAGAGTTTTCAAATCTGTCAACGTGGATTATGAAATGCTGGATATGACCGGTGACGTCCGTCCGGTTGTCGTCACACTGGATATTGAGGATTCCTGGAATATCATCGCCTTGCCCTATCCCAAATACGATAGCAACAGCGGATTTACTTTTAAACTGGCCGCCCGGGATTACAACTTCATGGGACTCATGGAACCGCTGCGTGTCGATTTTGTTTATGAGTATGATGAGAACCAGCAGCATAATTTTGCCGCCAATATGACCTATACCCTTAATTTCCCCATTGCCGGACAAAGCTTTAGTCTGGGGCTGTCCCAGGATTTTAATTTTAAGCCTTCCGACAGCGACGATGTATTTT
>JAFGPQ010000345.1 GCA_016936115.1 Spirochaetales bacterium | reverse complement strand
TTTGCCCTTACCGGCGGGAGATTTTTGCCTTACCGGCCAGAGGCTTTTGCCTTACCGGCCAGAGGCTTTTGCCTTACTGACCAGAGGTTTTTGCCTTACTGACCGGAGGTTTTTGCCTTACTGACCGGAGGTTTTTGCCTTACTGACCAGAGGCTTTTGCCTTACTGACCGGAGTTTTTTGCCGGTAAGGGCTTTTTACAGGAGTAAATTATGTGGCAATCTATTATGAATTTTGTTTCCGGAGTTATGAAACCGGCAGCCGAGCTTGTGGATAACGTGAGTACCACCGAGGAAGAGCGGCTGGAACTGAAGAATGTATTAGTCGATTTACAGAATGAGGTGACCAAAAAGCAGATTGAACTGGTGAGCAAGCAAATGGACCTGGAACGTCAGCTTATCGATGCGAAATCGAGCATTATTACGGAAGAAGCGAAAAGCGGTTCCTGGGTGACCCGCAGCTGGCGCCCCCTGACCATGCTGATTTTTGTGGCGATTATTGTTTTGCAGGCATTGGGAGTGGTACGCCTTGAGGAGGAGTTTTCCCATGATTTCATGGTTCTGGTTCAATTGGGTCTGGGAGGCTATGTGGCGGGGCGGTCGGCGGAGAAGGCGATTCCGTCGATTGCCAATGCGCTGAAGAAGAAGTAATTCACATTTTGTTCTCATACCGCTTCGTCTTATCGAAGCGATTTTTTTTTGACATCGAAAGGATTCATTTCTTCAAGATATAGTCTAATAATACTATATTGAAGAAAAAGGGCTTTCATTAGGGAATCTCATTTCCCTAATCCCGAGGAGGATGCAATCAATAAACAGATTGATTCTCCAATAGGATATCTATTGCATAATATTAAAACAAAGGTGGGAAAACTGTAAGTCAAAATTTCTGAGATATAATGAAATTCATTTTCTTTTTACCGTGAAGATAGATTTCTCTCCTCGGAGAGAAATCTGGTATTATGCATTGCCTATATTCTTTCTTATGATTATATCGATATGACGGGAAAAACCTCCCCCAAAAACAAAATACTGATCAGCTGTAGAAAGCTTATCGAAAAAGAATAGAATAAATTTGTCATCAGGACTTCGATATAATCAACGGACTGAAATAGACTGCTGCTCAGGGCCAGGGAGTTCTCCCGGGGGAGATGGGTAATTATTAAAATTTCATTATTTAAAACGAAAACATTTGTACTTTTCTTTTTCGTGCTGTATACTATTAAAAAAATAATTTAAGAAGAGATCCAAAATGAAAGAATGCGAAGTCTGCGGTGCAAAATATGATATTAATATCATACTCCTTCCCGATATGGATAAGGATCAGATAAACTGTGCTTATTGTGGGGAACCACTAAAAGTATGGTGCGGGGCCTATATGTATATCGCCAGGAGAAAGTCTGGTCCCACCAAAGAGTACACGAAGCGAGGATTGCTCGCGAAAAGCCGTGAGTGTGCTGATCATGAGAAAATATCAAAACTTTCAAAGCTCCTTGAACTCTGATATTTCCCTCTCAACGTGACTTTCTAATAAAAATCCTAATCTCTCGGTAACCGGAAGAATTTTTCACAAGAGAATACCCCTCATTATACTAAACTCATGTTATCCTATTAGAAAAAGGAGAACTCATTTGAAGAAAACCGATGAGGATATCTGTCCTCACTGTCATAGGCAATATAAAACGATAAATACACAACATGACTCCCGGGAAGTGATATTCTACTATTGCGAGATTGAAGGAGAGCCGGAGAGAATCAACTACCCAAGGTGCGGAGGAGATAGACGGGTTTGTGAGAGGGGGTTATTTCAGGAAGAAAAGCACTGCTGATACTTCTATTTATTCTTTCTGTTATTCTATCTAGCTGCATAACAATAGTAAAGAATGATGAACAAGTTATTATGAAAGGTGTATTTACCGAACTTAATTCGAGGATTGATCTCGTTGAAAACAATTTAAATGCTCATATTCCAGATACTAAAGATAGTAAGAACCGGTTCAGAACTATTTCATATAATGGAACTGATTATAAAGATTTACTTGGATCAACATGCTACTTCGATGAAAAAACGATTGTTGTCGGTACTGGTTACACAACAAAAACAGTTTCAGATGAAGAATTAAAGAAGGCTATAGAAAGGGCGGCTACACTCTTAAAATTAGGCGTAAATCCTTCTAAATCAAACCAAAATGCGAAGATTGAGACGATTCAAGAGAGTCGTGATGGGAATCTAATTAATCTCCCATCATCTGATTTACCAGCAATTCCCTCTTTCAATAGTAAAGATATTCAACGTCTATTTGAGATGCAAAGAGTACCTCAAGATTTATTACGTAAGGAATTAGACTTTTTCACACAAGAACTGAATATAGAATGAAGATCTACGTCGAATTTACCTACTAGGACGGGGATGAGAATAATCTACCGTCCTGTGTTCTTCGAGAATAGTAAAATCATATTTTTCAACTTATTCAATATATTTTCTTGCTACTTTTACTTTCTCTGCAATTCGAACTTCCTTCTTCTATTTTCATATTTCAACAGATTTGAATATGCTCTTTTCTCAACAATTCCCATGGAAGAAGGATGCAACAACAGCTTACGATTAATATTTTGAGAATCCAGTAGGGAGCGTTTTTTCTTGTAACTATAGAACAGAGAACGAAGAACTTCATTGCTTCTGAACCAAATCCCTTCAAATCACCCAAATCGAACCATATTAGTTCAATTGACAATGTTTGAACTTTAATAGTACAATTACCTCATGGGTATCGTGGCCATAATTGCGGACATTATAAAATCCAGGGAAATTCAGAACCGGGGTAAATTCCAGAAAGAACTGGAGCTGAAGCTCAGCGAGATGAGTAAACGGGAGAATATCCTCTCTCCCTACACCATCACCCTGGGAGATGAATTCCAGGCTATCTACAGGAATACCGATCAGGTACTTACGGATATTATGGAAATCATGCGGTTTCTCTATCCCGTAAAAATAAGAGTGTCCCTGGGAATCGGCGATCTGGATACGGAAATAAACAGGAAAAGATCTCTGGGAATGGACGGCCCTGCCTTTCATATGGCCAGGGAGGGAATCGAAGCACTGAAAAAGATCGATACGAACATGGTCCGTATATATGATACCCAGGGAGGGGCGGATCTGGAATTGATAAACAGGGGGTTCGCCCTGGCCCTGTCCGAAATCGACGGCTGGAAATATAACACCTTGAAAACCTTTACCGATCTCCTCATGAACAGAACCATAAATGAGATTTACCCCCAGATCGGGATATCCCAGCGGGGAGTCTATAAGCTCATACAAACGAATAACCTGGAAAAGTATGTGGATTATTTCGGGGCTCTGAATAAAAAATTACGGGAAAGGTACAGTTGATGACGATCGATATTATCTACTTGTTCAATATTATTCTGCTTGTCAGAGTATTCACCCAATGGACCGATGAACCGATTCGCAGTGTGAAAAAAAACCTGGCATTGGCAGCCGTTGAACTGATTCTGGCCGTACCCATGATGTACTCCTTTTCCATGGCCCTGGTATTGCTGCTGATTTTTGCGATTTATCACGTTACGGTCTGGGCGACGGAGAACAGATCAAAGAATATTTTCTGGGGAAGACTGTTACAGATTGCCCTGCTGTTCCTGATTAGCGGCACCCTTCTGGGCGTTACGAACCACCCGGTCCTGTTCAACGGGAAAATCATGTATCTGCTGGACCGGATCCTGAACGCCAACATTCTTACCCGAAACGTAACGGATAGGGTTCTGAGGCTTTTTATGCTCTACTCCTTCGGGGTTATGATGACCGTTATGGAGGTAAATCATATTGTCCGGGCCGTATTGAAGAGCATTAAAGCAGCTCCTGTCAAAGATAAGGCTGAACCATCGGAAGAAGGGAATGAGGATACGGACGAATTGCGCAGGGGAAAGATTATCGGCGCGGTGGAACGGGTTCTGTTTTTCTTCTTTGTCCTGACCGGGAATTACGCTTCCATCGGTTTCATTCTCGCCGCTAAGGGAATCACGAGATTCAAGGAACTGGACGACAAGGACTTCGCCGAATATTTTCTCATAGGGACGCTCCTTTCCAGTTCCCTGTCCATATTCTGCGGGGAACTTGTGAAAAAGCTTGCTGCTGCCCTATAGGGTGCCGCAATACCGGGGATTGCAAATTTACACAATATCCTTATGATGGAGCCGTGAAACTACAGAAATCTTTAGGCGCCATAATAGTGGGCACCCTGATCGGTGCGTCCAGCGGCCTCTTTATCAAGGGCATTCCCTTCAGCTCCCTGGCCTTCAGCGGATTCAGAATGGGGGTCCCCTTCCTGATCCTTCTTCCCATGATGATTAAGCGGGGACTCGTTCTGGGTCCGCTGCAGAACCGAAGAAAACTTTGGCTGGGCTCCCTTTTCAACGGAGTGCGCATGCTCCTTTACATTCTGGCCTATAAATTCACCTCTCTGGCGAACGGAGTGGTTCTGCTCTATCTGTGGCCCCTCTTCGCTCTTCTCATTGAGGGGGCTGTCAGAAAGAAGAAGCTCAAGCTCCGGGAAATCGGCCTTCTCCTTCTGGCTCTGTCCGGTGTGGCTTTTCTGAATCTGGAAAAGGGCTTTTCCCTCTCCGCCGATGATGTGACGGGCAGTCTGTGCATGATTCTGTCCGCTTTTCTTTTCTCGGTCAGCGCTCTGATTTTCAAGGATGCCCTGGCCGATCACAGCGAGGGAGAAGTGCTCTACTTTCAGAACGCCCTGGGAGCGCTGGTCTTTCTGCCCTTTATGATCAGGGAGATTCCCCATTACCCACTCCCCGCAACGGGGACGGCCCTGCTGTACGGGTTCCTGGTGGGCATCGTGGCCTTCGGCTGTATGTTCTACGCCATGAAGCGTATGCCCATGTTCCAATATGGTGCTCTGACCTACCTGGAAGTGATCTTCGGTGTCATACTGGGAATGCTCTTCCTGGGAGAAGGATTCAGCCCCCTGAAGGGGCTGGGAATCCTGCTGGTACTGAGCTCCAGCGTCCTCTCCCGCTTCGGCGGAAAGGAGAGCTAATTCAGAAGGTTGTTCAGGGCATAGCCGATTTCATACCGCATAAACCCCATATCACCCCTTGTATAGGCGGCTGATATATACAAACCGCCCAGAGAAATCCGGGCCCCCGCTTCTATTCCGTCGAATAAATCATCGGAAAGGGTCAGATAGTAACCGCCGAAAACCTGCAGAAACGTCTTGCCGTTCCCCCATCTCAGTACTCCTCTGAGGGGGATGTCATAGTAGGTAAAGGTTCCATAGTCTCCCTTGATACTCAGGGTGTATAAGCCGAGTTCCGCCCCCGCGCTCAGAGAATCTGAGAAATAATATCTCACATCGGCGTTAACGCCTCCCCTGATAGAAAGCAAACTGAGAATCAGGGAAGATTCCTGAGCATAGCTGCCGCCGATTTCATCCGGATCAAAGCCGGCGAAGGATAAACCGGCTCCCACATCCACTTGAAGGGGAGATGACAGGTCATTACCCATGGCGGGAACAATAAATGCGGTAAAAGCGATAAACGACAGAATCAGTTTTTTCATAGATACTCCTTAGGAAAGAATCCTATGCCGGAAGCATAAAATAATCAAACACATTTTTTTATTTATTATTCCTATACAGTCATCGCTCGGTGATTCTCCTTACTTCCCTTTTACTGCTATACTTCCCACTGTTATGAAAAGCGAAAACAGTAAAAGTCCGGCTTCCTGGGAAAAACCCCAGCCCTGCCGCCAGTTCCGGGAGTGCGGCGGCTGCCAGCTCCTGGACCGGACCTACGGGGAGAGCCTCGAATATAAACAGAGAATTCTGAAGAAACAATTGGGATCCTTTGGTAAGATCAACCCGATTCTGGGAATGGATAATCCCTGGTGCTACCGGAATAAATCCCACTCCACCTTCGCCTACGATCCGCGCAAGGGGGTTCGCAGCGGTCTCTACGCCGAGCACAGCCATCGCCTGGTGCCGGTGGACCGCTGTCTCTTACAGGACGAGAGGGCCGACGCCATTGTGGGAACCGTCAAATCCCTGATGAAGTCCTTCAAGATGACCGCCTACGATGAAAAAACGGGCAGGGGCTTTCTGCGCCATGTGCTTATTAAAGTGGGATTCCGGACCGGGGAGATCATGGTGGTGCTTGTGGTGACCTCCCACATCTTCCCGGGAAAGAACAACTATGTAAAGGCCCTGCGCCAGAAGCATCCGGAGATCACCACTATCGTTCAGAATATCAACGCCGAAGAGACCACCATGGTTCTCGGGGAACGGGAGATCGTCCTCTACGGCAGGGGATATATCAGGGATACCCTGTGTGAAATGGATTTTCAGATATCCCCCAAATCCTTCTATCAGATCAATCCGGTGCAGACCGAAGCCCTATACAACAAAGCCATGGATATGGCCGGGCTCACGGGAAAGGAGATCGTACTGGACGCCTATTCGGGCATCGGAACCATCGGGCTCATCGCCAGCCGCCGGGCGGCAGCGGTTATCGGGGTAGAGCTGAACGGGGACGCGGTGAAAAACGCCCAGCAGAACGCCCGGCTTAACCGGGTCGGCAACATCACCTTTCACAAGGGGGATGCGGGCCGTTTCATGACGGCCATGGCCCGGGACGGCCAGAAGCTGGATATGGTGTTCCTCGATCCCCCCCGGAGCGGCTCCAACAGGGGCTTTATCCAGTCCGTGGGACGGCTCAGGCCGGGGAAGGTGGTTTATATCTCCTGCGGGCCGGAAAGCCTGGCCCGGGACCTGGTCTGGTTCCGGGAAGAGGGTTATGAAGTGCGGGAGATACAGCCGGTGGATATGTTCCCCTGGACGGAGCACATAGAGACCTGTGTGCTCCTGGAGTTCACTCCACCCGCAAAATCAGCCCCTTCAGGTACTCCGACTCGGGGTAACGCAGGGAAACCGGATGGTCGATCGGCTGGGAAAGCACCTCGAGAACGGTCACATTCCGCCCCGCATCCAAAGCGGACCAGGCGCAAATCATCCTAAGATCCTGCAGGCTGATGCCTCCGGAGCAGGAGAAGGTTGCCAGAATGCCCCCTTCCCTCACCAGTTTGAAACCCTGCAGATTCAGATCCTTGTAGGCCCGCATGGCCTTCTCCACATGGGCCTTGGTGGGGGCTAGTTTGGGCGGATCCAGAATGATCATGTCGTAGGAACGGCCCTCCTGTTTCTCCCTGCGCAGAAACTCGAAGGCGTTGTCCTCCACCATGGTGAAGGCGTCTTCATCTATCCCGTTAAGGGCCATGTTCTTTTTCAGCGCCTCCAGGGCGGCATCTGAGGAGTCCACCGCCGTAATCGATCGGGCCCCCTCTTTCCAGGCGTTCAGAGAGAATCCCCCGGAATAGCAGAAGGCGTCCAGCACATCCCTACCCTTCGCCCATCGGGCCGCCCGCAGACGGTTCTCCC
>JAFGPQ010000344.1 GCA_016936115.1 Spirochaetales bacterium | reverse complement strand
CCTCTGGTGGTCCCACGGGGGGGATTTTCACGGGGAAAGCCCGGAGAGGATTAAATTCCTGTCCCGCATTCTGGCCGAAATACCCGGTTACGGTTTGAAGCCCTCCTCAAAATCCTGCCTGGGACAGGTGGGCGCGGTTCTGGAGGAAACAGGGGAATCGGGGGCATTCTATCTTTTCTACTACGGTTTCAACAGGCCCTCTTTCCGGGATTTCTATTTTGATGACAGCTCCGATTATGAGGTTGAGTTGATTGATACCTGGGAAATGACAGTGAAGAGGGTGGGAACTTTCAGGGGAGCCTTTTCGGTCGAAATGCCCGGGAAAGAGTATATGGCTGTGAGGATAAGGCGGAAGTAATCTGTAAGTTTTTTTTGGGCCTTCCTTAAGGTTTTGACGAGGATCTATAAGAAAAAGGCAATAAAACAAAATAAAAACGAAAATAAACGAAGAAAAAAGTTGACAACTGGAGATAGTAGTGCTAAAAAAGTAAGTAATCAAAAGTTAAGGAGACTTTTATGTTGAAAAAATTAGTTATGGTATTGTCGGTTCTGTTAATGGTAGTTGCCCTTTCTGCGAATGGACAGAAAGATCAGAAAGCAGCGGCGAGCGGTGAAAAGCTCATCGTCATTATCACTCCTTCCCATGATAACCCCTTCTTTAAAACCGAAGCCGTGGCTGCCGATGAAGCGGCCAAGTCCCTGGGATATAAGACACTTGTCGTTTCCCATGATGACGATGCCAACAAGCAGGACAGCCACTTCGATACGGCTATCGCCAGTAATGCGGTTGCCATTATCTGCGACAACGCCGGGGCTGATGCTACAGTGGGAGCTGTGAAGAAAGCAAAAGAGGCGGGAATCCCCACCTTCCTTATCGACCGGGAAATCAATGAAAACGGATTAGCCGTAAGCCAGATCGTTTCCAACAACTATCAGGGCGCCCTGGTAGGCGGTGAGAAGTTCGTTGAACTCATGGGTGAAGCGGGAAAATATGTGGAGCTGGTAGGAAAAGAGTCCGATACCAATGCGGGTATTCGTTCCAAGGGTTACCACGAAATCATTGATCAGTACTCTTCCCTGGAAATGGTCGCCCGTCAGAGCGCCAACTGGAGCCAGACGGAAGCTTTTGAGAAAATGGAATCCATTCTTCAGGCCAACCCGGACATCAAAGGGGTGATCTGCGGTAACGATACGATGGCAATGGGCGCCATGGCCGCTCTGAACGCCGCTGGAATGGGTGATGTGATTGTCGTCGGTTTCGATGGAAGCAATGATGTCCGCGATTCCATTATCGCTGGTGAAATCAAGGCTACCGTTCTTCAGACCTGCGCCACCAACGCTATCATGGCCGTTGAACAGGCCGACCAGTACATTAAGACCGGATCCACGGGCAAGCCCGAAAAGCAGCTGACCGATTGTGTGCTTATTGATACCTCCAACGCATCTAATCTGAATAATTTTGTATTGAAATAATTTCTTTCTAAAAGATAATACGGCTCTTCTCATTAGGGAAGGGCCGTGTTTCAGGAGCCCCTATGCAAATAGTAAACCATAGAAATATAAGTCTTTTCATGATAATCCTTGCCTTTTTCCTATCCTGTACTATCGTTAAGCATGAAGATATGAACAAAGGCAGCGATGAAGAAGTGACCTTCTATTTTGAGGATGAGTCCTTTGACGCGGCTTCCTATGTCAAGGAAAACTGGGACTCAAGAATTTTACCGGAAATCAGGGAAAATGCCAGCGAGCTTGAAGAGCTAATCGGGATGCTGAAGACGGACCGGGACAGCACGGAAAAGCAGTACGGCATAAGAAAAGAGGAAACCTCTCCCTACTCTTTCATGATTAAGGGACAGTTTAAAATCAAAGAGATCAACAGGACCTCCTCGGCGGGTATCCTGTATCTGGATCTGGCCGATATTTCCGGGAACGGCGACTGTGCTGTTCAGATCGGGCCGGTTATCAAGAAAAGCATGATCCGTGATTCCCTGGAGTTTATCAAGTTCGGCGATTTCAGTAATCAGATAGAGTTTGCCAATATTTCGCGGGAACTGAATTTCCATGTTCGCGATAATGTGCTGAACGGAATTGACGATACCTGGCAGGCGGGAATGACCATGGAGCTGTACGGCGTATTTACCATGGATGATACGGGAGCCGTTCTGATAACGCCCGTGTCCGTCAGGCTGGCAGATGGAGAGAGCAATGGATGACTCTGTAATTCTCAGAGCAGAAAATATAAGAAAGGTATATCCCGGTACGGTAGCTCTGAAGGGTGTGGATTTCAATGTTTATAAAGGAAAGGTTAATGTGCTCGTCGGTGAAAACGGAGCTGGTAAATCCACCCTTATGAAAATCCTTTCAGGGGTAGAAACCCCTACAAGCGGGCGGTTTTTCCTGGGGGAGGAAGAGCTGAATCATCTTACCCCCAAGAGTGCCGCCGAAAAGGGAATCGGGATAATCTATCAGGAATTGAACCTGTTCCCCAATATGAGTGTAGCGGAGAATATCTTTACCAACCGGGAGATTATGAAAAACCCCGGATGGATTGACCATAAGACCCAGGAGGAGAAGACAAAAGTCCTTCTGAAGCGGCTGGAACAGGATATCGATCCCAAAGAGATGGTACGGAATCTGAAGGTTGGTCAGCAGCAGGTTGTGGAAATAGCCAAGGCTCTGGCGGAGGATGTGAATATTCTTATAATGGACGAACCCACTTCGGCATTGTCCAAGGCGGAAGTGGACGTTCTTTTTAAAATTATCGACGAGCTGAAGACGGCCGGGGTTTCCATCATCTATATTTCTCACAGGCTGGAGGAGCTTATTCAGATCGGGGATTACATCACCGTACTGCGGGACGGCAGCCTTATTACGGAAAAACCTATGGAGGAGGTGAACCTCCAGTGGATCGTCAGCTCCATGGTGGGCGGTGACAGCGGGAAAATTTTCCACTCCGGTGACCGTAATATAGGTGAAATCCTACTGGAAGTGAAGAATCTGGGACTCCGGGGGGCTACAGAGGAGCCTCTGCTCAAGGATGTCAGTTTTTCAGTGAGAAAAGGGGAAGTCCTGGGGATCTACGGTCTTCTGGGTGCCGGCCGGTCGGAAACGCTGGAAACGATTATGGGGCTTCATGAAGACGCTGCCGGGGAGATCCTTCTGGACGGGGAACCCCTGGGGCCCCCCCATATCAGAACGAGAATCCGAAAGGGAATAGCCCTTGTTCCGGAGGACAGACAGAGGGAAGGCCTGGTTCAGACCATGAGCGTCTCCCATAACCTGACCCTCGCCGGACTGTGGCGGATAGTGAAGAAGAAATTTCACATAAATCGGGAAAATGAGTCGGGGAGTGTGGAGAAGATGTTCAAGGGAATGTCTATTAAAGCATCCACTCCCTTTGTTTCCATAACCTCTCTGAGCGGGGGGAATCAGCAGAAAGTCGTTTTCGGGAAAAGCCTGCTCACCAACCCCAAGGTTCTGCTCCTGGATGAACCGACCCGGGGTGTGGATGTGGGCGCCAAGGGAGAGATTTTCAACATCATGAATGATCTTGCCAGAGACGGGTTGGCTATTGTGCTGGTTACCTCGGAACTGAAGGAGATAATGGCCATTTGCGACCGGGTAATCATCCTGTCCAAGGGAAACGTCACCGGCGAATTCGATAAGGATTCCATGACGGAAGAAGCTCTTGTCAATGCTTCCGCCGTGGGACATATGACGACATCACAGAGAATGAAAGGAAGGGTATCATGAGCAGCCTGACAAAGAGGGATATTTCCGTGGGGATGGTTCTCCTCCAATTGAGAACCGTTATCGCGCTCGTACTGCTGACCGCCGTTTTCACGGTGCTGGTCCAGTCTTCAAGGGGAATCAATTTTCTCCATCCCCTGAATCTTATAACCATATCCAAACATGTGGCAATCACGGGAATCATGGCAATAGGTATGACCTTCGTTATTATTACCGGAGGAATCGATCTTTCTGTCGGGTCCATTGTGGGACTTGTCGGCATGATCGCGGGCGGTCTGATTCACGAGGGCCTTGTCCTGAATATATTCGGTATCACCATCTACTTTCATGTATGGGTCATCATCCTGATCTGTCTGGTCCTGGGTGTCCTCATGGGAGGCGTCAACGGGCTTCTTATCACCCGGCTGAATGTGGCACCTTTCATCGGCACTCTGGGGATGATGTATATCGCCCGGGGTTTCGCCAATATCCGCTCCGGGGGGGCTACCTTTCCCAATCTTCAGGGAAAGGCTGAACTGGGTAACCAGGGATTCCCCATTCTGGGAGCCGGAAAGATCATAGGGATTCCCCTATCCATCTGGCTGATGATCCTCCTGCTTCTGGTCACCCTGTACGTTTCCCGGAAAACACCCCTGGGACGTCATATTTACGCTATAGGCGGAAACAAAAGGGCCGCGGAACTCTCCGGTGTTCAGGTAAAATCGATAACCACCATCGTGTATATGTTCTCCGGTTTCTGTTCCGCCCTGGTGGGTTTGATCATCGCCAGCCAGCTGGTGGCGGCCCATCCCGCCACGGGAGAGAGTTATGAAATGAATGCCATCGCCGCCGCCGTTCTGGGGGGTACTTCCCTCGCCGGGGGTATCGGTACCGTGGGCGGTACCATTATAGGCGCCTTTGTTATCGGTGTCCTGAGCGACGGCCTGGTTATGCTGGGAGTCTCGGAGTTCTGGCAGAATGTTATTAAGGGGCTTGTTATTCTGGCTGCGGTCATCCTTGACCAGACACAGCAGAGCATGAACGCCCGGTCAACGGAAGCGAAAGATAAGAAATCACAGAAGGAGAGTGCCGCGTGAAGAAAGAAAAAACAACATTAGCCGTTATCGTGGGAACCCGGGGGTTCTTCAACCCCGAATTGGCCCAGTCCGGCAGGAAAGATATTCTGACTCTGATGGAGAAGAAGGGCATGGAGGCGGTCATCCTGGATGCGAAAGAGACCCCCACCGGCGTTATCGAAGGTTACGCCGATGCGAAGAAGTGCGCCGCCCTCTTCAGGGAACGGCGTGACGATATCCGGGGTATTGTGGTTATTCTTCCCAATTTCGGCGATGAGATCGGGATCGTGAATACCATCAAGCTGGCCGACCTGAACGTGCCCGTTCTGGTGCAGGCTTCTAACGATGAGAATGACAAGGTGGATGTTCTCCACCGGCGGGATGCCTTCTGCGGCAAGATCTCCGTGTGCAACAACCTCTATCAATACGGCATTCCCTTTACCAATACCAGTCTGCACACCTGCGATATCCTGTCCGACTCTTTCAGCGCCGATCTGGAACGGTTCGCCGCGGTTTGCCGGGTTGTCTACGGCGTTCGGAATGCCCGCATCGGCGCCATCGGCGCCCGTCCCGCCGCCTTTCAGACGGTCCGCTTCAGCGAAAAGCTGCTCCAGGATGGGGGGATTACCGTGGTGCCCGTGGATCTTTCCGACATTCTCGCCAATATCGATAAGCTCAATAGTGAAGATCCCGCGGTTAAGGAAAAACTCTCCGGCATTAAGGGCTACGGCACCATTGAAAGCCATGTCACCGATGATCAGGTTGTCCGTCAGGCGAAACTCTCCGTGGCCATTGATAACTTTGTCGAGGAGAATGAACTTGACGCTACGGCGGTACAGTGCTGGGACAGTCTCGAGAACAATTATGGATGCGCCGCCTGTCTCTCCATGAGCATGATGGGCCAGGCGGGATATCCTTCGGCCTGTGAAATGGATGTCTCCGGAGCGGTTTCCATGTACATCCTGCGCCTGGCCGCCGAATCGGCCCCGGGCTTTCTGGACTGGAATAACAATTTCGATTACGAACGAGAAGTCTGCGTCTGCACCCACTGCAGCAACTATCCCGCCGAATTCATGGGCAATCCCGTGACCATCGGCCAGCTGGATATTCTGGGCAACACCCTGGGCCGGGAGCGGTGCTTCGGCGCTATCAAGGGTATGGTGGCTCCCGGTAAAATGACCTATTTCCGGGTCTCCACGGACGACCGGCTGGGGCTGATCAAGGCCTACGGCGGGGAAGGGGAGTTCATCAGGGAGTCCTATGGTATGGACGGGGGGATCGCCGTCTGCAGAATCCCCCGTCTGAACGAT
>JAFGPQ010000343.1 GCA_016936115.1 Spirochaetales bacterium | reverse complement strand
AGACGCCCTGCATCTGCTGACAGACCTGGGCGCAGCGTCCGCAGTTGATACATTTGTTGGGATCGAACACCAGGGACACGGTGGAATGGTCCTGGGGAAAACTCTTGAGGTTCTTGTGAAAGGGAGTCTCCCGGATAGCGAAGTCGGAAGCCATCTGCTGCAGTTCGCAGGTCTGGTTCCGTCCGCAGGAGAGACAGTCGTCCGGATGATTGGAAAGAATCAGCTCCAGAATGGTCTTTCTCGTTTCCTGAAGGTCCGCATCGTGGGTGATGTAGTCCATCCCGTCCACGACCTTGGTACAGCAGGATCTCACCAGCTTGGGTGAAATTCCCCTGTCGGTTTTCACCTTGACAACGCAGAGACCGCAGGCGCCGGAGGGCTTCAGGTCGTCGTGGTGGCAAAGGGTGGGGATCTTGCACCCCAGCGTTTTGGCAGCATCGAGAATGGTGCTGTCCGGACTTACCGTAACGGGGCGTCCGTTTATTTTAACGTTTACAGTTGACACGATTCTACTCCTTACTTAATGACAATGGCGTTGAACTTACAACCTTCGTAGCACTGGCCGCACTTGATACAGGCGTCCTGATCGATAATATGGGGCTTTTTCTTTTCGCCGGTGATACAGTTGACGGGACACTTTCTGGCACAGACCGTACAGCCGATACACTTGTCCGCCACGATTTCATAGTGAACCAGGGCTTTACACTTGCCGGCCCGGCACTTACCTTCCTGGATATGCTCAATATACTCTTCCCGGAACGCCTTCAGGGTGGAAAGAATGGGGTTGGCAGCGGAACCGCCGAGCATACACAGGGCAGCCTTGTGCATGTGGGTACCGATTCTCTCCATGTGCTCCAGGTCTTCCATGGTTCCCTGTCCCTTGGTGATCTTTTCAAGGTAATCCAGAAGCTTTCTGGTACCGATCCGGCAGGGGGAACATTTACCGCAGGACTCTTCCACACAGAAATCCATGTAGAAACGGGCCACATCCACGATACAGTCGTCCTCGTCCATAACGATCATTCCGCCGGAACCCATCATGGATCCGATAGAGAGAAGGGAGTCGAAGTCCAGGGGCAGATCCAGGTACTCTTCGGTGATAACTCCGCCGGAGGGACCGCCGGTCTGTACGGCCTTGAACTTCTTGCCGTTCCGGATGCCGCCGCCGATATCGAAAACGATATCGCGCAGGGTGGATCCCATGGGAACTTCCACCAGACCGGAGTTCTGAACCTTACCGGTCAGGGCGAATACCTTGGTTCCCTTGGATTTTTCCGTACCGAACTGGGCGAACCAGTCGCCGCCCTTGTTGATGATAACAGGGATATTGGCGTAGGTTTCCACGTTATTGATAACGGTGGGTTTGGCCCAGAGACCTTCCACAGCGGGGAAGGGAGGCTTGGGAGTAGGCATACCCCGGTTACCCTCGACGGACTGGAGAAGAGCGGTTTCCTCACCGCAGACGAAGGCGCCCGCACCGAGTCTGAGCTCAATGTCAAAGTCATAGCCGGAACCCAGGATATCCTTGCCCAGAAGGCCCAGATCACGGGCCTGCTCCATAGCGGTTTCCAGTCTGTTGATAGCCAGGGGATACTCGGCTCTGATATAGATAATACCCAGGTTGGCGCCGACGCACTTACCGGCGATGGTCATGGCTTCGATAACGGAATGGGGGTCCCCTTCCAGAACGGAACGGTCCATGTAGGCTCCCGGGTCGCCCTCGTCGGCGTTACAGGCCACGTACTTAACGTCCGTTTCGACCTGCTTGGAGAAGTTCCACTTCATCCAGGTGGGGAAACCGGCGCCGCCCCGGCCGCGCAGGCCGGACTTTTTGAGTTCTTCGATAATGTCGTCGCCGCTCATATCAAAAAGGGCCTTTTCCAGGGCCTGGTACCCGTCGCGGGCGATGTATTCGTTAACGTTTTCCGGGTTGATGAGACCGCAGTTTCTCAGAACGATACGAAGCTGCTTCTGGTAGAACTTGATGTCCTCTCCGTCGGTTCTCTTAACTTCGGTCAGATTGCCCTCTTTGTAGAGAAGGCGGGAAACGGCTCTTCCCTTGAGGATGTCCTCGGCGATGATCTCTTTGGCGTCCTCGGGTACGACCTGCACGTAAAAGTGGTCGCTGGGGAGAACCTTGACAATGGGGCCCTGCTCGCAGAAGCCGAAACAGCCGGTCTTTACGATCTGAACGTCTTCGCTGACACCCTGCAGCTCCGCCTCCTTGTGGAGGTTTCTGTAAATTTCATCCGCCTTGGAAGACTCGCATCCCGTTCCGCCGCAGACCATTACATAACTTTTAATAGCCATACTTTTATCTCCTACTGTGTGATATCGGCGGCGGGTTTGTCGAAAATATGCTTGTTAACCAGCCTCTTGTTCATGATATGATGTTCGACGATCTTCTTGGCCACTTCCGCGTCCACGTTGCCGTAGATGGTGTCGGCCATGCCGGCCATCTTGACTTCCACCGTGGGTTCCGCGTAACAGAGACCCATGCAGCCGGTCTGTCTGATGGTGACATTCTTCAATCCGTTCGCATTGATTGTATTGACGAAACCGTCCATGGTTTCCTTGGCTCCCGCGGCGATACCGCAGGTACCCATACCGATAATAACCTGAACTTCCTTACCCTCGATTTCTCTATTGCTGAGGGCCTGTTTTTCGCCGGCGCGAAGTTTTCGGAGTTCCTCTAAGGTCATCTTTGCCATTACGTTCTCCTTGTAATAATCTAATTCTCTTCCTGGGAAGCGATGAAGTCCCGGAGCAGTCCCATACTGCCGGCCCGGTTCAGATCGCCCAGGATCTCTGCCAGCTGGCTTCGAACCAGCTCGTAATCATCTTTGCCGTTCGACGGAAAAATCCGTCTTATAATCAGTTCGTAGGATCCGTCGAAGGTCATGGCCTGATAAAAGAGGGAAACAAGATTCCCCACGGGGGGGGTATCGATATGGGTGGTATTGAAAAAGGCGGCTATCTCCGTCCCCACACCCTTGGTCGATGTAATCCCGAAACGTCCCTCCGAAGTCTCGGCCAGTTGAATCAGAAAAGGAATGCCCAGCCCGACCTTGCGGGAGGCATGTTTTATCCCGTCCGTATAGAAAGGGTCCTTCGCCTTCTCAAGCTCCTCTTCGGTCATGCCGCAACCGTTATCCCTAAGACTCAGAGTCAATCCGTTGTACCGTTCGGTCAGAACCAGTTCGATTCTGTCCGCTCCGGCCTCGAGAGAGTTCTGAACCATATCCAGGATATAGTCGCAGACGGCAAAGTGCATTAATCGGCGTTCCTGTATTTGGCGACGATTTCAGCCAGCTGGTCCGTGGTCAGTTTACCGTAAACATCGGAGCCGCAGACAACAACAGGGGCCAGACCGCAACAGCCTACGCAGCGGACCGCTTCCAGGGAAAACAGACCGTCTTCGGTTGTCTCGTTCACGCCGACGCCGAGCATGGTTTCCAGTTCGGCGATAAGATCGTCACCCCCTCTGAGGTAGCATGCCGTACCCATGCAGACCTGGAGTTTATGCTTACCCGGCTTTACCAGCTTGAAAAAGTGATAAAAGGTAATGACTCCGTAAATCTTTGCCAGGGGCACATCCAGCATCTTGCTCAGTTCGATAGCTATCGGCCGGGGGATATACCCGAATTCTTCCTGTACCTTGTGAAGAATCATAATCAGGTTACCCGGTTTGACTTTCCATTCATCGATAAAAGCCAATAACTTGTCAGACATCTTCAGCTCTTCCGCTTCAGCTACTGCCATAGGACCTCCAATTGTATTATATTCTGATTTAGAAACTTATTTATTATAATAAGCTGATCTATTTTATGATGTTTTTTTACTTTTGAGCAATAAAAAATACCATAGAATTTAACATTTTTGTGACGCACACCCCTTTTTTTGTGATATTATTCACAACAAAAGACCTGAAATTACATAGGCCCGTAGAAATACTACGAATATTAGCCATACCTTACTAAATATTTTCGGTCTATATTGCATTTTCACTATATTTATTGTACTATAGATAACAATAAAACGAGAAAGGGTACGTTATGGAACAAAAAGATCTTATGCTCCGACTCATGAAGTATAAAAGGGTTCTGCTCCAGTTCAAATCCCTGGGATTGGACCGGGTGTATTCCAACAACCTGGGGGACGCTCTGGAGATTTCCGCCGCCCTGGTGAGGAAGGACTTTTCCCATTTCAAAATAGAGGGGAATCGACGGGGGGGCTACAGCATCAACAGGGTGCTGGAAAAGCTGAACCATCTGCTGGGAGATTCGGGGCTTCAGGAGATCGTCATCGTGGGCTGCGGTAATCTGGGAAAGGCCCTGCTTAACCACGACTACATCCGGGAAGGCTTCCGCATTACGGCGGGATTCGACATCAACCCCTCCCAGGCGGAGCTCAACAATATCCCCCTCTATCCCCTTGAAATTCTCAAGCCCTATGTGCTGGAGCATCACATCGCCGTGGGCATCATCGCTGTGCCCGCATCGGCGGCCATGCAGACCTCGGAGATCATGATCAACAGCGGTATAAAGGGCATATTGAACTTCGCCCCCCTCCAGCTGAAGAGCCGGGAGGAGTGCCGCATCAATAATGTGAATATAGGTCTGGAAATCGAAAACCTGTTCTTCATGGTCAATCAGTCGGAGAAAAAGGATAATCCGGTTACCCCGTGAGGCAGGAGAATAACTTTTCACACAGGGAAAACCTGCTGAGGAATGTAAAGCGGAATTATCTCTTTCTCGGCCTCTCCTATGTCAACCTCACCCAGGGTCTTTGGATGATCTGGCTGACCCTGCAGGGATACTCCCTGTGGGAGCTTGGCATTCTTGAGGGACTCTTTCATCTGACCGGTTTTCTCATGGAGATTCCCACGGGCCTGGTGGCCGATCTGAGAAGCAGGAAATCGAGCCGTTTCTGGGGACGGGTCTTTTTCTTTCTCAGCCTGATCATTCTCTACTACGGGAGGAATTTTCCCGTACAGGCCCTGGGCTTCGTTTTCTGCGCTCTGGGGTACAATCTGGAGAGCGGCGCCGGGGAAGCATTGCTCTACGACAGCCTCAAAGAAACAGGGTCGGAAAAACGCTATAAGAAAATAGCGGGGATCAACAACTTTCTCTTCGAAGCAGGGGCCATTGTGAGCTTTCTTGCAGGCGGCTTCTGCGCCCACAGGCTGGGATACGAATGGGTCTTTTTCCCCGCCTTTCTCCTGGCCTTTCTCTCCCTGCTTGTGGTTCCCTTCTTCGAAGAACCCGCCCTGACCCGGGAGGAGAGGGACCGTCTGCGGTCACTGGGGGGCTTCAGGGCTCTGGCGGAACAGACCGGAGCCAGCATCCGCACGGTGAGGGAGACTCCGGCCATAGCCTTTCTCATCCTCTTCACCGAGCTGATCATGATGTTTATAACCAGCCTCTATTTCTACCTGCAGACCTACTGGAAGGGGGAAGGAAAGAACGAGTTCACCATAGGACTGATCCTGGCGGGGGCTTCCCTGCTGAGCGCCCTGTCCGGTCTGCGTGCCGAAGCCATGGAGAAAAAGATCGGCCCGGACCGGATTCTCACCCTGTTTCCCCTGTTGCTGGTGATCTGTCTCTGGGGTATCGGATTTACGCCCTTGAAGCCTGTTTTCTACGGATTAACCGGTATAATAGAGGGGATGCTCTATGTGGCCATACAGGACTATCTGAACCGCATGATACCCTCGGAAAGAAGGGCCACCATTCTCTCCTTTCAGAGCATGGCCTTTAGCCTGTACATGATCGCCGTGTTTCCCCTTATCGGGTTCATCGGGACACGCTTCTCCCTGGAGATAGCCTTTAAGGGAGTGGCCGTAACGGGGGCGCTTTTATATATAATTTACAGGATAACGGGAAAAGTCAGGAAACCGCCGGTCATTCCCGGGTGAGCGAGACGTCAATCCGTCCGTCGCCCCGGATCTTCTTGATGTAACCCTGCTTTCTTTCGCCGTAGCGGATGGAGTCGGCGTTCTCGTCCCGGTAGATCAGTCCCCGGTATTTATCGTTGATAATGACCGGGAAGCCGATATCCTTGATACCGCAGACGAGAAGACGGGCCTGCTGATTTCTCTTGAGCTCCTTTCCCGGTTCGGTAAGCAGGAAATTCTCCCAGTCCAGGCTCCCGATCACGCTTCTCTCCATTTCATCCAGGAACAGACGCACGATATAGGATTTCCCCTGCTCCACTTCCTCTTTAATGAAACGGCTGGGCACAAAGAGATCCTTTTCGATGCCCCAGTCCATGAATATCCCGAACCTGGTGACATCCTTCACTTTCAGATAGGCGAACTGGTCCACCTGGGCATAGGGAATGGCCGAGGTGGCCCGGATTTCCCCCTTGCCCTTATTGTAGACGAACAGCTTGACCCGGTGTCCTACTATGGTAGTGGGAGGCAGTTCTTTCTTGGGGATGAAAAGGGTCTCCCCCCCTTCCTCTATGTGCCAGCCCCGGTTGGTTCCCTTCACGACCCGGAAATTATTATAAGCCCCTATCTTAAGCATGGAATCTCCTCTCCCCCTATTATAAGGAAGGAGAGGATCATGGGCAAGACGGGGAGCTATTAAACTTTTCGGCAGAAGGCGAAGGTGACGTTATCTCCTGTCCAGACACTGTCCGCAGGCAGAATATCTTCATGCCATGATTCGACTCTCAGTCCGGCATCTTTCAATTCCCCTTCGATTCTCTCCCGGGAATAATAGGTGTTCCAGAACCGGTAGCTCTCCCAGCCCCGGGAATCATCGAAAACAAGATGCTCCATGAGAATCACCTTCTCCTCCGGGTAGACGAAGGACCGGGAGAGACACAGGTGGGGAGTGTCACGCCAGAAGCCTTCGGGAGAACACTCCCAGTCCGATGGGACGATCCTCTCATCAAAACGCCTGTCGTTGGGGTAATCGAAAAAGAAAACGCCCTCGCTCCTGAGCATGCCTGCGACCCGCTTGAGCAGAAGGGATCTTTCCTGCGGATTGAGTACGGCGTAATCCTCATAGATCATGATAACCAGATCGAAACTCTGTTCCGGCAGATCCAGGTGCAGGTAATTCCCCTGAACATAATTAAGGGAGAGCCCCTTATCTTCGGCGGATCTGCGGGCATAGTCCAGGGAGTATTCTGAAAAGTCGACCCCGGTCACCCGATGCCCCTCTTTAGCAAAACGCTCCGTGTACAGACCGGGTCCGCAGCCCAGATCCAGAATATCCAGAGGCTCTTTTCCCATCAGGGAGAGAACCAGTGACAGGGTTTTCTCTATGACCGGCGTTTTCCGGCTGGCCAGATCGGTATTCTGATCAAGGTGAACCGCCAAAAGCTGACGGGAAATATGCTCATCGGTCCACATGACAGCGGAGCCGGGAGCGAACAGGGCAGGTTTCTCCTGCCGTTTTAATAACTCTTCAATCTTCATAATGGTAGTCCTTTCCCCTTTTTGGGGGTTATTGCTGAGTAGGGTACTGTAGAAAAGATTGAAGTTATTTCATAACCCCCTCAGAATACCCTGTCCCGTACCACGGGACAAGGTGAATTCTCAGTTCTCACTGTTTTTTCCTTTTCTGTCATAGAGCAGGCCATAGAGAGAGGGAATGAACACAAGCGCCGTCACGGTAGAGAATATCAGTCCGAAGACGATGGTACCCGCCATGGGCCCCCACACAGGGGAGCGTCCCCCCAGGCCCAGCGCCGTGGGCAAAAGACCGGCGATTGTGGTCAGGGAAGTCAAAAGAATCGGCCTGAGCCGGGTAGCCGCCGCCGCCCTGACCGCTTCCCCCACTCCCATGCCTTCGCTGCGCTCCTCGTTGATAAAGCTTATGAGAACGATGGAGTCGTTCACGGCGATTCCCGCCAGGGCCACCCCGGCATAGATGACCGTGGTGGAGAAGGGATTGCCGGAAAGGAAGAGGAAAATGATGACCCCCATAAAGGCCAGGGGAACGGAGAAGAGAATGATCAGGGGCTGGGTATAGGAGTTGAACTGGGATGCCAGTATGATATAGATGAGAAAGATCCCGATGAGAAAGATTCGCAGGATCTGAAAAATCAGATCGCTGAACTCGGAGAACTCCCCCCCCAGCTTCAGAGTCAGCCCTGGGTAGCGGGGCCCCAGTTCCTCGTCGAAAATCTTTTTCACCGCCCCGTTTATGTCGGCGAGGTTATCCGTACTGTAGGCTTCGCTGGTGACCTGAATCTGCCGCTCCCCGTCGATTCGGCTGATGGCGGAAGGGGAAGAGTAGGGTTCCAGAGAACAGAGAGAAGAAAAGGGGACCACAGTTCCCCGGGGGGTTACCAGGGTCATCTGCAGCAGATCCTCAAGGCGTCCTTTCCCCGCTCCCTCGTAGAAGATCAGTATGCCGATCTCCTCATTATCCTTGAAGTAGACACCCCCGTCGTATCCCTCCAGGGCTTCCTTCACGGCAATCCCCACGGTAAAGGGAGTCATGCCGTAGGCGGCGGCCCGCTCCTTATCCACGCTGATGCGCAGTTCCGGCGTACCCGGGGTATAGTCATCCTTTATATTAAAGAGCTCCGGGAAATTCCTCAGAACCCCCTGAAGCCTCTCCGATGCGAGGACCAGTTCCTCCCGGCTGTCTCCGAAAAGGCGAAAGGCCACAGGCGCATCGCTGGGGGGGCCGTTGGTGGCTTTTCGGAATTCCACCTGTTCCGGGCCGGGAATATCCCCGGTCATTCGGCGCACTTCCTCCATGATCTGGGAGATGGAACGGGTTCGTCCCTCCTCCCGTTCGGCCAGATCCACCGTGAGCTGCCCCACATTGCTTTTCGCGCTGGAACTGCTGCTCTCTCCCATAAAACCCGCATACAGGGAAAGGGAAGTTATCTCACCCTGCCCTACCAGCGGGAGGATCCTCTCCTCGTAGCGGGACAGCACCTCTTCGGTTCGGTCCAGAGTCGTTCCCGGGGCCATCTCGATATCTATATAAAAAACCGTGTAATCCTCGGCGGAGAAGAGGTCCGTCCCCAGAAGGGGCACGAGGCCGAAGCTGGCAAGCATGAGGACCAGGATAACGGTGACCGTCAGCCCCTTTCGTCGGTAGAGCCGGGCCAGCAATCGGCCGAAACCTTCCCGGAACCGGAGCCAGCGGCCGGTCTCCCCTTTCTCGTTTCTTCCCCGGGGCCAGTGGGCGTAATGGGCGGGAATGAACAGGAGCGCCTCCGCTGT
>JAFGPQ010000342.1 GCA_016936115.1 Spirochaetales bacterium | reverse complement strand
CCCCATACGTTTCATGAGGACACGCCATATAATAATAAAGAAGGCTATAGGAAAAACCCAGTAGACCAGAAGCTCCAGCCACAGTCCGTTATTTTCCCTTACCGCGTAATACTCCACACCATACTGCTCAAGAAGGGGCAGAAAATTGGGATCGTTAATGGGAACTGTCTTGAAGACAGTCGTATTGATGCCGGTCCGGTCCGCCTGAAGTTCGCCCAGTAATGCCAGGGGATCCTGCTGGCTGATTTCGCTCTTTTTATAGGTATAGCCCGTATAGTAGGAAGAAGTCAGCTTAACCGTCTGAATACGCCCGTTGGCGATCAGATCCTTGAACTGACTGTAGTCAATCGTCGTATTGTCGGAATTGCCCATGACAAGCATGTTGATGATACCAAGAACAGCGACCACAAGAAAGAAATACCAGATGGAAAAACGGAATTTCTTACCTCCCCCTCCCTTATTATCATTGGGATTGGGCGGCTGGAAACGCTTTCTCCAGTCATCGGGACCGCCGGAATCTTTTTTGGGAAATTTCATATCATCCTTGTCGTCTTTGGGCATTCATAAACCTCTTTATTTATACAGTGGTTTTAATATACGTATTAAAGGGGTAAAAGTAAAGGACGACCTCGAAAAGAGGGGTAAACAGAAAGTTTATAAACCGATAATCCGGGCGGCGCGGAAGGAAAAGCGGGACTGGACGTCATCAATAAGATCCGGCCTGACAGAGAGATAGAGGAGACAGTCGTTAGCAGCGGACAACCCCTGGGAAAGAAGGATTTTAAGAGTCGGAGCCAGCCCCTCGCCGGCCATTTCCACCGGACCGATTTCATCCAGAAAGAGGAGGGATGATTCAAAGGAAGACCCCTCAGACGTCCTGGCTTTCATGGCCAGAAAGGGTTCACTTCGAAAAAGGAAGGGCCCGTAGGAAAAGCCCGCCTCTCCGTCGGAACCGGTCGAACGTGATATCTCCCTGCGGGGGGAATCGGAACCGCTCAGACGGGCCAGAGGATAGGTAAGGCCTTCGGGGAAAACCTGTAGATCATACCCCTGAAAAACACCGTCACCGTCAAAAGCCTTGGGAGCCAGACAGCCCCATCCGCCGGAATCGGCGAGAGACCTGAGAAAAGCGGTCTTTCCCGAATCCCGGGGGCCGGAAATCAGAATAATGTCCATTACATCATAACCGGTTAGCGACCTGAACCGCCTTTTCGAACAAAAGCGGATAAATCAGAGGATAGGTCGGCTCTCCCGGCATCACATCGCCCAGTACAAGCTCCACCATCTCAAAACCGGGAAGCTCCCCCAAGGAGGATACATCCGCCAGAAAAAGACGGCCGTAACCGACATCCCCGTCACGGTCCACCGAGTAGTCGCACAGGGCATGAAGATCAAAATCCGCCGCCCCGCTCTCTTCCCACAGCTCCCGTCGAGCCGCCTCATCAAGACTTTCGCCCGCCTCGACATGCCCCCCGGGAATCTCCCAGGTGGCTCTATCACGGTGACGGACAAAAATCCACCGCCCCCGAAACCGGGCCATAATAACAACAAATCGAATCAACACCTCATCAACCCGCTCATGCAGCAAAACTTCCACAACACCCCCAACGAACACGTCCCAAGGACGACGTGAGGCGCGACGAAACCGAACCACAGCGAACATTCTCACGCCGGAAACGGTTCGCGGGCGAAGCCGCAAGGGCGAAGCAGTACAAAAGTACCGTGAGCCCGCAGCAATGAAGCCCCCGGGCCGTTAACGGCGCCCGAAGGGCCGGGGCAGCGGAGGGAAGGACGCGGAAAAGGCACAAAGCGCCCTTTCCGTGACCGCACCGCAGCAGCCCCGGTGAGAATCAGTAGCGGTAGTGGGAAGGTTTGTAGGGCCCCTCTACCTTCACCCCGATATAATCGGCCTGCTTCTTGCTCAGAGTGGTCAGCTTGGCACCCAGTTTAGCCAGGTGCAGACGGGCCACTTCCTCGTCCAGCTCTTTGCTCAGCCGATAGACGCCCACCGGCTGGGGGTTAGTCCACAGATCGATCTGGGCCAGGGTTTGGTTGGTGAAGGAGTTACTCATCACAAAGCTGGGATGACCCGTGGCGCAGCCCAGGTTCACCAGACGTCCCGAAGCCAGCAGGTAGATGGAGTGTCCGTCGGGAAAGGTGTACATATCCACCTGGGGCTTGATATTGGTCTTCTTTATACCAGGCCAGGCTTCCAGTTTGGCCACCTGGATCTCATTATCGAAGTGACCGATATTGCAGACGATGGCCTGATCCTTCATTTTGCTCATATGCTCGGCGGTGATGATATCGCAGTTCCCCGTGGTGGTGACGTAAATATCCGCCTGTGGCAGAGCGTCTTCCACGGTACAGACCGTGTAGCCGTTCATACAGGCCTGCAGGGCGCAGATGGGATCCACCTCGGAGGTGAGAATCCGGCACTTCTGCCCGGCCAGGGAGTCGGCGGAGCCCTTGCCCACGTCGCCGTAACCGCAGATCATGGCGGTTTTGCCCGATAGCATCACATCCATGGCCCGGCTGATACCGTCCACCAGGGAATGCCGGCAGCCGTAGAGGTTATCAAACTTGCTCTTGGTTACCGAGTCGTTCACATTGATGGCGGGGAAGAGCAGGGTGCCCTCATTGGCCATCTGGTACAGGCGGTGAACACCGGTAGTAGTCTCTTCACTGGCCCCCTTGCACTGGGGAACCACCTTGCCGAACCAGCCGAAGTCGTCCGCAAGGGTCTCCTTCAGGGTAGCAATGACGATGGCTTCCTCTTCGCTTTCGGGAGTTACATCCAGGATGGAAGCATCCTTCTCGGCGTAAAAACCCTTGTGCAGAAAGAGAGTCGCGTCTCCCCCGTCGTCCACGATCAGCTGGGGACCGGAACCGTCGGGCCAGGTCAGAGCCTGACGTGTACACCACCAGTACTCTTCCAGGGTCTCACCCTTCCAGGCGAAGACCGGGGTGCCCGCTTCGGCGATAGCTGCGGCGGCATGGTCCTGGGTAGAGAAAATATTACAGGAACACCAGCGCACATCCGCCCCCAGTTCCTTGAGAGTTTCGATCAGGACGGCGGTCTGAAT
>JAFGPQ010000341.1 GCA_016936115.1 Spirochaetales bacterium | reverse complement strand
GTTATTTTCTTTTTAATCGAGCTCTGCATGACAATGAAGCTTTGGGCGAGAACCCCTATCTCATTGGTACTGCGTATATCAATGGTATGTTCCAATTCCCCGTCGGCTATCCTGCGGGCTATTTCGGCCAATTTGATAATAGGAGCGGTAACGTTCATGAGCAGTAGGGAAAGGAAGGCAAGAACGATCAGAGTCACCACTGAGACGAAGGTTAGCTGAATCTTCCTGAAATTTTCCAGTTCCCCGTATTTTTCCCTCAGGGGGATCTCATACACTATGTACCATTTCCACGGCGCATAGGACTGGTAGATAACCCAGTACTCTTCACCCCGGTTTTTGATGGAGAAGGAACTCCCCCCTCATGGAACGAATCGCCGAAAACCGGGGCTTCATGAAAAAGCTCTTTGTAGGCGGGATCCCCCGCCGGCAGTTCCGGATGGAGGATAACCCTATACTCTTCATCAAGAATAATGGGGAGCGCCGTCCTCTTCCCCGGAAGATAGTATGTTTCCCTTAAACTAGATACGGCGGTCGACTTGAAATCGGCCTCGTAAGCTTCCATGAGACCTGTTTTCTTAAGCCTGCCATAGGTTTCGTTCAGCCTGTTCGTCAGAACCTGAATTTTCTCTTTATATATGGTGGTCTGGCTTTCGTCTATAAGTTTGCGAAGCTGAAGATTGGCCATAGAAAAGATGGAGAGGACAGTAAGGAGGAATGTCCCGATGATAAAGAGGATAATTCTTTGTCTTATGGAATGGAACAGCTTCAATTACTCTCTTCTCTTCCTATTCATGGTATTGTTCCGATTCATTGACCAGATGGGAGGTATCAAGCAGTTCCATGGGAAATCGGATGTTCATTTCATTGGCCAGAGCCATATTCAGATATACGGTGGCCATTTTATTTTTCGCTATCGGGATCTGGGAAGGGGGGACCCCGTCGAGTATCCTCAGAGCCGTTTCCGCCGCCCATTTCCCCTGCTCCCGACCAGTCTGGGCAATGGTGATGAGGACCGACTCGCTCATCCACGGGTCCCAGGCCCCCGTGGGAATCACCGTATGGCTCACCATGAACCGCTTAAGGCTGTCCGCATCCTTATCCCAGTCTCCCACATCATCCAGATTTCCGACCAGAAGAATGTCGGCTTCCTGCTGGATTTCGATGAACTGCCGTTTCCAGTCCTCGAAATCCACCGCAAATTTCTGAATGATCCGGTAGCCCAGCGTCTTCTGGAAATTCTCCCCCTCTTTCAAAGACGAGAGACTTTCCCCCTTGATAAAGCCGATTCTCGTCCCTTTGCCATAGGGGGACAGTTTCTCAATGATCTGATCTATGAGCTGAACCTCTACCATGCCCGTAATGTTTTCCGCGGGAAATCCGTATACCGAGGCATCCCAGTTTACCCCGCAGAAGACAAAGGGGAGAGCATCGCCTATGAAGTAGGGCGCGATCAGATATTTGGAAGCGTTGTCGTCGCTGGCAATTACCACATCGGGCTTCCACTCTTCTATGATTTCCCGCGCCTGAACGGCGGACTGCTTTATGTAATCCTCGGCTTTATTGTTTTTCGTATCCATATGGAAGATTCTGAGGTTTACCAGGCCCGCCGGGCTCTCGGTCAATTCGTAGTCGTCCATTTCGATGCGGAAGGCATCCGTCATACCGGTCATAATTTCCCGGACCCAGGGTATATCCCTGTTATAAGAATCGACATAGAGGACTTTATGAAGAGGGGTCGTCCCGTTGCTCTGAACAGGGATTTCTTCGGACTTCGGATCATCCTTCCTGCACCCTGACAGAGCGGAGAAAATGACCAGACCCAGAATGATAAACCTTTTCATCACAATCCCTCATTAATAGAACGAACGGACTTCTTTTATAATTCTAAGGGAAAATCACGATTCAGTCAAAAAAAACCGGTTTAATTTTAGATTAATGTACATCGGGAAGGACGATCCCCCTATACTATCTTCTCGTCCCACTCATGGAGGGGGTGGAATTTCTGGTGAAAACTCTCGGGCACCAGAAACCGCAGGGTTTGGTTCTTCACTTTCAGGGTCACTTCCCCGTCGCTCCTGTGGAGCTCCCCGTCTATATGAAAGAGCCGGCCCCTTTGGGGATGGATGGTCATTTTGCGGATTTTGTAGTGCTCGATGAGGGGAAGGCCCTTTTTCGCGTAGCGCTTGTTGATCCGGTGGTAGTGCCCGTTCCAGAGGGAGAACAGGCTGAACAGGACTTTCCAGGGGGAGGTCAGGTTAAAGAGATAGGCGTCCATCAGCCCGTTGTTGCACACCACGTCGGGGCATATCTTGTAATACCAGCCGTAGTAGGGTCTCACCCCCACTTCGAGAAGGGGGGCCCGGCTCTCCAGGGCGTACTCTTTGAAGGGGAATTCCGCATTGGTCCGGGTGCCCCGAAAGGCGAAGCGGCCCTGGTTCAGGGTCAGAAGAAGCGGCTCTTCCTGCAGGCGCGCCCCCCGGTAGACGGTTTTTATGGCGGGGATGATGTAGGGGATGAAGCCGGGGCGGGGGTGGTTTTTCTTTCCCGACTGGGTAATGCTGTTCCGGGCGTTCAGGGCCTTCGCGTCCAGTCCGGTGCCGAAGAGCTGGCCGTAGAGGACTTCCTCGTCAAAGCTGATTTTTAGCAGGTCCACCCGCTGGGTCCGCCTGTTCTCCATGCTCTCCAGATAGGTTCTGATCTGGGCGCGGAGATTCTTGGGGACCTCGTAGCTGTCCTGTATGCCGTTGCCGCTCCCCCCGCGCAGGAATCCCACGGCGATCTTGTCCCGCCGCTTTTTATCCGCCTTCATGAGGCAGTTCAGGGCGATGTTGGCCGTGCCGTCCCCTCCCCAGATAAGCAGGTAGCTGTCCCCGCTGGCGATGAAATCCCGGATCAGTTCCCGAAAATGCTCCTCGCTCCGGCTTTCGCGCACCGTGCTCCGGGGGATATATTTCACGATTCCCTTGAGCTGCCGGGCGATATGGGGATAGCGGGCCGGGTTGATGATCAGCCAGAACCGTTTGTTCATTTCCTATCTCCTCTTCCAGAGCATCCGGTTTTCTGTAAAGGCGAAGTCCAGGAGGTCCTGGTCGTGGAGCCAGGAGAGGAAAGACCGGACCGTGGAGCCGACCAGGGCGTACTGGCCCGCGTTCAGTTCCATGAGGTACCGGTCGCAGAGTCCCTTGAGAATCTCCTCGAAGCTGCTCTCCCCTTCGGCCAGGGTCAGGAGGGTTTCCTCAATCTCCCCTACCAGGGCCAGGTTTCTGTCGGCCAGGGGCCTTATGTCTTCGGTGACCGGACCGTGGGAGGGAACGTAAAAAGAGGCCTCCCGCTCCCGCACGGTCTCTATGGTCCTCTTGTAAGCCCCCACGTCATAGATGAAGGGGATGCCGTATTTGGTCAGGATCTCCTCTCCGAAGAGGCAGTCCGCCAGAAAGAGAACCCCGTCTCCGGTCTCCAGGCCGATCATGTTCATGAAGTGCCCCTTCAGGGAAATGGCGTTGAGACCCGGTTCGATCTCCCCCTCTTCGTTCAGGATCCGGTCGACCCGGGAGGGTCGGGCCTGGAAGAACTTGTTCCTTAGCTCCTTCACCTCCCGGCCGCCCCACAGGAACGCCGTCTCCAGCTCGGGGCGCTCGATGAAGGAGTGTTCCCCCGCCGTGGCCCAGACAGGCGCGTCCAGATTCCTCTGAAGGTAATCGTTGCCCCCTATGTGGTCCCCATTGGAGTGGGTGTTGACCACGGCCTTGAGGCGCCACCCCTTCTCTTTGAGAATTTTATTGATCCGCCGGCCCGACTCCTTGTCGTTACCGCTGTCGATCAGGATCACATCCCCCTCGGTTTCGTAAAAGCCGATGTTCGTGGGCCCTTCCAGAACCCAGGTGGATTTGCCGAGCTGTCTCATAAATCATCCTTTATGCGGGCGACCGCCCTTACCGGTGAACCTTCCGCCTCGATCTTCAGGGGAAAGGCCAGTATCTCAAAATCATCCCTGCCTAAAAGGCTTTCCAGATTGGTCAGATTTTCCAGAATGGGGATATCCCTTGCGAACAGTTTTTTGTGTACCGGGAAGGGGTAGGCGTCGGGGGAGGACAGGTCCATTCCCAAAAGGCCGATCTTTCTGTCAATGAAAAAATCGGCCAGTTCCTCCGTGACCAGGGGGTGGCCGGAGAAGCGGTTCAGGTCCCAGTCGGCGGTATAGCGTCCGTCCCGTATCAGATGCATGGGCACATCCAGATGGGTGCCGCTGTGCATTCCCCCCTCCAGGCGGGTGTTGACGTAACCGTCCCGTTCCAGGGTCTTGTCCCGGATCAGGCTGAGGGGGCTGTCGTAGGGGTGGGTCGGCAGGTCCGGGGTGATTCTGCGGCTCAGATCGATGTACTTACTCAAAATATTCGTACCCGTCTATGATATCCAGATAGACCCCGTCGAAGCCGGCGTCCTGAATGCGCTTCAGATAGGAATCGGCCCCGCCGCAGATCAGGTTCTGCCACTCCCGGTTCCAGTACTGCACCTTGTAATTACCCGGCCAGAAGGGATTCTCCCTCTCCAGCCAGTCCGGCCTGTTCCTGTCCCACTCCGGTTGCCAGTAGTAGCGGTAGGATTCCGCTTCCCCGATGCTCATATAACTGACCACGAGGCGGTGTCCCCCGTTTTTTTTCCGGTGAAGCCCCGCCAGATCCGTCGGGGTCAGCATCTCATCCTCCCAGAAGAGATCGATGATGAGCAGGTCGTAATCGGTGCCGCCCAGGGCCTGGAGGAAGGCATTCTTTGTCGCATAACTCTCCGGATTGATCAGATAAAGGAAGTTCCGGGTCTGTCCGATTTGTTCTATGTCGGAACTGTTCAGGTTCACCGGAGAGGCGGGGTAGGAGGGGATGCTGTTCAGATCTCTCTCGTCCGCCGCGAAGGAGAGATAGCCCTTGAGACTGTTGCTGCTGTAGGACTCGTCCATGCGGGAGGGGGTGCTGCAGTAGTCGGTCACCAGAACGGTTTTGCCTTCGCTCAGAAAGAGGTCGCAGAGCCCTTCAAGGGGGAGCCGGTCCTCTTCGGGGGTGGGCGCGTCGTCCGAGGTGTAGCCGAAAAAGAGATCCTCCCGCCCCGTGGCGGAGAGGACGGCCATGTATGAAGCCGCGACGGTTCCCCCCGCCGCACCGCTCAGGGTGGCCAGTTCCTGACCGTTCTGGGGAATGATCAGAAAGTCCGGGTCCCCGGCTCTCGCTTCGTCGGCGACGGCGATAACGAAATCCCTCATCTCCTGGCGGAAATCGATATCGCCATAGTCGTTCGTGGTTTGGCAGCCGGCCAGAAAAAGGAGGAGGACCATTCCCGCCGGCAGAAGAAATCGGTGCCTGTTCATGGTGCTATTGTAGCGCATCCTCGTTGAAGATCACCCGGAATCGCTCGTAAATCACGGGAATATCAAAGGAAAAGTCCCTATTCCCCCGGGCATACTCCCGGCGGAAGTGCTTTTCGTGCTCCCTGCGCCAGTAATCCAGGGAGAGATCCCCCTCTCCCTCAAGGCGGGCTTCTTCTTCGCTGACTTCCAGGAATTTCCTGTGAAGTACCTCTTCGGTTTCGATGATGCAGCCGGGTAGGCCGTTGCCGTAGGTTACCAGGGAGACCGATCCCGGGAAGGGTTTCTCCTCATCCGGCTCATAGAGTTCTTCCGCCGAGGAGGTGGCCCGCTTCATCCCTGTTTTCACCAGGGCCATCAGGCGGTTCGGCAGCTTCTCCCCGGAACAGAACATCCAGGAATCGTAGGTCCATCCGGCGTATTCGGGATGGTCCTTCGTAAAGCGATCCCAGTAGGATTTTTCTATCCCGGCGAGTTCCTCGGAAGAGTAGATCCGGTATCGCAGGATCAGCTGGTCCCGGCAGGGGATCCCCTTCTCGAAGATGGGCTCTTCGTAGTTCTCGGTGAAATGGTTCCTTTTGATGCTTTCCAGGCGGAAGCCGCAGCTCTGGTAGAGGTAGAGCTGTCCTATGCTGCTGTTCCCCGTCTTGATGAGGATGTCCCGGTACCCCTTTTCCCGGGCATAGGCTATGGCGTGCTCCAGAAGGGCCGTGCCCAAGCCGCCGTTCTGTGCTGCTTCGTCCACAGCCAGAGTGACGATCTCCATTTCGCCGGGACTGTTCTCCCGCAGGCCTATCATCCCGATGACCTGCCCCTCTTTCCGGACGGCGAAAAAGAGGGCGCTGGAGCGGTATTTACCTATCCGTTTCCCGTCCTCATCGGCCAGAAAGAGAAGATGCCGGGGGATTTCGTCACCGGGGACCGTTTCTATGGGGAACATTTTACTCGGCGAATCTGATGCGGAACCGTTCCGCCGCCGCCGAGTGTATTCCCTCTCCGTGGCCGAAGTAGGCCTGGGCGAATTTTCGGTCTCCCAGTTCCTTCAGGGTGGCGAAGCCCATCTCCCTGTCCTCGAACAGCATGGGATAGCCCGGCCGCTTTCCCCCGGAGGCGACGTCTCCCGCAATCAGGATATCCCCCTCCTCTTTGAGGATAAGGCAGATATGCCCCGCCGTATGGCCCGGAGTATGCAGGACTTCCACACCCGGTCCGATGGGAAGCTTCTCCCCGCCTTTCAGGCGGACGTCCACCGGGGTGCCCTTCTTTAGGTAGGAGGCCTTGCCCCCCTTAAGCAAGATCTTGTTCATGAGCCATTTTCCCACACCCGGGGCGGGAACGCAGGCGCGCATGGTCAGACCCTCTTCTATGGCATCGGCTTCCTTTTCATGGGCATAGACCGTGGCGCCGGTAAGCTCCTTCAGCTCATTCACGCTGCCCGCATGGTCGCTGTGCAACTGGGTGAGGATGATATGCTTGATGGGGCCTTCCAGCTTTTGTTCGGCCATGGCCTTGAGCAGGGTCTCCCCCTGGCCGGGAACACCCGTGTCCACCAAAGCCCATTCGTCCTCTCCTTTTATAAGATAGGCATGGACGAATCCCATGGACACGTCATACAGGGACTGGCTTACTTTACTGATTTTCATTATTTCACCTCCACCATGCCCCTGCCGCCGCCGGTCAGGCAGAGGCCTCCTTCGGGGGTGACCGCATAGGTGTCTTCCACACCCACGGTCCCCACGTCCGGGACAGCGCATTTCGGCTCCAGGGCGATGATCATATTCTCCTCAAGGGGTTCGTCGAACCCTTTGGCGATGACCGGATACTCGTCGATATAGAGTCCCACCCCGTGGCCCAGGAATTTCACCTGGTTCCCCTTCTTGCCCATGAAACAGTCCAGAAAACCGACGGGGGCCTTCTCTTCCAGTTCCTCCATGGTTTCCAGGTAGATGCGGGAGGGAATTTCCCCGGGCCTGAGCCGCCGGGACGCCCTGTCGCGGATCATCACGCAGTAGTCGTGGTATTCCCGGGCCAGGGGAGGAAGATCCCCTTTGAACAGATAGGTCATGGTATGGTCCGAGTGGTAGCCTTCATAGCCGAATCCTATGTCCGCGAAGACCATGTCCCCCGGTGTCAGTTTGCGGGAGGGATCCCCCAGAAGGGGGACCGCCGGGTGGTGTCCCCGGCTCCCGCCGGGGCCGTTGAAGTAGGTGGGGTAGCAGCTGTTGCCGCCGAAGCCGATCTGCCCCATGAGTATCTCCGTGTCGAACATGGAGAAACGGGAGACCCCGTGGTACTCCAGATCAATCATCTGGGGAAACAGGCGGGCGGCGAAGTCCATCTCGCTCATCCCCTCTTCCAGAAGGCGGGGCACCCTTACGTGAAGGAGCTCTTCGTGGCGTTTCCCCGATTCGGTGATGATCTCCCGCTCCCGGGCCGATTTTACCGACCGGAGTTTCAGCAGCTGCCGGTCCAGACCCGCGGTGCTTTCAAACTCAAAGTGCTTCTGAAGTCTCTCCACCATGGCCAGGGGAACCATCTCCTTTTCCAGATGGATCACCTTCGTCTTTCGGCTGTAAGCGGCGGCGGCCTGGCGGTAACCGGCCATAGGCTCTATCCGATCCAGGGGGGACTCATCCCGGGCCCTTTCCAGACTCCGGCGGATCCACAGGATTTCCTCCCCCTCCCGGGGCACCGCCAGTAAACCGTCCTGCATGGTTCCGGTGAAGTAGAACTGATTCACCTTGCCCAGGATCAGGGCCATCTCCCACTCCGGATTCTCCCGGTCCATCAGATTGCGGAAATTGCCGATCCTTGTCCGGCACTCTTCCAGGGTTACCATTCGGGCCATTTTTTCACCTCTCTCCTGTTTCCAAAGTGAATGATTTCCCCTCTTTCGTCAACCCTTTATCCGTTTTCAAAACGGTATCTTGCGCCGGAGGCGTCGCTGCGTCCGCGCCTAGCCAGCGCCGCAATCCGCTCGTTTTGAGAATGGCAATCCCGTAGCGGGAGTCTTGAACAGATCTCTGAAAAGTGCCATGATGAGCTATGCGAAAAACTCTGGTTCTCAGCGGTATCAAACATTGCGGTAAAACGACACTGGGCAATATGCTAGCCGACAGGAAGGGATGCGCCTGGTACGATCTGGACAGGCTGGTCCTGAATACGCCGGCGGCCAATCACTACCCCACGGTGCGGGATCTCTTCATAGCCGAAGGGGTGGGGCGGCTCCGCGAGCTTGAAGTCGAGGCGATCAAGGGCATCCTTAAGCGTTTCAACCCGGGAACCAGGCAGGCGGTCATTTCACTGGGGGGAGGCACCATCGAGAATGAAGAGGCCATGTCCCTGCTGAGCCAGGAGGGAAGCGTGGTCTACCTCTATCTGCCCGAGGAGCTTCTCTACGGGAGAATCATGGCCGGGGGGAGACCCCCTTTCCTCTCCGAGGAGACCCCCCGGGAGGATTTCCATGAGCTCTACCTTAAAAGGGACGCCATGAACCGGGAGCTGGCCGATCTGGTCATCGACCTGAACGAAGCTACCCCGGAAGAGAATCTTCAGCTTATCTGGGATTTCCTTAAAAAATCAGAATTCTGAGCGCCACCGGCGAACTGTCCTCCCTGCTTGTTTAAATCCCCAGCCCCACAGCTTCCTTCACCCGGGTGAGGACCGGCTCCGATTTCCGTCGGGCCTTCTCCTCTCCCCGCTTCAGCAGTTCCGTCAGATAGGACTCATCACCCCGGATTTCCCCGTATCTTTCCCTGATCGGACGCAGGGACTCGCACAGGATTTCGGCCAGATCCCTTTTGAAGGGGCCGTATCCCCTGTGCTCATACTCCCACACCACGGTCCCCTCGCCCAATCCCGTCAGGGCCGAATAGATCCGCACCAGATTCCCGATGCCGCTCTCCCGGTCATTCAGATCGAAGGTTCCCCGGGAATCGGTTTTCGCACGGGATATTTTGCGGGTGATCTCCCCGGGGGTATCGGTCAGGGCAATGAAGGTCTCCCGCTCCGGGTGTGACTTGTCCATTTTGGAGGAGGGATCCTTAAGGTTCATGATACGGCCGGTTTTCTCGGGAATGAGCGGTTCGGGCAGGGTGAAAAGCTCCCCGTACTTCTTGTTGAAGCGGACCGCGAGCCGCCGGGCCAGCTCCAGGTGCTGCTTCTGATCATCCCCCACGGGCACCAGATGGGTCCCGTAGAGCAGGATGTCCGCCGCCATGAGGACCGGATAGGTGAAAAGCCCCGCATTGGCCCCGGATTTCTGCGCCTTTGCCTTGTACTGGGTCATCCGGCTAAGCTCTCCCATGGCGGTATGACAGCTCAGAATCCAGGCCAGTTCCCCGTGGGCGGGATTGCCGGACTGCAGAAACAGGGTGGATTTCTCCGGATCCAGCCCGCAGGCCAGATAGAGGCACAGGAAATCCCGGCTTCTTTGCCGGAGCTCCCGGCCGTCCCGGGGTACTGTCAGGGCGTGCATGTCCACAATGGAAAAGAGGGAATCGTACTCCTCCTGCCGGACGGCCCAGTTCCGCAGAGCCCCCAGATAGTTGCCGATGGTGAGAACTCCCGTGGGAGCCGTTCCGCTGAAAAGACGTTTTTTCATTTTTTCCTCCTTCGCGGCGGATCACCGGCGCCCCGGGGACGCCTTCTTCCAGAGGAAAAGGGCAAAAAAAGGGCGGCCGAATAATCAGCCGCCGCTTTTCTATATAGTTTAGGGGACGGCTATTGAGCGGGCCGCCACCAATTGAGTCTGCTGTTATGGGAAGAGAAAGAATATCCGTCGAAGTTTCTGTTCATGATTCCATCTAACCACGGATACTCCTGTTCTGTCAATCTCATCAGTTTTCAGGTGAAATACTACGAAAAAAATAGGAATTAGTCTTACCAAATTGAATTTGTATTGTTATATTTTGAATATTAGAGAGCCTCTTTCAAAACTCATTCACATAATCGCTATCGTATCATAAAGAGCGTTGCTTTAGGCTCCTGACGGTCTGATAGCT
>JAFGPQ010000340.1 GCA_016936115.1 Spirochaetales bacterium | reverse complement strand
GTATAAAACCGGCCGGAGCGGGCTTATCGGAGAGATCCGCCTTGTTCCAGAGGGGGATCACCGGGGGCGTTCCCTCTCTACGTGCAGCCAGAAAGGCCCGGTCCTCCCCGTTCAGTCCCTCCGAGGCATCCACCAGATAAAGAATCAGGTTAGCCCGGTCCACAATCTCACCGGCCCGGCGGATGCCCTCCCGTTCCACCGGATTATCCGCGTCCCGCAGACCGGCCGTATCGTAGAGGCGCACCGGAATCCCTCCCAGGGAGATCCAGGACTCCAGATAATCCCGGGTGGTGCCGTGTACTTCGGAAACGATGGAACGCTCCTCCCGCAGAATCAGATTGAAGAGGGAGGATTTGCCCGCATTGGTCCGGCCGGTCAGAACGAGGCGGACCCCGTCCCGATATATCTGCCCGGTCCGGTAAGTGGCAAGAAGACGGTCGATACCCTGTGCCGCCCGATCCAGGCGTGACTCATCCAGAACAACCCGGTCGTCAATCTCATCTTCCGGGTAATCCAGGGCGATGGAAACGGCTGCCACCAGCAAGAGAAGATCATCCTTGATTCTGTTGATCTCCCTCTCTATGGCTCCCGAAAGCCGGTTCAGGGCCAGGCTCTGGGAAGCGGCGGACTTGGCGGAGACGATCTCCTGGACCGCTTCGGCCCGGGTCAGATCCATTTTCCCGTTAAGAAAGGCTCGGAAGGTGAACTCCCCCGGTGAGGCCTGACGTATGCCCCGCTTTCGCAACAGCCCCAGAACGGCCTGAACACCGGGAAGACTGCCGTGACAGGAGAACTCCACGCTGTCCTGCCCCGTATAGCTGCGGGGCGCCCGGAACACAGAAGCGAGAACTTCATCCAGAACGGCGCCGGTATCGGGATCAACGATTTTTCCGTAAACAAGGGTGTTTCCCGGTGCTTCGGCCAGTGCCTTTCCCGGCCGGAACAGTTCGGCGCAGGCCTCAATAATGCCCGGTCCGGAGCAGCGGATGACCGCCAGGGCGCTCTCTGCCAGGGGTGTGGCCAGGGCGCCTATCATATCGTCCCGGTTATAAGAGTTATTTTTCATTTCAGAGTCGAAGCTCCTAATTATCCTTCAATTTCAGGCAGGCTTCGGAGATATCCTTTCCCAATTGGAAAAAAGCGGAAGTCACCAGACGGGTCGGATCGCCGCCCGATACGGATACGGTTACTTCCTCGATAACATTGATGCGCTGTTCCCACAGATCCGCTTCATACAGGACGGCTCCCGCGTTCATCTGGTAAAGATCCCCCTTCTGGGAGAAATTCCGGATTCCTGCTTCGCTGAATAGGATTATATCATAATTGTTACCGTAATGGGAATTGAGCTCCCTTATCATTTCCAGTTCCGACAGGCTCCGGAGTTTTTCAAGATCCAGGTTTTCCCTTGCCACGGTATAACCCTCTCCGGTTAGAACGGTAAAAACCGATTCCTCCGTGGTCCGCGTATTCAGAAGGCGGCCCGCCACATCCCTGTCTTCTATGACAAGGGCTGTTCTGAGAACTTTCCGGTCCCGTACGATGGGAATAGACTTGACCAGATGGAAACGGGAGAGACTACTCTTAAGAAGCCGGCCCGCCTCCGTCTCCAGGGATGAGAGATTCTCAAAAAGGGGATCGTACTCTCCTCCGGGAAAAAGGGAGAAGGAGATTATCCCCGTACCGGTTCCCGAGGGAAAGGGATAGGACAGGACAGCTCCCCCGTCCCGTTCGCTGGGAAGGGCGACGGGCAGAACATCTTCCTTGCCGCCCCGCAGGGGAATGGTCATGGAAACGGTCCAGGGGATGCGCTGATTCTCTTCCGGGGAGAGGGGAATCATGATCCGGTAGGGCCAGGAACGGCGGGCGCCCAGATAGATCTGATCAGCCCCTTCAAGGACGGGCACATCGGTTCGGTTCAGATTATCCGAGGCCTTTCCAAAAGCACTGCCCAGAAGGTATCCGCTCAGGAGGCCCCCCGTCTCCCGCCCCTCCCGGGCGGCATCCATATCATAAAGGAAGGCGGAGAAGAAGTACCCCTCTTCTTCCAGTTCGGCGGCCCTTTTCATGAGCCGGAAATAGTCGTTTCCTCCGCTCAGGTAAATCCGCATATCCTCACGGGCCTGATCGAAATTATCCATGTCATAGCGGAAACGGACGGCACAGGCCAATTCCTCCCCATCCTGAAACCAGGCGAGATCCTCTATATGCCCGCCGGGGATCAGGGACTCATCTCCGGCGAGGAACGCGGCGAAAAGATCGGTCAGGTAGGCCCTCTCCTCGGGGAAATCGGCGAAGTCATCCTCGGAGAATCCCATTTGCTTCAGGACTTTTCCCGAAAGGGCACGGGCCAGATCCTTAAGGGCATCCTCCTTATTCGCACCCCGGCCGACGGCGGTGAAAAGATAGGAATCCTCATTGACTCTGACTTCATCGTAGGCCCATGACGGGGCTGTGGTGGCAACTTCATCCTTCGAGGCGCAGGAAAAAAGAAAACTCAGAATGAGAATTTGTACGATGAATAACAGGGGTGCCGCGAAAGCCCCCGGGAATATGCCCGTCTTTTTCATTACCTAACCCTGATCGTTCCGAACCGTTTCGGGAGAGGCATCGCTTTTGAAGCCCCACTCGAACAAAACACCCTCGAAGGAGGGGTATCCCGTATCGCCCTTACCCCAGACAGTACGGCCGCCCCCCTCATAGTAGGGAGGAAGATACTGTCCTTCAAAGGGATCTTCCCTTCTCAGAATATCGTCCAGATACCATCTGATCAAGAGGGCCTTCTCGGTTTGATTCACTTCCACCGTTAGCCGCAGGGGTCTGTTGTACAGGGAATCGTCCATTTCGAGATAGGATCGGAGAAAACGGTCAGAACCGAGCTGCCAGGAGAGCTGGAGCTGATTGTCCCTGAGAAAGAGGGTGAAACCGAAGTCCCCCGTCCCGTCACGGGTGTTGAATATCTGCGCCGTCTCATCGCTTCCTGTCCCGGCCGGCCTTTTAATGAGAATCCGGCTGGTAATGCGGGACAGTGGGCCGTTGATCCCTTCGAGCAGTTTCCCGTCATAGCGAAGAGTCGAATCGGGGGAAAAGCCGTATCCCCTGTCCCCGTCCAGAATGACTGGAGAAAGATTTTTTTCGTCAAGGGAATTCAGTACCCAGCCCGCGTCGGCGTTCATGCCGTTAATGCCCCGGTCTATATGGGTCCCGTCGCAATAGAAGAGATTATCCCACTCCCCGGCGGAAAGAAGACCCTCCTCATCGGCTATCTCGTTCAGGAAAATCTCCCCCTCCCCTGTCCAGGGGGATAAATCGGACTCGGCGAGGGGTTTTCCGGGGAAGAGTTCCGCCTTAACCGTATAGTTTCCCTTCTTCGGGGGACTGAAAAAGCAATAGCGGTCCCAGCCGTCTGAGAAATATCCCTCTCCCAGAGCTTTTCCCTCAAGGGTCCAGCGGATATAGGGATTTTTCCCGGGATTCTCCACGGTGCAGTGGACTTCCACAATGGATCCCGCCATGGGAAGGGGGGGATAGGAACTGATGCCGATATGACCGTATTTCCGTTCAAGATAGTAGATGTCAGTCTTTGACTGCCCCCCTCCGGAACCGGTCTCGAAGGCGGAAAAAGTCAGGATACCGCTTTCGGTCTCTTCGGGAATGGGAAGGGATATATTCTCATCATAGGAAAAGTTCCCCCCCTGCAGGGTGAGGTTACCCTTTTCCAGATAGCAAATGATCCTGTCGGAAGGCTCATGTTCCCGGGGATTATTCAGGAGTAGGGAGAGGGAATCCCCCCTGTAATACCAGGATCCCCGGGAAGGGGGCACAAGGGCGGCCCATCTTTCTTCGGGGGGGAGGCACTGGGAGAAAAGGACTATAAGAATAAGTGATGACAGGCCGGCGGTAATTCTCTTCATTCTTTACAGATGCAAAACCTTCCATGGTTGCTTCAGGGGGATAGGCTTATTCTATCCCCCTATTCTGAAAAATTCCAATTCCGCCGGATGTTTTCCTACCAGTTTTCTCCGAGCAGTTCGAAATATCCCTGAGCGTGTTTGCAGGCGGGACAGATTTTGGGGGCTTCCTTCCCTTCGGACAGGTAGCCGCAGTTCATACAGCGCCAGACAACCGGTTCATCCCGGCGGAATACCCGGCCCGCCTCAATATTGGCAGCCAGATCGTTATACCGCTTCTCGTGCTGTTTTTCCGCCACCATGACCATGCGGAAAAGGGTGGCCACATCCTTGAAGCCCTCTTCCTCCGCCTTGTCTGCGAAGGCGGGGTAAAGATCGGTCCACTCCTCGTTCTCTCCGGAAGCGGCAGCCTTCAGATTCTCCAAAGTCGTTCCCACCTTGTCACCGGCGAATCCGGCGGGGAAAGCGGCTGTGATTTCAACAACACCCCCCTCGAGGAAAGAGAAGAACCTTTCTCCGTGCTCCTTCTCCTGGCTGGCGGTCTCCTCGAAGATCTGGCTGATCTGTACATAACCCTCTTTCTTCGCTTTGGAGGCAAAGAAGGTATATCGGTTCCGAGCCTGGGACTCTCCGGCGAAAGCCTTCAGCAGATTTTTTTCCGTTTCTGTTCCCTTAATGGTAGCCATTATGCTGCTCCTTTGATAATCGTTCTTTATACATGATAAACCAAAATCCCCTTTTTTGCCATTCTTTCCTCTCCTTCTTTACCGGGACGGACGCTTCTTGACAAGGGATATCCCCCGTCTTAAGATGACCTATGAGCAACCCCGCCCCCCTTCCGTTGAAAGCCGTTGTTTTCGATCTCTTCACCACACTCACCTCCCTGAGCCATACCCCGGGGGCGCCGGGCAGGAATTCCCACGAGACCCTGGGCATCTCCCGGGAAGAGTGGGTGGAAGCTCTTTTTAACCAGTCCCGGGAGCGTCTCATAGGCGAAATAACCGATCCGGTGGATATCATCCGGGACATTGCCTGGAAGATTAACCCCGATATAGATGAGGAACTGCTCGGACAGACCGCCCGGGAACGGCGCGTCCGGTTCCGATACTGCCTGGAAAATCCGCCGGAAGGAGTCATTGACAGCGTCCGCCGCATCAGGGAAGCGGGGTACCGCATCGCCCTGGTCAGCAATGCGGACGCCATGGAAGCGGAGGGCTGGGAAGGATCGGAGCTGGCGTCCCTCTTCGACGTGAGTATCTTCTCCTGCCGTGTGGGCTACATGAAGCCGGAACCGGAGATTTTCCGTCTGTGCCTGGAGCAGCTGAATCTGTCCGGCGGGGAGTGCCTTTACGTGGGAGACGGGGGGAATGACGAACTCATTGCATCGGCCAGGGAGGGGATGCATGCGGTGCTGACCACCCAGTTCCTCAGGACGACCCGCCCCGAAAAGATTCCCGAACGGGAGAAAACCGTCAAATACCGTATCGACGACCTGAACGAAATACTGCCCCTGATAGACAGGCTCAGCCGGTGAAAGAAGTCTCCCTGGCTGTCAGGGAATTCATAGAAATCACCGCCAGGGAAGGAGATATGGCGGGAGGCTTCTTCTCCAACAGAAGGGCTGTGGACGGCACCCTGGGCCATAAGAAGGTGCAGGCTAAGCGGCCGATCCGCTATGAAAAGGAAAAATCCGTAGAGAAGACCTTTACAAAGGGAGAGCACACCCTGCGCCTGGAGGGACGAATCGACGGGGTGTTTCTGACCGATCCCCCGGAACTGGAGGAGATCAAGACAGTGGAGAGGGATTTTCCCGGCTCCTGGGAGGAAACCCCGCCCCTTCACCGGGCCCAGCTGCTGGTTTACGGCGGTCTCTACCGGAAGGAAGCTGAAGATACCTATAAGCTGACCCTGACCTACTTTCACCTCAGAAGCGAGAAGGAGGAACACTACTCCCGCACCATGACAGGCAGCGAGCTTTCTGTCTACCTTGACGAACTTCTGGACGTATACTTCGCTATCGAGGAACGCAGACGCCTGTGGACAGAGGAGAGAAACGCCTCCTGCCGGGAACTCTCCTTTCCCTACGGAGAATTCCGGGCGGGCCAGCGGGATCTCTCCGCCCGGGTCTTCCTGACCCTGCGTGACGAGTGCTTTCTCATGGCCCAGGCTCCCACGGGAACCGGGAAGACCATGGGCACCCTCTTCCCGGCGGTGAAAGCCCTGGGCGAGGACCGGGTCGACCGGATCATCTACCTGACAGCCCGCACCCCGGGAAGAACCCTGGCGGCGGAGGCGGTCCGGGATATGGAAAAATCGGGAGCCCGGCTCATCACGGTGATTCTGACGGGCAAGGAGAAGATGTGCCGCACCCCCGAAGCGAGACAGTGCGACCCGGAATTCTGCCCCTACGCCGAGGGATACTACGACAAGCTGAACCTCCTGCTGGAACGGATCGCCGAGGATCCCTTCTACGATAGAGACCGGTTCAACGCCCTTGCCGATGAGCTGGAAATCTGCCCCTTCGAACTCTCCCTGGACATGGGCCTGGAAGCGGATATCCTGGTGGCCGACTTCAACCACCTCTTCGATCCGGTGGTATCCCTCAAGAGATACTTCGCCCGGCCCGGGGAACGGTACGCCGCCCTTATCGATGAGGCGCACAACCTGCCCGACCGGGGGCGGGACATGTTTACCGCCCGGCTGACCAAGGACGCCATTCTGGAGATCAAGCGTAGTCTTCGCAAAACTCACCCCGCTCTGGAGAAATCCCCCCTCATCCGGGCCCTGGAGGGACTGAACCGGCAGCTCCTCGCCTTTCGCAGGCTCTGCGACGAAAAACCGGAAAGCGCCATAGTCCTGACCGAGCCGGACAAACCCTTTCTGGACAAAATCCAGCGCTTCAACCAGCTGGCCGAGGAGAATCTGCGGGAGGATCTGCCTCCGGAGACCTATTCCCTCCTTATGAAATTCTACCTGGATACCCGCTTCTTCTCCCGTCTCTCTGAGCTCTTCGGGGAGCCCTTCCGCTTCGTTCTGACGGCAAAGGGTAAAAAGAACTGCGAAGCCGCCCTGCTCTGCCTGCATCCGGCCCCCCTGCTGAAGGAGGGCTTCGAGAAGTGCCGTTCCGCGGTACTCTTCTCGGCGACCCTCTCCCCGGCGGATTACTTTCAGAGAATCCTTCTGGATACGGACAGGGAGGTTCGTCGCCTGGACATGGAATCTCCCTTTGAACCCCGGAATTGCCCGGTCATTCTGCGAACGGACATCAATACCCGGTACCGGGGCCGAAAGGAGAGCCTGGACCGGCTGGTGGAAGCGATTAAAACGGGCCGGGAAATGGGGCGGGGGAACCATCTGGTCTTCTTCCCCTCCTACCGCTATCTGGAATCGGCCCGGGAGAGGTGGGAGGAGCTCTACCCGGACCGGAAGCTGCTGATTCAGACGGGAGGCATGAGCGAAGAGGCCCGGGAGGCGTTCCTGAACCGGTTCAAGGAAGCGGTGGACACCGGGAAGCCCCTGCTGGCCTTCGCCGTCATGGGGGGGATATTCGGGGAGGGGATAGATCTGCCCGGGGATCTTCTGACCGGGGTGACGGTGGTGGGAACCGGGCTTCCCGGCATCTGCCTGGAAAGGGATCTCCTGAAAGAGTTCTACGAAAAAACCGAGGGCCGGGGATTCGACTTCGCCTACCGCCTTCCCGGCTGGAACCGGGTCCTGCAGGCGGCGGGCCGGGTTATCCGCAAGGAGACGGACAGGGGCATAATCCAGCTCATCGACGACCGGTTCGCCCACGGCGACTACCGCAGGCTCTATCCCGCCCACTGGCACATCAACCGCATTTAAGGTATAATAGGCATCCATGAATGCCCTTCATCTGATCAATGACGACACACCCTCCTTTATCCTGGAGATGATCTTTCAGCTCAAGGTGAAAGATGTCATGACCAGGGACATCATGACTGCGGACAGACAGGCCTCCCTCAAGACCATACAGCATATGATGAAGGCCAAAGCGGTGACCGGGATTCCCATAGAAGAGAATAAGCGGCTCTTCGGCATCGTCAGTCTTGAGGATATCATCCGCGCCCTGGAAGGGGGGTATATCGAAGATACCGCCGAAAAGCGGATGACCCGGAACCTGATCGTCCTGGAGGAGGACATGCCCCTCTCCTTCGCCATCAACTACATGGACAAATACCGGTACGGGCGCTTTCCCGTCCTGAATATCAGCAAGGAGCTGGTGGGCATCATCACGAGCCGGGATATCATCAACAAGCTGCTCCTGCGCATCAACGAGGAGATGACCCAGCTGGAGAACCGTCTGGTCAAGGAACCGGACCACACCATGGACAGCTACCACAAGACCTATATCTGCCACCGCTTCGATTTCGAAAACGCCGGACGGGCCAGCACGGAGATAAAAAAGTACCTGAAAGGTCTGAATCTGGACCGCAAGCTGATACGCCGGGTGGCGGTGGCATCCTATGAGCTGGAAATAAATCTGGTGGTCCATTCCCAGGGGGGCACCCTGCATTTCGAAGCGGAGAACGACCGGATCAGACTGACCGCCGCCGATCAGGGGCCCGGCATAGGAGATGTGGATCAAGTGATGAAAGAGGGCTATTCCACGGCTAACGACTGGATCCGCTCCCTGGGTTTCGGCGCCGGGATGGGGCTGCCCAACGTGAAGCGGGTTTCCGATGAGTTCGCCATCAAATCCAAGCCCGGGGTGGGGACCACGGTCATATCGGAAATTGTCATCAAGAAAGGAGAGACCGATGAAAATAAGTGATTTGGAAAAGGAACTGGGCTATGCCCCCCTCTGGGAGGGTTACGAGGACAGGGATATTCTTGACGGGTATACCTCGGATCTTTTGAGCGATGTCATGGGCAACGCCCCGGACGACTCGGTGCTCATAACCATTCAGGCTCACAAAAATACGGTAGCCGTGGCTACCCTGGCCGGCATCAATGCCATCGTGCTGGCCAATAACCGCCCCGCCCCGGAAGAGATGATCGAAGCGGCGCAGGAGGAGGGAATCGCCGTTTTCCGCGCCGATGAGAATCAATTCACCGCCTCCTGGAAAATACATAATATTCTGACGAAGTAATCAATGAAGATCAAAGGGGATCTTCATATCCACTCCTGCCTCTCCCCCTGCGGGGATCTGTCCATGGCCCCCCGGGATATCGCCGGGACGGCCCGGAAGAAGGGGCTGGATCTCATCGCCCTGACAGACCATAATTCCGCTCTCAACTGTCCCGCCTTCCGGGAAGCCTGCATTGAATTCGGGCTCTATCCTCTCTTCGGCATGGAAGTGACCACCGCCGAGGAGCTTCACTGTCTGGCCCTGTTCGGGAAAGTGGAGGAGGCCCTCTCCTTCGGGGAGCTCGTCTCCGGTCTTTACACGGGGCCCGCCAATTATCCGGACAAATACGGAGACCAGATCTATCTGGACGGGGAAGAGAACATAGTGGGAGAAGTGGAGGTCAACCTGGCCCAGGGGGCCTGTTCGGTCGGCCTTGAAGAACTGGGCGGACTCATAAGGAAGAGGGGGGGGCTTTTTCTGCCCGCTCATATTGACAGACCCTCCTACAGCATCTTCAGCCAGCTGGGATTTCTTCCCCCCGACCGCTATGACGCCCTGGAGATAACCCTGCCCGCCCCGCCCCTGGATACGGGGAGCTATCCCCTGACCGCCTCCTCGGACGCCCACTATCTGGACGACATAGGGAAAAGGCATACGGAACTGGATGTGGAGGAGCTCTCCTTTCACGGCATAGCCGGGGCGATCCGATCGGGAAGATGCTCTCCCCGTTTCTGACCATCGGCGGTTTACCGGTAACAGGGAATTTTGCGGCATTTTTGTTTTTTCATGGGGATTGATTTATATTAGGATGTAACAGAGGGAGACGGGACGTAATGGGAAAAATCCTTCGGGGATTGTTTGTTTCAGTCCTGGTTCTATGTATTATCGCCTGCCAGAACACCCAGCCGGCGGAGAACCGTTCCGGGGCGGGACAATCGGATGTTCCCGACTGGTTTGCCAGTCCCCCCTCTTCGGGCAGCCGTTTTTACGGTCTGGCCGCAGCAAGATCGGAGGATCTGGCAAAGACGAAAAGCGAGGCTGTGGACCTGGCCCGGGCTGACATTGCGGATCAGCTGAGCCGATCCCTTAGCAGTACCCTGACCTCCTATATGAGGGCGGCGGGGATCAGACCGGACCGGGAGACGGATTCCTGGATAGATGAGGTTCTTGGAAAAACGTCTGCCCTGCCGGTGAGAGAAGCCCGGCATATAAGAACCTACCCGGTGCTGGAGAAAAACGGTGATTTCACCGTCTACGTCCTGTTGGAATATGACAGGAGTATGGCGCTGAATGAGATAACCGATATTTTAAATGTCCATGAGGAAGAGCGCTCCGAATTGTTTTCCACGGCTCTTCTCCTTGACAGAATGAAAATGGATTGGGAAAATAATCCGCCCCGGTCGGGGTCGGCGGAGAATTAAGAGAGGCTTATGAGGATGAAAAAAGCAGTAATATATACAATGGTATTCATGGCGGTTCTCTCCCTTTCGGCACAGAGTAAGGTCAGGGGAGAAATTGTCTATCTGGAGGGAGATGTCACCGTTTCCCGCAAAGGAGAGATCCTGCCCTTTTACGAAGTGGATATGGGATTGCCCCTAGAGGAAGAGGATATTATCCGAACCGGGCGCAACGGTTATATAGAAATTGATATGACCTATCCCAGCGCAGGCAGTACTCTGAAAGTAAAACCGGATACGGTTTTCTATTTTGAGTCCCGGGAAAACGGAGGCAGCTCTTCGACACGGGTGAACCTCATCGGCGGTTCCCTGGGACTGAAGGTGAACAAGCTGACCCGGAACGAAAGCATGAACGTGGAAACCCAGTCCGCCGTCATGGGAATCCGGGGAACCGAATTCTACGTAAACAAGGCCCCCACCGGGGAACTGCTGATTACCTGCCGGGAGGGAAAGGTATCCTGCGCCACTCCCGCCATGGAGACCTTCGCCCTTCCCGGGAATGTCTGTCTTCAGAACGACGGTCAGGATTTTCTTGACGAAGCGGTTCCCGTGGCCCGGCTGGACGAATACCGGGAACAGTGGTGGACACTGCGAAGCGAGGCGCTGGCCTCTCTGGGCCCCATGGCCGTGCAGTATTATACGGGACGTTATAACAGGCAGATAGATCTGTTTGAAAACGCCTGGGACGAAATCAGCCGTAACAACCGCCTGTTCGATAGCTACGAGGATCTGATAGACCGCAACGAAACGCCCGCCACCTCCCAGGTGATGCGCGATAAGATGACCCTCTCCTCTTCGGTAATCAAGATGAGATCCGCCCTGCCCATCATGGAAGAGATATTCTACACCCTTCTCATACTGGAAGAGTATCAAAATCGGGGTATTTTCACAGACAATTCCCGGAACCTGAGGGATTTCTCCAAGAAGCGGGACACCCTGGAGAAGGAGCTGGTCAAATCACGTTACTATCTCTATCTCTACAGTCGTATTTCCCAGATGGCGGGGGGGAGCAGCTCCGCCTTAGACAGCATGATGAACTCCCCCGCCTTCTGAACGGCCAAATCCGGGTCGGCTATACGTTGAATTTGAAGAAAATGACATCCCCGTCCTGAACGGGGTACTCCTTTCCTTCCATACGCAGCTTGCCCGCCGCCTTGATGGCCTGCTCGCTGCCCGCCTCGAATAGATCGGTGCAGTGATAGACATCGGCCTTGATGAAACCCTTCTCAAAGTCCGTATGGATGACCCCCGCCGTCTGGGGGGCTTTCATTCCCGCCTTAAAAGTCCAGGCCTTGTTCTCTTTGCCCCCGGCTGTGAAGAAGGTTCTGAGCCCCAGGGTATGGTACACCTTGCGGATAAGCCGGGACAGGCCCGACTCCTCAAGTCCGGCTTCCTCCAGGAAAACGGCCCTCTCCTCCGGATCATCCAGAGCGGCGATATCCGCTTCCAGCTGTCCGCAGAGGACAACCACATCGGCGTTCTCCTTTTCAGCTTCCTTTCGGACAGCCTCTACATAGGCGTTATCTCCCTTAAGGCCCTCCTCATCCACATTGCAGACGTATATCTGCTTTTTCATGGTGATGAGATGCAGGTCGTAGAGCAGTTCCTTCTCATCGTCGGTCAGCTCCAGAGTCCGGGCGGAGCGCCCTTCGGAAAGTTCGTCCCGGAGTCTCTCTAAAAGGGGTCCCATGGCCAGAGCCTTTGTCCTGATCTGCTTGTCCCCGCTGCGGGAAAGTTTCTCATTGGAAGCAATCCGTTTCTCCACCGTGCCCAGGTCGGCCAGGGCCAGTTCGATATTGATCGTCTCCATATCGCTCAGGGGATCGATTTTGTTGCTCACATGAATAATATCGGGATTCTCGAAGCATCGGACCACGTGGGCGATGATTCCCGTTTCCCTGATATTGGCGAGGAATTTGTTTCCCAGTCCCTCCCCCTGGGAGGCGCCCTTTACAAGACCGGCGATATCCACGAACTCCACGATAGCGGGGATTTTCTTCTCCGCCTCGATGATGGTGTGGATCCGGTCCAGTCTCTCATCGGGAACATTCACGATGCCCACATTCGGGTCGATCGTGCAGAAGGGGTAGTTGGCCGCCTCCGCCGGAGCCGAGGTGAGTGCCGAGAAAATGGTAGATTTGCCCACATTGGGCAATCCTACTATACCGCAATTCAATGCCATATTGTCATCCTTTAAATTTGGGGGTAAAGCTGGGACAGGATTGGCCGGTCGCCTTAAGGACTTCCCGGGAGGGGCTCCCCCCGGTCTTGAAATCAAAAAGACGGCATCCGTGGGGGAAATTTCTGTCCCAGGTCACATAATAGTGGGAACACTTAAGACAGTCAAATATCTTCCTATCCATCTATTTTTCCATTCAGCCCTTGAGGGAGTACTGAATGAGTTGTACAAAGTAATAAAGCTGTTTATAGATTTCGGTCATCTGGGATTCGATGCTGTTGTCCGTTCTGCCGTCCAGTTCTTTCCAGTTAATGATAACCTGATGGTTCGCGACCTTGTAATCTTCGATAAGCTGTTTGAGCATCTTGCCCATGGAAATAAAGCCTTCCGATGATTTCTTGACCAGAAGATAGGCCTCTTCGTTTATCTCCGCAATGATCTTATTCATACTGTTCTGAGAGGATCTGTCCTGGGGATTAACCATGCGGAAATAGCGTTTAAGCCGCCCTCCCCCTGTGCCGTCCTCGGCGAGATCGTTATCAAAGAAGACAACCTGATCGGCTATTTCCAGAAGGAGATGATAGTTCTCGGAAAACTGCTGGGAGGTGACATTGGTGGACCACTTCCCTTCTATGAGCAGAATATCGATGAGGTTGCGGATTTTGCTTTTGTAGGTATCCAGAAAAAAGGCCTTGAGATAGTTGATCCCGTCTACGTGGAGAAATCCGTCGACCCCCTTCTTGGAGAAGTTGATATTGGCCTTTGAGGTGTAGTTCTGGGTTCTGGATACGGCGGTGGTACCGAAAACCGCTTTCACCAGCACTTCGATCTGACTGTTTTTCTTCTCCTTCAACAGAACGTTGAGGACCTGTTCCACTTCCCTCTTCTTCTTATCCAGGTAGGATTCCACAATCTCTTCGCTATGGCCGAAGCGGGTGATCTTATAGTAGGGGTCTTCGCTCAGATGCATGATAATCAGCTTGAAGACTCCCGTATTCCGCACATCGTCGCAGCTGCGCATGAGCTTTTTCCAGGTCGATGCGGGCATGAGATCCATTTCACGGTAATTTTTGAGGATATCGAATATAACACCCCAGTTCGTTTTGGACTCGATAGGTTCCAGCACGGTGAGGAAATCCTTGAGATCCTCGAGAAGATACTCTCCGTTAATGGCCTCGAAACGGGGGGAGTAGACAAAGTCCCCTTCGGGCAGGCCTGAGTCGAATTTCTTGAGGAAAAAGTAGTAATCGTAGCCGGCGAAATCCATGAGGGCAAGAAAATGGTTATACAGGGAATTTATCAGACGAATTTTATTCCCGTCGAACAGGCTGTAAAGTCTGATCAGATCCGCCTTGACCTCTCCGCGCAGGGTTTTGAGGTCCATGAGCTTCGCCCTCTCCCGCAGGGAAGTCTCGGTAAGCCTCTCATCGAGCATTTTGTCCTCATCCTTCATTCCCACCTGAATGAAGGCGTATTTGAGAAGATCAGAACTGATATAGGGGGAGAAGAGGGCGTAGACCGGTCCCACTCCCTTATAAAGATCATGGAAGAAACGGGCCATCTGGGGCTGGGCCATATTCCCGCCCACCTTGTAGAATTTTCCGGATCTTTTCAGATCCTTCTGGATATCCTTGAGAAGACGTTTTTTCTCCCGGTCACCCCCGCCGCCCAGCAATCCTCCGAAAAGGTTCTGAAGTAAGGCGAGGAATCCTCCGGATGTCTTTTCGGAACTCATCTGATCAGTCCCGGACTTGTTGATGTCAGAAGCATCCCCACATCCTTTAATTCTTTTATGCTATGGTAAAGCGCCGGTCGCCTCCGGGACTCGCTCTCCTTGTCAAAGGCGACGGTTTTCACATAGAGATCATTGGCCATATCCGCCATGATATTCAGGTTGTTCGCCATGTTATCTACGGCCATGCGGTCCTGCATGGCCCCCGATCGCCCCACCTGCTGTTTCACCCGGGGTTCCGCACTGGTTCTGGCTTGATAAATGAACTGGGCCAGACCGATTATTCCCTGATACAGATCATCGAGCCGGTAGCCGTCCGCCCGGGACTGTTCCGAATAGTTAACCAGGACTTCGAAATAATGCCTGTAGGAATATCCTATTTCCACTTCGTTCAGGGCGTTTCTTATGAGACGGTTGCTTTCGAGAATATTGTAGTGATTGGTCAAATTCTCTATCAGATTCAGAATCTCATAACTTTTGACTACCAAGGGGAACTCTCCTGTGTTTTAAATAACAGTCTTAATATTATGCTATAGAGTTTATTTTTTCAAGCCTTTTTCCCCTGATAACTCTGCCTCCCCAGGAGGGCTTCCGCTGTTCTGCGGAAGACTTCGGTCTTATTCAGAAAGTTACCGGGCACACTGTTCCGGGGAGAGGGGGTATCCGTGGTCAAACGCATGACAATCGTTTCCCTGTCAAGAAGTTCCAGAGCTTCCGCCAGAGCTTCGATATGCCTCTCCGATCCGGGAAATGTCAGCTCACCCAGCTCGTATTCCCTGTAGAGTGCGGACCGGGAGGGGATATGCAGGTTATGGATCTTGATCCCATCGGGCTTTATCCTGTTGACCCGGCGGATGGTCTCCATCATCATGGCTTTGTCCTCTCCGGGGAGCCCGAATATGAGGTGGACCGTCAGCTTGACGCCCCTCTCCTTCAGGAGCTCCGCCGCCCGGAAAAACTCCCCCTCCCCGTGGCCCCGGTTGATCC
>JAFGPQ010000339.1 GCA_016936115.1 Spirochaetales bacterium | reverse complement strand
GAAACGTATGGGGGGGGGCGCCAACTTTATGGGTATCGGTCAGAATCAGCAGAACCGTATTGTGGCCGAGAAGGATCTGCAGACTCGCTTCCGTGATGTGGCGGGCTGCGACGAGGCCAAGGACGAACTGGTCGAGGTGGTGGATTTTCTCAAGAATGCCGAGAAATACACCAAGATAGGGGGCAAGATTCCCCGGGGCGCTCTCCTGGTAGGCCCTCCCGGAACGGGTAAGACTCTTCTGGCCCGGGCCGTTGCCGGTGAGGCCGGGGTTACCTTTTTTCGCATGAGCGGTGCGGATTTTGTGGAGATGTTCGTGGGCGTTGGCGCCGCCCGTGTGCGGGATCTTTTTAAGCAGGCCCGGGAAAAGGCCCCCTGTATCGTCTTTATCGATGAGCTTGACGCCATTGGTAAGAGCCGAGCCAATAATATTTCTACGAACGATGAAAGGGAACAGACCCTTAACCAGCTCCTTGTCGAGATGGACGGCTTCGACTCCTCCACCGGCGTTATCATTCTGGCAGCGACGAACCGTCCCGAGGTTCTGGACCCGGCCCTTTTGAGGCCGGGCCGTTTCGACAGGCAGGTTCTGGTTGACAAGCCCGATCTGCTGGGCCGCGAAGCGATTCTGAGAATTCACAGTAAGGGGGTTACCCTGGATGATTCGGTGGATCTTAAAGAGGTGGCCAAGGCTACCCCCGGTTTTGTGGGGGCCGATCTGGCAAATATCGTCAATGAGGCGGCTCTTCTGGCCGTCCGTAACGGACGGGACCGGGTGATTCCGGTGGATTTTGACGAGGCTATTGAAAAATCCATTGCGGGCCTTGAGAAAAAAAACCGTCTGATCAATCCCCGGGAGAGGGAGATTGTGGCCTATCACGAAACGGGCCATGCCCTGGTCGCCGCCTTTACTCCCGATCAGGATCCGGTGCAGAAAATATCCATTGTCCCCCGGGGGCTGGGCGCTCTGGGCTATACCCTGCAGACACCCACGGAAGACCGTTTTCTCATGACCCAGGACGAACTTATCGGACGTATCGATATCCTGCTGGGAGGTCGCGCTGCGGAAGAAATCATCTACGATAAGGTGTCCACCGGCGCTTCGAACGATATCATGAAGGCTACCGACATAGCCCGCAGCATCATTTCCGACTATGGTATGAGCGACAAGTTCCGCAATGTGGCCCTTACCAAGCGGTCCGGTTCCTTTCTGGAGCAGGGGGCCATGTCACGGGAGTATTCCGAAAGGACCCAGGAATATGTGGACGGGGAGATCTCCCGAATTATGACAGAACGGTATACTCTGGTAAAATCTCTTCTTATGAAACATAAGGAGCTTCTTGAAAACATAACCGACCATCTGATGGATGTGGAGCTTCTCTCAAACGAGGAGTTTATGAAGATGATCGAAGAGGATGCTGAGGGTTCCCGCGAACTGGCTTCGAGAAAAGAAGCGGATATGACTCCCTCGGAACGGGCCGAAGAAAAGGGCCGCCGCCGTAATGAAGAAATTACCGCCCGGATGGAAGCCCGCCAGAAGGAATCGGAGGAGCAGGAACGGCTGGAGCAGGAAAAACGGGAGAGAGAGGAACGGGAGCAGGAGGAGCTACGCCGGCGCATCGCTTCCGCGGAGAATCCCCAGGGGGAGGAGACCGGTCTGACAAGGAACGACGAAACATAATTTGTCAAAAAAAAAGCTTGTTCTTGGGAGGTAACATCCTATACAATGAAGGAGGGAGGGATTCTCATGGAATTCGAATGGACTTTCTTTCTTGATATTGGGGTTATCTCCTTTGCTCTTTTAGTGGGGACATTGATCAGAACCCGGGTAAAATTCTTTCAGAAATACCTGATCCCGAACAATCTGACCGCCGGTTTTCTGCTGCTGCCCTATTATAACTGGGTAGCCCCGAATCTGGGATTCGATACGCTTAATCTGGAGAATATCGTCTTTCATTTTCTGAATCTCTCCTTTATATCCATGATTCTGCGGGTCTCTCCCAAGAGGGGGAAAAAGAGGAATCCCGATGTCCTGGCCACGGCGGTCACCCTGACCACGCAATACGCTCTTCAGTGCTTTCTGGGGACCGGTCTGGTCCTCCTTCTCATCTTTACTATTATGCCCGATCTGTTCCCCGGATTCGGTCTTTTCCCCACCCTGGGCTATTCTCTGGGACCGGGGCAGGCTTTCGCCATCGGTAAGGGATGGGAGCATATGGGATTTCCCGGACTAAGCGACGTGGGGCTGACTTTCGGAGCCCTGGGATTTGTCTGGGCCTGTTTCGGCGGAATATTCCTGGTGAATTACGGCCTGAAAAAGGGCTGGCTCGAGAGAAGCAAATACGACAAGATTAATCAGGACGCGGTCCGTTCCGGCGTTCAGCGGCGCAAGGGCGAGCCCCGGACCAGTACCGTTTCAGATATCACCACCCCCGAAGCCATCGACCCCCTTTCCTTTAATCTGGCCCTGGTACTGGCGACCTATCTGCTGACTTATCTGCTGCTCAAGGTGATTACCTGGGCACTCGGTTTCGTGGGTCCCCTGGGAATGGAACTGGCGGTGAATCTCTGGGGTATCATGTTTATCTTCTCCGCACTCACAGCCATGCTGGTAAAGGCTCTTATGGGAGCTATGAAAATAGAGTATGTGGTGGATAACGACCGTCTGACCCGCATTTCCGGTTTTTCCGTGGATTACATGGTGGCCGCCGCGGTGGGTGCCATTTCCGTTGCCATCATAAGTGATTACTGGGTTCCCATTCTTATCCTGGGCCTCGTCGTCGGCGTTCTTACCACGATAACCCATATCTGGCTCAGTTCCCGTATCTTTTCGGACAATGCTTTCTATCGGAGTGTTCTCTGCTACGGCGCTATCACCGGAACCCTTCCCACAGGGCTGGCTCTGCTGCGGATCATCGATCCCAACTTCGAAACACCCGCGTCCCGGGATTACATGTATGCTTCGGGCATCGTGTTCCTTTTGGTCATCCCCATCCTGCTTACTGCCAATGCCCCCGCCAAGGGAGCTCTCGAAGGTTCGCTGCACAACACCTGGTTGGTCTTCGCCATGTACGGGTTTTATCTGCTCCTCTGTTTCGGACTCTATCTTTTCCTTTCGGGGAACCGGCGGTTCAAGGATCCCTCCAATATCTGGCTCAGGAGAAAGGACACGGAGCTGCTCTAGAGGGTGAGAATTGTATTGATTAACACCCCCCGCCTGCTCGAATGGTTCGACCGCGAAGGCATCGCCTACCCCTGGGGAGAGGACAGGTCTCCCTACCGGGTCTGGATCTCCGAAGTGATGCTCCAGCAGACCGTGGTGACTGCGGTCATTCCCTTTTTCCGGCGCTGGATGGAGCGGTTTCCCACCCTGGAGGCACTGGCACAAACCGAGGAGGGAGAGGTGCTGCGTTACTGGGAAGGGCTGGGATACTACTCAAGGGCCCGCAATATTCTCAAGACAGCAAAGATCATCAATGATGAGAAACAGGGACGCTTTCCCGATTCCTATGAGGAACTGACCGCTCTTCCCGGCATAGGCGACTATACGGCTGGGGCCATCCTGAGTATCTCCTTCAGAGTGCCCCGTCCCGTACTGGATGCCAATGTGAAACGGATCTGCCTGCGTCTGGAAGCACGGTCTGAGTGGGACATGGAGGCGGATCGTATCTGGCGAGAGGATCTGCAGAAGGCCATCGAGGATTCCGGGGACCCGGGACGGTTCAACGGTGCTTTGATGCAGCTGGGGCAGTTGGTCTGCCGGAGCGGAAACCCGGCCTGCCTCTTCTGCCCCCTTGCCGATGAGTGCCGGGCCCGGGAAGAGGGGAGAGCCGCTGCCATTCCCGTGAAGAAAAGAAAAGTTGTGGTGGAACTCTCTTCCCAGGTGGCCGTCTTTTGCCGGGAGAGGGAGGGGAGGATCTCCTACTGGATCGTCCAGCGTCAGGAGGGTATCGGACGGGGATTGTGGACCTTTCCCCGCTTCGAAGAGGATTATACCCCACCGGCGGATTGGCAGGAGAGGGGATCCTTAAGCGTGAGGACCCATAACTATACGAAATACAGGGAAAAACTGATGCCCCGGATCTGGGCGGAAAGGGAAGGGGCCGAACTGCCCCCCGCCGCCTGGCGGGAGGGAGAGGGCTTCTGGGCTACCGCCGGGGAACTGGCCGCATTGGCCGCTCCGGCGGTCTACCGCAAAATCATCAATGAACTGATCGAACGCTGAATTATTTGACCTGGGTCAGGGTAACGGCGCAGGTATTGACAATATCGTCAACGGAACAGCCCCGGGACAGATCGGAGATGGGTTTGGCGAATCCCTGAAGAAAGGGACCGTAAGCACCGGCGTTGGCGAAGCGCTGAACCAGCTTGTAACCGATGTTGCCCGACTGAAGATCGGGGAAAATCAGGGTATTGGCCTTGCCTGCCACGGTAGAGCCGGGAGCTTTCTTTTCACCCACGGAAGCGACAACCGCCGCATCCAGCTGGAGTTCCCCGTCCACCTTGAGTTCGGGAGCTTTTTCCTGAACGATTTTCAGAGCTTCCACGACCTTGTCCACATTGGGATGGCTGGCGGAACCCTTCGTGGAGAAGCTGAGCATGGCCACCTGAGGCTCAACCCCGCAGAAGGTTCTGCAGGACTCGGCGGACTGGATGGTGATTTCAGCCAGCTGCTCAACCGTAGGATCGGGGATCGTGGCGCAGTCGGAAAAAATCATGAGCCCGTCGGCGCCCCACTTTTTATCGGGAAGATCCATGACAAAGCAGGATGAGGCAGATTTGACACCGGGAGACGTCTTGATAATGGTAAATCCGGAAACAAGGACCTTACCGGTGGAGTTTTCCGCACCGGCCACCATGGCATCCGCATCGTCAAGGCGAACCATCATGGCACCCCAGTTCAGGGTATTCATCATCTTGGCTCTGGCGTCTTCCAGGGTAACGCCCTTATGTTTTCTCAGTTCATAGAACTCGCCGGCGTAGGTGTCCATTTTATCCGAATCGGCGGGATCAACCAGGGTTATCCCCTTGAGATCGGTACCGGCTGCAGCAGCGGCTGCTTCGATATCGCTTTTCTTTCCCAGGAGGGTAACCTCGCGGGCGATCTTCTCGTCCAGAAGGATACGGGCGGCCTGAATGGTTCTGGATTCGGTGCCTTCGGGCAGAACGAGGGTTTTGGCCATATCCCTTGCCTTGGCACGCATTTTTTCTGTAAATGACATATTACGACTCCTTGCTTGGTTTCACGGAATTCTATTTTTTAGGTATGTACTAGAATATTCTTTTTTACATTAAATGGAAAGGGGAGGAGAGGCCGTTTTTCCTAATTGGGGTGTACCCCCAACGGGGGTTGTGTTATGAATGAAACATGGCTAATAGAGTGATAAAGGGGGTTATGTTAGATCTGGACGGTACCCTCCTGAATACGATCGGGGATATTACGGATACCATGGGCGAATTAACCGACCGATTCGGCCTGAGGCGGCGGAGCGAAGAGGAGTATGCCCTCCTGGTGGGGAAAGGGGCTGCCCGACTCATCGATGATATTTTTCCCGGCAACTTCGACCGGAAAGCTCTGCTTGCTGAGTACAAGGAAAACCTGGCAGCCAACAGCTTCGGCAGGACCCGGCCCTACGAGGGCATTCCGGAACTTCTGGATTTTCTGGCTGCCCGCTCCCTGCCCCTGGCGGTCTTTACCAACAAGCCCCATGATCTTTCCCGGCGGATTTGCCGTCACTATTTCGGGGAAAACCGCTTTACCCATGTGGCCGGCCAGAAGGATGACCTTCCGGTGAAGCCCGATCCCTCACAGGGCCTGGAGATCATAGGGGCGTGGGGAATCGAACCGCAGGAGTGCCTCTATCTTGGTGATACCTCGGTGGATATGGAAACCGCCGAGAATGCCGGTTTTCTGTCGGTGGGTTGTATCTGGGGATTCCGATCCCGGGAGGAGCTTTCAGAATCGGGAGCCGCCTTACTGGCCGAGCAACCCCGGGATGTGATGGCTCACTTTTTATCGGGGAAGCTGTTGACAGAATAGAATATTAATGTTAGTTATGTCTAACAATAATATTTAACCCATAGGGAGGGCCCATGCGCTTAAGCGACGGAATGAACAATAAAGCATATATCATTCAGGATGTGGAGACTCAGGAAGAGGGAATGAGGGAATTCCTTTTGACACTCGGCTGTTTCCCCGGAGAGTACATTACAATTCTCTCACGCCTCTCCTCCCAGTTCGTGGTTAATCTGAAAGACGCCCGCTACAGTTTAGATGAGAAACTGGCCTCCGCCATCCGCATAGGCGAGCAGGAAGAGTTAAGGCGGGTCCTCTGATTTTTTTATCCTAATAGTTAGGTTTAGCTAATAATATTAGAAATTATATAGGGGGTATGCAATGAAAATTGCCCTAACGGGAAATCCTAACAGCGGAAAGACAACTCTGTTCAATGCTGTCACGGGGAGAATCGAACATGTGGGGAACTGGGCCGGAGTGACGGTCGAGAAAAAAGAGGGCCTGGTAAAGCCCCGTCTTTACGGGGGTAAGGAGAAAATAACCCTGGTGGATCTGCCGGGTGCCTATTCTCTCTCCCCTTTTACGGGTGAGGAGGCGATCACCCGGGAATTCATCATGGAGCAGTCTCCCGATCTGATTATTAATATTGTGGACGGTACAAGCCTTAACCGCAGTCTGTTCTTCACCACCCAGCTCCTGGAATTGGGGATTCCCGTGATTGTGGCCCTGAATAAGAGCGATCTTAATGAAAAGAAGGGTATCGAAATAGACGAAGACCTCCTGGGGAGACGCCTGGGATGTCCCGTAATCAAAGTATCGGCCCTCGGCAGAAGGGGAAATAACCTGTCCAAGCTGATTATCCACGCTGTACAGACTGCCGGTGCCGGGACCATAGCCTCTCCTTTCATCGAAAAAGTCGGTTCGGCAGATTCCCGTGAGGAAGCGGAAGAGCAGGATCACAGACGGTTTTCCCGCGTTGACGATCTGATTGATGGAGTTCAGTCCTTAAGACAGGAGGGAGAGGGAAAGGCAAGACAGGATCGGATAGATTCCGTTGTCGCCCATAACTGGCTGGGACTGCCCCTCTTCGCTCTGATTATCTGGATGGTCTTTTCCCTCTCCCAGTCCTGGCTGGGACCCTGGCTGGCGGATTTTCTTGTCGGCGGAATAGATGCTTTCTACGGCTGGGTAGACCGTATCATCGCCGCGGATACGAACCCGGTTCTGCGCTCCCTGCTGCTGGACGGCATCATCGGGGGCGTGGGTGCAGTGGTTGGATTCCTGCCGCTCATCATGGTTCTGTTTTTTCTTCTGGCCCTGCTTGAAGATTCGGGCTATATGGCACGGGTCGCCCTCATAATGGACAGGTACTTCAAGAAAATCGGCCTGTCCGGCAAATCGATAATCCCCATGATTGTCAGTACCGGCTGTGCTATCCCGGGCATTATGTCCACCCGGACTATTAAAAATGAGAGGCAGAGACGTACCACGGCCATGCTGGCCCCTTTCATGCCCTGCGGTGCCAAGCTACCTATTATTGCTCTCTTTGCGGGGATCTTTTTCGGGGGTAACGCCTGGGTGGGCACATCCATGTATTTCCTGGCCATATTTATGATCGTCATCAGCGGGCTGATTGTCCGGAAAATAACCGGTGACACCTCCCAGTCCTATTTTATCATGGAACTTCCCGAATACCGTTTTCCCAGTATAAAGAGGGCAGCCGTTTCCATGATGAGCCGGGCTCGATCTTTTATTATCAAAGCGGGTACGGTTATTCTCATTTGCAATGCGGTGGTTCAGTTATTACAGACCTTCACATGGAACTTTCATCTGGTACCTGAGGGAATGCCGGAGAGCAGTATTCTCGCCGCCATGGCCCGACCCCTGGCCTGGCTGTTCATACCCCTG
>JAFGPQ010000338.1 GCA_016936115.1 Spirochaetales bacterium | reverse complement strand
TGCCGTCGGACCGGGCGATGAGGGGAAAGGTCAGGCCGAAGCTCTCCACACCCTCCTCCATGCGCCGGATCAGCTCCATACCGGCCACGATGTTGCCCCATTGATCGTCCCCGCCGATCTGCAGGGTACAGCCGTAGCGCCGGTTCAGTTCCAGAAAATCGTAGGACTGGAGCAGCTGGTAGTTGAACTCGATAAAGGAGAGCCCCTTCTCAAGGCGCTGTTTGTAAGCCTCGAAGGTGAGCATGCGGTTTACCGAGAAATGGCGGCCGATATCCCTGAGAAAGTCGATGTAGTTCAGATCCGCCAGCCAGTCCGCGTTGTTGGCCAGGATCGCGTCGGACCCTTCGAAATCTATCAGACGGGCCATCTGGGGCTTCTGTCCGGCGATGTTCGAGGCTATCTCCTCGTAGCTGATGAGCTTTCGCATTTCCGTTTTACCCGAGGGATCGCCGATGCGCGCCGTGCCGCCCCCCATGAGGCAGATAGGCTTGTGCCCGGCCTGCTGAAGGTGGGCCATGGCGTAAACGGGAACGAGATGTCCGATGTGCAGGGAGGGGCCGGTGGGATCGAACCCGGCATAGAAGGTGACCTGTCCCTCGTCGAATTTCTTTCTGAGCCCCTCTTCATCGGTGCATTGTTTGAAAAATCCCCTCTCTTTGAGGATATCCAAGGCGTTTCTCATGTTCATCTCCTTAGTCATACCACCCCGCTTACGGGAAAAGCAAAAAAAAGCCCCGTTAAACGGGGCTGTAAGTTCTTGATTAGGATGATTACCCTATTAACAGCCCCTGAGTGTTTGAGGAATAATAATAGTAATAGCTGTCTCGTATCATCTTAAGTTAAATCTAGACTTAACATCGTTTTTTGTCAATCCGCCTGGGGAAAGGAGTGGGAAGCGTCGGGAACGCACCAGAAGGAAACCGGTTCCCCGTGAATTCTGCGGGCCTCTTTCAGAGCCTCCTCCAGGGTGGGAAAGGTTGTTATATCCGCCTGAATCAGGGAGGGTTCCTCCATCTCGGTCACCAGGAAAACGCGAAAGCGGGAAGCCAGTTCGCATCCGTAGTAGGCGATGAATCGGCCGATGGTGTAATTATCCCGCAGAAAAGCTTCCCGTTCCGCCATGGAGGTGAATCGGCCGATCATCTCCTCCATCAGGGGGTTACCCAGCCCCTCCTGGGATCGGGTCGCCAGAATGAGAGTTCCCCCGGGCTTCAGGGCCTGGCAGGCGTTGATCATGGATTTGACCGACTGGTAGAAGTTGATATCCCCGGGAAAACCGTGGGCCGATGCGATGACAACATCCCGTCTTTCCGGGATGGGGATGAGGAAAAACTCCCGTAGTAGGCGACAGCCCTCCCGGTGGGCCAGGTTGTAATGGCCGGCCACAACGGCGCCGGGGCCCTTTGTTCCGGGGACGATATTTATCAGAAAATCGGGCTTCACCATCTCCAGGGCTTCCATGAGATCTTCGTGGAGGGGGTTTTCAAACAGCTTGTCGCACCCGATCAGAGGGTGGGAACCCATGCCCTTTTCCGGATGAAGGCTCAGGGAGTGATTCTGCATAATCGTCCGGCGGCTGCTGATGCCCGGGACCAGGGTTTTACGTCCCCCGCTGTAACCGGCCATGAGATGAAAGACGATCCCCCCGGTGATAATGAGCCTGTCCGCTTCCACGGCGAGACGGTTCAGTTCTACTCGTGTCCCCCGGGACGTGGTTCCCAGGTGAATCATGTTCTCTTCATCATCGCAGTCGTGATCAAGAATAGTATAACTTCCGTAAAGAGATCCGGTCAGCTGCCCGAGTTCCTCCTCCGAATGCTTTCTGTGAGTCCCCAGTGCGCTCAAAAGGGTAATATCCACCGGACGGATCCCGCCTTTTTCCAGCTCTTCCACAATAAGGGGAAGATAGATGTCGGTTCGCTGCCAGGACCGGGTGATATCGGAAAAAACGATACAGATTTTTTCCCCCGGGCTGACCATATCCTTCAACCGTCCCGACCCAACGGGAGTATCAAGGGCCAGGCGGACCTTCTCATCAAAGGGGGTTTCATCAGCCTTATAATCCGATTCGATCGAGTCGCCGGTCCATCGGGTAGGCAATTCCGCCCGTTGCTCCGAGGTCCCGTATTTGAGGGTGATTGTCTGCATGGCCCCATTCTAGAAAGTTAGTCGGTTAATGTCAAACTTTTTCTGAAGCATATTGACAACGTTTTCATTTACCGTTACTATCCGAAGAAACGTTTCTTTTGGTAGATACATAGGAGAGAGAGTATGAAAAGGACAATAATACTGATGCTGGTCATGGGTATGGCAGGAGTTCTGTTCGGTAACGCCAAATCGGAGAGCGCCTCCGGCGACAGGCCCCTGAGAATCGGGGTTTCCCAGTTTGTTCAGCATCCCGCCCTGGATGCGGTTTACAAGGGAATAGCCGACGAGATGGCCGCCCTGGGCTACGAAGGTGTCGAATACGACTATCAGAATTCCAACGGGGATGTGAATACGGCCCGGCAGATAGCCAGCCTCTTCCAGTCGAAGAAGATGGATATGGTCGTAGGTATCGCCACACCCAATTCACAGGCCCTGAAAATGGGCGTGACCAACGCTCCCATTGTCTATGCGGCGATTACCGATCCCGTATCCGCCGGACTGGTGGCGTCCCTGGAAAAGGGGGATCCCGGTATAAACGGCACTTCATATAAAAACCCCTTCAAAGGTCAGATCGAGTTTCTGATGAGCCTTACCGATGTGAAGGTTCTGGGCCAGGTCTACACGGGAAATGAAGACAACGCCATGTTTCAGGCAAAACAGGTAGAGTTAGCCTGTGCAGAACTGGGCATAGAGTACCTGGGGACATCCATCACCTCATCGGCTGAAGTGAAATCGGCTACGGAAACCCTGATAGACCGGGTGGATGCCATCTATGTAACGAATGATAATACGGTGGTATCCGCTTTGGGCGGTCTGGTTTCCACAGCCATCGCCCATGAGGTACCGGTCATCTCCGCCGACACCGCTTCGGCCATGGACAACCCCGTATTCATCGCCTGGGGTTTTGACTGGTACTATATCGGACAGGAAACGGCCCGGGTTATGGACAGAATGCTCAAGGGGGAGAAGCCGGAAGAGATGCCTACCACGGTGGTCAGCGATCCCGCCCATATGCAGATGGTTCTGAATACGGCTGTGGCCGATCAGATTGGTATCGCCCTGCCCCAGAGCGTTCTGGATATGGCCGATAAGATTATCACCGAATAAAAAAACAGCACTATCATAATGATTCATGATCCCGCCGGAGCTTTTCGGCGGGATTTTCTATTCCGCCCCTTGAGAAAAGGGGGAAATCGTGGTTAATTATCATAAAGGGAGGAAGTGTTTATGCATTATCGTGAAATGGGAAAAACGGGAGTTCAGGTCAGCGGACTGGGATTCGGCGCCATGCGCCTGCCCCTCATAGAGGGAACCGACGGCGAAATTGATGAACAGGAAGCCATCGCCATGATCCGAACCAGCATTGACAACGGGGTGAATTACCTGGATACGGCCTACCCCTACCACGGAGGAAAGAGCGAGCTTCTCTGCGCTAAGGCGATGAAGGACGGGTACAGAGAGAAAGTTCACATCGCCACGAAGCTGCCCAGTTGGGAAATTCAGACATACGAAGACATGGAGAAGTTTCTCGAAGAACAGCTTGCCAAGCTGGAAGTGGAAACCATCGATTTCTACCTGCTCCACGCCATGACCGTGGACCGCTGGGAAACCTATAAACGGGTGGATTACAAAAAGTTTCTCCTTAAAGCCCGGGATGAGGGCAAGATCCGCTATCTGGGATTCTCCTTTCACGACGGGCTCGATCTCTTCAAAGACGTGATAGATGATTTTGCGTGGGACTTCTGCCAGATTCAGCTGAACTACCTGGATGAGAATTACCAGGCCGGCCTGGAGGGGATGCGCTACGCTGCAGAAAGGGGAATCGGCGTTATCGTCATGGAACCCCTGCGGGGAGGTATGCTTTCCAAGGATGATATCCCTGAGGAATTAGGGAAGATCTGGAACAAGTCTGACAGGAAAAGAACACCCGCCCAATGGGCCCTTCGCTATGTCTGGGATTATCCCGAAGTGAACCTTGTCCTGAGCGGCATGTCCACCATGGACCAGGTCAGGGAGAATCTGAAAACCGCAGAAGATGCCCTTCCCGGAGCACTGAGCGGGGATGAGAAGGCCCTCATAGATGAGGCCCGGGACTTCTACCGCAGCCGGATCCGGGTAAACTGTACCAACTGTCAATACTGCATGCCCTGTCCGACGGGCGTGAATATTCCGGAGCTCTTCTGGGGTTACAACCACGATGCCATGTTCGATGACTTCGACAAGGGGAAGTTCTGGACCACCGACTTCGTAAAGCCGGAAGCCCGGGCCCACAACTGCGTGGAGTGCGGAGAATGCGAAGGCAAGTGCCCCCAGGGAATTTCGATCATAGACCATCTTAAGAAGATTACAGCCCTGTACGGCCGGGGAGAATAACCTGTCCGCCCGCTATAAATGCCTGATTCTCGACCATGACGATACGGCCGTAGACAGCACGCCCGCCATACACTACCCCTCCTTTCTCAAAACCCTGGAAACCTATCGTCCCGGTCTGCAAGTGTCCCTGGACGAGTGGCTGCTTAAAAATTTCGAACCGGGCTTCATGGATTACATGACGAAGGAACTCCAGTTTACCCCGGAGGAAATGGAAGGGGAACTGGCTATCTGGCGGGAATTCACCTCCCGGCACAACGCCCCTTTCTTCACCGGTTTCCTGGATGTGCTCCGCCGTTTTCAAAAGGGAGGGGGAATCATTACGGTGGTGTCCCATTCAGAGATCCCTATGATCCGCAGAGACTATGAGGCGGCCGGCGCGGCAGAGCTGCCGGCGCTCATTCACGGCTGGACTCCGGAAAAGGAGAAGCGCAAGCCCCATCCCTGGCCGGTGGAGCAGATTCTCAAGGAATTCAATCTGAATCCCGATGAAGCTCTTATCGTGGACGATCTTCTTCCGGGAGTGGAAATGGCCCGTGCGGCGGGCGTGGACGTAGCCGGTGTGGGCTGGAGCCATTCGGTTACCCCTATCAGAAAACGGATGAAGCAGGAAACGGACTGGTACTTCTCTTCCATAGAGGGGTGGGGGCGCTGGCTTTTCGGAGAGACGTTGTCATGATTAGATTTCCCGGGTTATTCATTCTGCTCATCGGCTTGGTCCCTATGCGGGTCTTCAGCCAGGACGATCCCTTTGCCGGAACCAGGGACAGGCTCCGGGACGGCAGCGGTGCCGAAGCGGTTCTGGCCTCCCTGGGAGCCCTTTCCGATCCCGATCTTACCTATGAGGGAAGCCGGCGGATCTTTGAAATTGAGTATCAGAGGCTGACTGGAATCGCCCTTATAATGGACGACCGGAAAGAGGAAGCCCGGGAAGCTCTGAAAACGAGCCTATCCCTGGCGGAAGAAGTGAGGGCAACAGGAGAAACTTCCCGGATTCTCTACTATCTCTCTTCGGGAGGCTTCCTCCTGGCCAGTCTGGATGGTATCGGCGCCATAATCTCCCGGGCCGATGAACTGAACCGCATACTGGACAGGGCTCTGGCTCTGGACCCTTCGGATGGACAGATCATCTATCAGAAAGCCAGCGGGCTTGCCTACCCTCCCAGGCTTTTCGGGGGAGATCCGGCCCGGGCGATTGACCTGGTATCCCCTTTTCTTGAGAGGGGCGATCTTTCCCGTCCTGTCCTTTTTGACCTGCTTACGGTTTATTCCTATAGCAAGAGCAAACTGGGAAAATATGAGGAAGCGGTCAGGGGGGCGGACCGGGCGCTTGCCCTCTATCCGGGGAATGACAATTTGATGAAAAACAGAAACGACTGGAACAGGAAGGTAAAATAGTTATGAAGGATTTCGGAATTACCCTGGTATTGCTTATGGCCGCCCTTGCGGTGGGGGGACTCTTCGGACAGAATCTTAAGGATCCCGTCAATCTGGCAATTATGACTTTCGAGAATATGGACGAATCGGACGAGTTCGACTATATCGGAACCCTGGCATCGGCCTTCATTCGGGAGGATCTTACCCATGGGGAAGATATCGTACTGGTGGACAGGGACCGTCTGAACCGTGTTCTGGAAGAGCAGCAGAGACAGCTTTCCGGAATCATGGACGGGGAGACCACCGTTCAGATAGGAAAACTGATCGGTTGCGATTATCTGTGTTCCGGGAATTACGTGGTCATGGATGAGGAGATTCTCCTGGATATAACACTCACCCAGGTGGAATCGGGCCGGGTGACCTCCTATTCCACCAGAGGGGATACGGAGGATCTCTTTCATTTGGCCGCAGAAAAGCTTGTGAGCGAACTGACGGGAAGAAAAGTCATTTTCCGTACGGCCGCACCTAACCGTCCCATTATCAAGCATGTTCTGAAAAAGCCGGGTACCCTGAAATTCCATTCCTATCTCATCGATGCGCGCATTTACATAGATGGGGAATTCTTTGGCTATACCACCGGTGACAAGAGAAATCCCACTCTGATAGAGCTCTCTCCTGGAGAACACAGCATCATGATAGATCTGGGTCCGGATTTCGGATTTGTCACACTGCCTGAAGTCAGTTTTGATAAGTGGCATGAAAACTTTGTCATCGAATCGGGACAGACCCTGGTCCTGGAGGATAAAACCCGCCACTTTAACGACTGGATCTATGAAATGCGCCGTTTGATTCGGGATGATGCGGATTTTTACAACGGAGATGTTCCGGTCCTCAAGGGAAAGACGGAACCCTTCACTTTTACCGATCGGGGGGGCAATCCCGTTTCAGGCTCTCTGACTGTCGATCTGGATAACAAAGATAATGCCGGCGGGATTACAGCCCGGATTACTCTGATATACGATGAGAAATCGGAGGACCTGGTCTTTACCTGTCCCGCAGGAGAGAAAAAGGAATATACCGAGACAGTAGGCCTTGTTGATCTTGAAGTCAGCCTGGATGCGAAATGGGAAGGACGGGCCAGTGCCGACTGGGATCTGACCCGGAATGACATCCATCAGGGAATGCACCGTGAGGAGTAACTCAATGGGATCAGAGCGAATCCAACAGGTAGGCCCCCCCCATCAGAATGGCCCAGATAAGAGGATAGAGAACATTCCCCGCCCGGTTTCCCCTTGACCTAACCCTTATGCCGGAAACAGCTTCCGGTACGGCTTCGATATGGTGCAGGGGGAATATCTGGTTGAGAATTCTATCCAGACTCCCGATAAAATCTTTTGCCTGTACTCTCTTTTTCCCGTCAAGAATAATCTCAAAATAGTAGAACATCCGCCCCAGAAGCCCCCCCAGCTTACCGGGTAGCTTCAGGGAGGGTGTGACCGAGAACAGGGAGATAAATACAAGCCCGGCCAGGCTGATACCTTTGGTAAATCCCGTAAGAAGCGATCCTTTGGTCACCTGGACAATTCCCAGATCCCAGAGGATTTTTCCATTGGGAGTGAGCAAATGGAAAAAAGTTATGGATGCGGTCATCATAATAAAATAGAGATAACGAATTTTTTTTCCTGCCAGAGAGACGGACAACGCGAAGAAGAGAATGAGAAGAAGCTTTATCAGAGGGGAATTGATAAATAGATAGGCCGGAATGAGGGCGATTCCCGTCCAGAAGCGTATGCCGTCTATAACAATTGAAGCCAGATGGTCGGGTTTTCTCACTTGATGTCCCTCATCTTGTTCCACCAGAGTGATTTTTCTGAAAATCTCTGCGCGAAAATTCCCATGATGCAACCGGAGACAAGACCAATACCCAGAAAGAGGGGAAGAATCCTCCAGGCGGTTGATCCAAAAATAAAAGCAATAGAGAGTATGATCTGAGCCATATTGCTGATGAGGGCTCCCAGGATACTTATTCCCACAAAAGTAATGTTCCTCTTAAGAAAACGCCATGCCAGATACATCATAACACCGCTGGCAAAGGAGCCGGCCAGGGAGAAGAGGAAAACATAGGAGGCCATGGTTCCGTTGATAATCCCCTGCCCCAGCACTTTTAGCAGAATGAGAAGGAAATAGGCCAGCGTGGGTAGAACGCTCTCCCTCCCTTTCTCTGAGGGCAGTAAATCAAGGCAGAGAATGACCGGTATATTGGCCAGCCCCAGCCGCATAAAAGGGATAGGGCGGGGAAAGAGATATTCCACAGTGGACAAAAAGAGGCTCAATGCCCCCAGCATGGCAATACGGTTTATCTGTTTCTCAGAAAACATGGGCATCAAGAACCTCGCTTTCTCCGCCTCTTGTCGATATGATAACCCGGTTGGGCAGACAGGCAGCCCACTCTCCCGGTCCGGAGATAGCTCCGGACTGGACGCAGAGTTCGTCAGCACAATCGGAATATATGAAGGACGCTTCTCCCTCGGATATCTGAATGATCGACTCGCCCACCGGTCCTTTTACGGTAACCGTTCTATCTTCGGAGAGAGCATAGAGGGCAGAACCATCCTGGCTCTCTATCAGAAGATAGGTGATATTGCCCCCCTGTTTCCAGCCGAAAAGGGTAAAAGCAATAAAAATTGCCAGAGAGAGAATAAAAGCGGCCCAGTCAAAGGGTTTTAGTGTTATTGGTAGTTTCATCTCATAATCCATAGAACAGCCTGATATCAAATCAGGCCATCCGGTGTGATATATTAGGAAAGTTGGCCCACAATGTAAATGACCCTCTTTACCATCCTGTGTCATTTTTCAATCTTCATCTTGTCAAAAACAGGAAAAATCGATTTAATTCCCCTATGGACAGGAAAAAGAGTCTCCACAGGACGACCCGGGATATCCAGGCGGAAAAATCAAAACAGAAAATATATGATACGGCCATTCAGTTATTTTCTCAGAAAGGATTTGAAGAGACAAAAATAACCGAAATCTGCAGTAAGTCTTCCTGCTCCGTCGGTGCCTTTTATCATCACTACCCTTCCAAAGAGAGCATCCTGGAAGAGACATTTCGTAAAGCCGATGAAGATTTCATCACTTGGCGTCCCGGAAAAGACAACTACACGGGCAGAGAACTGATCATGGAGTATGTAAAAACCTACGCCGATCTTATAGATGATATGGGTCTCGATTTCTCCAAGGTTTTCTATTCAAACAGGAATAAAAACTTTATCAAGGAAGGCCGCCCTATGCAAACCATTCTGACCGAGCTGATAGAACGGGCTGTTGATGAAAACAGAATATCCCTTAGAATCACCCCTGAAAAAGCCTGTGATATGATTTTCATCTCGATCAGGGGATCGGTCTTCCACTGGTGCCTCCATGAAGGGAAATTTCCTATCAGAACAGCAATGTACGAATTAGTGGATACCCTTTTGAGGGGTATGGAAGACCGCTGATCCCTCCGTCCCCGAAGGAACGGAGGATAAACTCAAACCTGTATCGAATTATTCAGACGCCGCATTCGCACCGGCAATTTTGCCGAATACATTAATATCGGCAAGGGCGTTGCCTCCGAGCCTGTTTGTTCCATGTATGCCGCCGGTAGCTTCACCTGCCGCATAGAGACCGGGTATCACGTTTCCAGCCGTATCGATAACCTGGGCTTTCTCATTGATTTTGATCCCCCCCATAGTATGATGAACCGTAGGCATTCTACCACCGGCGAAATAGGGCGGCGTATCCATTTTGTACTGGAAGAGAGTTCTACCGAAGGTATCGGGGCCGCCCGTTTCTACGGCAGAATTGAATTCGGCAACAGCCGCTTTGAGATTATCGGCGTTTACATTCATTTTCTCTGCCAGTTCATCCAGGGAATCGGCCATAACCGCTCTGTTCTGATCAACCAGTTCCTGAATTGTTTCGTTGAAGTTGTTTTTCGTATCCATAGTGGGATAGTTATGGGAATCGAGAACAATCCACATAAAAGTATCTTCCTGCTCGAAAAGAGCTCTGGTCATGACATCTCTTCTCTCGCCCTCGTCAACGAAGCGGTTACCGTCCTTATTAACAAAGATACGGTTCTCAACGGCCTGCTCTATATTGCCGGAAAGGCTTCCCGTAACGGGATCGCCCATGGGAAGAAGCTGAATGTATTCCAGACCGACCAGATCGGCTCCCACATCACCGGCCAGAGCCAGACCGTCTCCGGTTGCTCCGGGATGGTTTGTCGTGCCGATATTAGCAAGGGATGGCCAATGCTTGTTGTATTTCTCTCTGAGTTCGACACTGGCGCCAAAGCCTCCCGTAGCCACAATAACAGCTTTATGTCCCTGGGCCACTACGATTCCCCTGGGCCCCTGCGCCTTAACGACACTGGCCCGCTTAACCCCATTGGCATCATCTTCCAGGTAGATATTTGTAGCTCTGGTATCTGTAAGAACAGTGATTCCCTCGTGAGAAGCAATATAGTCGGTATAAGTCTTCAGATAGCCCGTACCGAGGGGGAGAACAGGTTTATGGGCACGGGGCCAGAGACCGCCGAGAACAGTAAAAACATGATCCTGGAACTCCATTCCAAGACTCTCCAGCCACTGAAGCGTGGGGTAGGCATTGTCAGTAAGAGTTTTGACGAGTAAGGGTGTACCCATATTGTCACCACCCTTAAGGGTCTGCTCGTAGTGTTTTTCCGGAGAGTCTTCGATACCCTGGGGAATCTGGCGGGAAGGATCGGCCGCATTGAAAGCTGAACCGGAAATAATAGTGTTTCCTCCGACCTGGGGCATCTTTTCAAATACAATGACGCTTGCCCCATTCTGATTCGCAGAAACAGCAGCTGCGAGACCGGCACCACCGGCACCGATTATAACAATATCCGCATTCAAGACTTCGGTGGCAGCTGTAACAGCATCAGCTACTTCCTTACCTTCGGATAATTTAGCGATATCAGCCCCCGCCGCTTTCAATGCCTCGGTTACAGCACCAATGATGGCATTACTGGAATAGGTGGCTCCGGAGACGGTATCCACATTAAGCGTCTGTCCTTCGATGATTGCCTTGGGTATCCGGGCAAAGGCGGTATCTGAAACACCGGGAGTCTCATGGTTTTCTATAACCGTGATATCCTTAATATTCTTTTTATCGACGGTAACCTGAAGAACGACATTTTCTCCATGAATACCTGGGGCACCGCCCTCGTATGTTCCGGGAGTATACTTGCTTCCGCAACTGATAAATGTGGCCATTACGGCAATTGCCGTAAAGATGATAAACTGTTTTCTCATATTCCATCCTTGTATACAGAAATTTTTCGCCGAACTGATTCTGCGTTATTGGGATATTATTTTATCGATAAAATAAAATCAATATACTCTGCCCTTTTTTTGATCATT
>JAFGPQ010000337.1 GCA_016936115.1 Spirochaetales bacterium | reverse complement strand
TAGGCGCTCTGGCTGTGCAACAGGAGGGGAAGCAGTAAAATCAGGAGTAAACCGAACCATTTTTTCTTTTTCCTCACCTATTACGCCTCCCAATTATTTGACTAAACTGAAGAAAGGGATTAACCTAAGTACAATATAAAGCAATTGCAGCTATCTTACTACTTTATCGGACGGTTATGGATACAATAGTTATCATTATTTTAGCCACCATCCTCTTCGGCGGACTTGGGGTCTTCATCTACTTTATCATTCGCATGATCCTCAAACCCCAGGCGGTAAACAACCTGGCTAACATTGTGAAACAGGGGAAAACGGCTCAGGCGATCCGCATGGCAAAGCAGATTCTCCAGAGTGATCCCCGGGACAGCGAAACCCATTACCTGCTGGGCAAGGCCTTTCTGCAGGACGGAAAGAACGAGCTCGCTCTCATGGAGTACAAGACGGTAAACCAGCTCGGAGACTTTCGGGGCAGCCTGAAAGAGAGCCAGTTCCGCCGGGAGATGGCCGATCTGTTCGTGGAGTTCGATCAGGCCGAGGAAGCCCTGAAGGAGTATCTGCTCCTGATACAGAAGGAGCCGGGCAATGCGGACCACCTCTTCAAGGCGGGTCTCATTTTCGAGCAGCGCAAGAAGCCCGTCCAGGCTCTGAGTTATTATAAGAAAACCATCAATCAGGATCCCAACCACAGCCTGGCCTACCTGCATTTGGGGATTCTGCTCTATGCGGCCAAGAAGGAGAACGACTCCAAGGCTTTTCTGCAGAAAGCCCTGAAGCTGGACAGCACCCTCTATCAGGCCTATTTCTATATGGGAAAAATCCATAAGGAACAGAAGGACTACAACGCCGCGGTGGATGCCTTCGAAAAGGGTCAGAAGGATCAGGCCTTCAAAATAAAGTGTCTTATCGAGCGGGGCATCTGCCTTATCCAGACCAAACGCTACGACCAGGCCACCACCGAGCTTGAGAGGGTTGTCCGCCTGTCGGAAACGGAGAAGACTAATGACAGGGAGATTCTTTTCGCCCGCTATTTCCTGGCGGCCTGCTATGAGAAGAGCCGCAAGCTGGACCAGGCCATAAGCCAGTGGGAGTATGTTTACACCAAGGATAAGAACTTCAAGGACGTGGCGGAAAAGCTGAGCCAGTTCCAGGACCTTCGCAGCGACGACGTGATGAAGGACTACATGACCGCCACAAACGCCCGCTTCGAAGAGATCTGCACCGCCGTGGTGGACGAACTGAACCATACGGTCACCGATGTCCAGATGACCAAACAGGGATGCCGCATCATCGTGGTGGAGAAGAACTCCGGCCAGTGGCGCAACGCCCGGAAGTTCCCCAAACTCATGCTTTTTCTGCGCAGCACCTCCAATGTGGACCTTCCCGTCATAAGAAGTTTCCAGGAGGATATCACCAATTTCAAAGTATCCCGGGGCATGATTTTCTCGGGAGCCCAGTTCACCAGAACGGCCATTGAGTTCGCCGAATCCCGCCCCATTGAAATTTACGACAAGGACAAGCTTCTGGAATTGCTCCACCGAATCGGAGAAAAGGACTGAGCCGGAATGAAAATACTTTGCGTGGCCGATCATGTGGATCCCCTCGTCTATTCCAACGGAATCAAGGAACGGTTCAAAGATGTGGATCTGGTCCTGGGTGCGGGGGATCTTCCCATAAGCTATTACGAATACATCATCTCCTGCCTGAACAAGCGGCTCTATTTCGTATTCGGAAATCACAACCTTAAGCGCTACTCCCACTTCAAGGGGAAGGAACCCTTCTCCAACATGTCCGGAGACGAGGAATACGGGAATAACTTCGGTTCCATATACATAGGGCAGAAGGTGATCTATCTCAAGGATAAGGACCTCATCATTGCGGGGCTGGGGGGCAGCATGAGGTACAACAAGGGGCCCAACCAGTATACCGAATGGGGCATGTACCGGCAGATCTTCCGTCTGGTCCCCCGGCTGCTCTGGAACAAAATGGTTCACGGCCGCTATCTGGATATTCTCCTGACCCACGCGTCCCCCCGGGCGATCCATGACAAAAAGGACCGCTGCCACCGGGGATTCCGGGCCTTTCTCTGGTTTCTGAGAAAATTCGAGCCCGCCTATATGATTCACGGGCATATCCACATATACGATCAGACCACCATTAAAAAAACACGATATCTTAATACGATTGTGCTCAACGCTTACGATCATATTGTTATAAATTACAATAGGGAAAAGAACTAATGTCAGACAGTTTTATACGGGAACAGACCGATTCCGATTTCGACAAAGCCAAGGGCAAGGCCCTTTTCGAGAGCATTTTCAATATCATGCGTCCCGAAAAGAGGGAGCTTCTCTCTTTTTACAGTATCAAGGAGCTGGTCAAGCCCCGGAGCGAGACCTACAAGGGTATGCAGACGGTGAATATCTGCGACATCGTGGGCAGCGAGGGACGGTACAACGACTTCAATAAAACCTTTCTGCCCAAGAGAGAGCACCTGAGAGGCCGCTGGACCAGCATCGATTCCGCCTTTTACAAGGATGTGAATCTTCCTCCCATCAAACTCTATAAGCTGGGAGAAGTCTACTTCGTAAGGGACGGGAACCACCGGGTCTCCGTGGCCCGTTCCCAGGGGATAGAGGCGATAGACGCGGAAGTGGTGGAGCTGTCGGCCCATATCAAGGTCACCAAGAAAATGACCATGGCCGATATCCGGCAGGAGCTGATCGCCTACGAAAAGAAGAGAATCTGCAAGGCCACGAAAATGCACAAGTACATTGACATGGATACCATCCAGTTCACCGCCCCCGGCCGGTATGACGAAATGCTCCGCCATATTCTGGGGCACAAATACTACATCAACCAGGAACAGGAAGAGGAGATCAGCCTCGAAGACGCCATCACCTCATGGTTTAAAAACATTTTTATTCCCATCCGGGATATTATTCAGGATAACAACCTGGTCAGCCGTTTTCCCGGCAGAACCGAAGCGGACCTTTATGTGTGGATCGTGAAACACTGGGATATGCTCAAGAACAAGTACGGCCAGGACTTTCCCCTGGAGGAAGCGGCAACGGAGTACGCCTCCATTTACGGGAAATCCCGCTGGGAACAGGCGCTGCTGCCGGTCAAGAAACTATTCCGCAGGATTTTCTTTCACGAAGATCCTCACTCCGCGGATAAGTAGGTATAGGGGCCTTCCTTCAGGAGGGCCATGCGGTTTCTCTCAAAAAGCAATAGATAGAAAGTTCCTCCCCCATCGGAAAGGTAGTCCCCCGGTGTGAAGGGTCTGTTGACCGGGAGGGACCGGAGCTTTCCCTCTTCCGGGGTGCCGTTCTCCCACAGGGGAAGAAAAAACCATCCCCCCCCCGAAGAGGAGATGGTCATGGTATCCCCCTCTTCGCTGATTCTGTGCCGGGACAGATCCTCCTCGCCGTACCACCCGGTAAGCTCCAGGGGAATCTCATCGGTCCGCCCCCCCTTGTCCTCCACGGTAAGCCGGTAGGAGCCCTCGGTCAGGGTGTCCCCGCCGCCGGAGAAGGAACTGCTCCCCACCCAGAGGACATCCCCCTCCCGCCGTTCCTTCCACACCGAGGAATCGGCCTTCCAGAAAATGTCGCCCCCAGTGTTCTCAAGACGCATTTCGGCCAGATCCGCCGGGCCTTCCCCGTCTTCTACCTGCACATAGAGCATGAGCTCCCGACGAACCGTTCCCTGGGCTCTATTCTCCACGGTAACGGGCATCCACCAGATATCCCGGATCACCGGGGGATTATTCGTGCATCCCAAGACTGTAAGAAACAGGATAAGGAGCAGAACCCCGGCCCTAGCCGATCGCTTCACGTATGTCTCCCCGGTTCAGGATGAGTCCGTCCTTCTCCATCCATGCCAGCAGAATAAGCAGTTCCCGGCGGCTCAGAGAAGAGACTTCCCTCAAGGCGGCCAGATCGGCGGGGCCCTTCTTTTTGAGCCGTTCGACGAGCATACCGCTCTCCTTTTCGTAGCGTTCCCCGGTCATGACCAGACCCTCGTCGTAGCGGATCAATCCCATCCGCCCCATGGCTTCCCAGTTTTCCCGGGAGCCCCTGTCCCGGGATTCGGCGGGATTGGCCACCCCCCCCTTCTCTTTGAGCAGGGTCAGCTGGCGGCGGGCCATGGGGGACAATCCGTCCTCGCCCACCGCCCGGGGCAGCAGCAGCCAGTCTCCCCGGGTGACCAGTTCCCCCCGGGCGACCATGAGTTCCGCCGTATGCCGGTCGAGGGCATCGGAAAAAGAGGAGAGGGAGACTCCTCCCATGGCGGAAGCCCGTTTGCGGATCCGGGCCGATCCGGTTTTATAATTCTGAGACCGGATAAGCACCCCGTCGCCCCTTTCGCAGCGGGGCAGGGAGAGATCCTCATATTCCCGGGGGACCAGGGCGAATCCGTGCCAGCCCAGTTCCAGAGCCAGGAATTCCCGGAACAGATTATCCCTGTGGTCCTTCCAGGAACTCATGGCCTTACCCACGAATTCGCTGTCGCTCCGGCGCATTTCCCCCCGGCCTATGAGAATGAGGGGTTCCTCCATCCGCAGGAAGCGGTACTCTCCCCCTTTGATACCCAGGACCGGTTCGTCAAATTCCGCCCGGGCCAGACACCCGGAATAGGAGAACTGCACCTTGATGTTCCTCTCGCCCAGAGGATCCCCGGTAAGGGTGGTGACCGCAAAGGATCTGTCCCGTCCGTATTCCCCGCCCCGGGGACAGTAGAAAAGGGCCTTGCGGCAGCGTCCCGAATCCCAGTCCGCCGGAAAAAGCAAATCCCCCTCCCGAACCTGGCTTCTCTTGAGTCCCTTGACCAGAAGCTGATAGGAGGATCCGGAGAGGGTTTCCGCCTTTTTCAGGCGTACCGGCGTCAGGGAGGGCCAGTGACAGGCGTCCCGGCCGGGCAGAAATCCCCCGGAAACCACTTCGGCGGAGAGGGAAAATCCCTTCTGAGCATCCAGAACAGCTCTTATTCGGTAGGCGGGAACTTCTTTTTTCATAGACTCTGTTATCCTTTTCATCCTATGATAGGGGGGAATGGAAGAGAAACTGACCATTAGCCGGACCGCCAGCCTGCTGGGAGTCTCTCCGGCAACGGTCCGAAACTGGCAGAAGGCGGGTCTTCTTCCCTCCCTGACCAAAGAAAGTGTAACCGAATTCCTCACAAAAAGAAAGGGAGAGGACCGTCTTAAGAGCAGGGCCAACAAAAGCGGTTCCCGCCGGGTTTTCACTCCCGCGGAATACGGAAACTTTCCCATGGGCTCAATTCTGGCCTTCGTCAGGGACCAGGGGTGGAACCGGGAAGAGGCCCTCTACTTTGCCATGGAAGATCTGACCTCCCGTTACGGGGAGAGCCCGGAAAATCCCTTTTTTGACCGGGAGATGAAATCCTGGAGAAAGGATTTGGGGATCAGGGGAAGAAGAAAAGAGCGGTCCTCCTACCCGCCGGAAATAGGCGGGGCGCCGGACTTTCCCGGCCGCCTCTACCAGAGTCTCATAAGGGAAGGGGAAAAGTCGGTCAAGGGTTCCTACTACACCCCTGCAGAGCTGGCCGAAGACATTCTCTCTACCCTTTTTCCCGCAGGAAATCCGCTTAGCTTTTACGATCCCTGCTGCGGCACGGGCATGTTCCTGACACTGGCCGCCCGGCTCCTGGACAGCCCCGAACCGGTTTACGGCCAGGATATCGACCCCCTGGCCGTGCGTCTGAGCCGCCTGAATCTGATGCGGCAGTTTCCCCGGCGTCACTTCGAACCGGCCGTCTACGTCCAGGACTCCCTGGAAGGTCTCTCGTCCCGGCTCCGGGGGAAGCGGTTTGATGTGATTGCCACCAATCCCCCCTGGGGCTTCCGCTTCGATGCGAAAAGAAAGGAAGAGCTGGAACAGCGTTTCCCTCTGCGCTCCGGGGAATCGGCCTCGGCGGTGATTCTGGCTGCCCTGCCCCACCTGGCCCCGGAGGGCCGGGCCGGATTCCTCCTGCCCGAAAGTCTGCTTCACCGGGAGAGGCACCATGATATACGGGCAGCCCTGCTGGAACGGACCGAAGCGGTCCGGTGGTACGGCAGCCGGTTCACCCGGGTGCAGTCGGAGTGCTTCGCCCTCTTTCTGGGGCCCGGCGGGGATGATATTTCCATAGAAGGTACGGGATCTTCTTACCGACGAAGCAGAGAGAGCCTGCAAAACACTCCCCTGGGGGTCTGGAACATCTTCACCGGTCCCGAAGAGCAGGAGCTGTTTCGCAAACTCTTCGTCCGGGAACACCGGCATCTGGGCGAAGGGAGCCGCTGGGGCCTGGGCATTGTTACCGGGAATAACCGGGAACAGCTCTTCGAAGCCGCCGAAGCGCCTGAGGGATGCGAACCCATCCGCTGCGGTTCCGACCTGAATCCTTTTAACGCCGCCCCTCCCCGCTATGTCCTTCGTTACGATGACGAAAGGATTCAGCAGAAAGCCCCCCGGGAGCTGTACCGGGAGGAGAAGATCCTCTACCGTTTCATAGCCCGCCATCCCATAGCCGCTCTGGACCGGGAAGGATTGCTGACCCTGAATTCGGTAAACTTTCTGATCCCCCCCGCCGGTTACTCCCCCCGGGTGATCGTTATGCTTCTGAATTCCCGGCTCTACCGCCTCTATTTCGAAAAAACCTTTCACACCATAAAGATTCTGCGCCGTCAGCTGGAAACCCTTCCCCTGCCCCTTTTGACAAAGGAGGAACTTATTCGATTCCACCAACTCTATGAGAAGCTGCAGAAGGATTACGAAGGCAACCGAACCTCTCTGGACGATCTGGTCTTCGGACTCTACAGGCTAACCGAAAAGGAGAGAAATTATCTTGAATCAACCCTATAAACTGATAGTATTCCTGGGCAATCCGGGCAAGCAATACGAGAAGACCCGGCACAACGCCGCCTGGCGTCTGGCCGATGCCCGGGACCGGTCCTGGCAGAAGAAATTCAACGGCCTCTGGTGCCGGGAAACCCGTTCCGGGGAGCCGGTCATCCTTCTGAAGCCGCAGACCATGATGAACCTTTCCGGCGATTCGGTACGCAAGGCGCTGGACTTCTTTAAGCTGAAACCGCAGGAAGTACTGGTAGTACACGACGAACTGGAACTGCCCTTCGGGGATATTCAGTACCGCTTCGCCGGCGGTCTTGCCGGCCACAACGGCCTGCGCTCGGTAAAGCAGCATCTGGGCACGGATCAGTTCGGCCGCCTGCGCATCGGCATCGGCCGCCCACCCTACGGGGATGTCACCCGCTGGGTGCTGAGCCCCTTCAGCGCCCAGGAAGAGGCGGAGTGGGAGGATGTTGTTCACAAGGGGGAGGAGCTTTTCTAAGGCGAAAAGGCGACAGGGAAATTGGGGAAGTATTATATATCAAACGGGAATTATGTGCCATCGGCCGTCGTGGCCAACGTAAAACTCATGGCGTACCGAGTCGCCCCATTGTGATGTTCCCGACGGTTCAAGGCAGCCCTTAATCCGGCCGGACTCAGCCCCTGAATCACTCCTTAAAAATCGATTTTATCCGTCGGATTGCTTAACCCGGGAATATTATTGAAATATTTTACTGGAAAGTGGGGATTCATTGGATTAAAGTAATAATAAGAACAACTGAAACCTTTGATTTCCAGGAAAATCGCAATGAAAGAAAAGAAAACCAATAGCAGTTTTGATTGGTCTGATAAACCGGATCTGTCTCTCATAAAGATAAATTTTGATAGTATAGAATACTTGGTTAAACGATTGGAGACAGATACAACCAATACCGAAGGGATCTGCTTCAATCTTTTTCTGAATTACTGTGCATTTTATGAGTTTATGTTTCAGCAGTATATCCTGTTTTCCCTGTCCATGAGCGACAGCGAGATTTACTATGATTATTTTTGGGACCAGCTCTCAAAAATGAATACGATCGAGAATTATCTTATCGCCATGCTAAAGATATACCACATCGATTCAACAAAGGAGAAGAACAATCCCAGTTTGGAACACCTGAAGGTTTTATTCTATATTAAGGATATTCTCACCCATCCCGGATACAGAAAGTCCGAGTGGAAGAATAGTCATACCGATGACAAAACACCGGAAATAAAATGGAAATATGTCAAATCAGTTTTGGTCAAGGATTTTAATACGTCCACATTAAAGAGAGTCAATGACTTACTATTGAACAAAGAGATGTGCATGACCATATACAGAGTGGCGAAAGACGCGATGATTTCCCTGTCCAATGAGTTCTATGGCAAGTTCGCTTCCTCACACAAAGAAGCTAATATTATAAAGGAAATCTCCCTTCCCCAAAAATAACCGCTTTGGAATGATAAGGTAGGAATCACGATCCCCCTTCTCACGTCCGCAGCGAAACACCGCCGCCCCGCTGCTTCTTGAGGCTTTTGTTCTCATACATCCGGGCGTCGGCCATCTCCATAAGCTCATCCACCGTTTTATCTTCCTGTCCGGTGACCTCCACAAACCCCATGCTGAATGAGATCTGATAGGCCAGGCCGGAAACGGCGTTGAATTTCTCAATCTCCTCGTCGATACGCTGAACCAGGACGGCGAAGTCCTCTTCGGAAGTCTGGGGACAGATCAGAAGAAACTCGTCCCCCCCGATGCGCCCCAGGATATCGTCGTCCCTTATGGCCCGGTTGATAATCGCCACCGTGTCAAGGAGATAGCGGTCTCCCTGCTTGTGGCCCAGGGTATCGTTCACGATTTTAAGCCCGTCCGCATCGATGAAGGCCAGGGCCATGGGAAAATCCCGTTTTCGTTTCTGCTCAAGGGCGTCTTCTAAATAGGAATAGCAGTAGTGACGGTTCACCATATGGGTCAGGGCGTCGTAATTGGCTTTGCGGTAAAGTTCCTCGCTCCGGGTCTTTTCCTGGTGGATCATCTGTCCCAGAACGACCATCTCATGGGAATCGGCGCTGTTTCGGCGGCAGTAGAAACGGAACCAGAGCCATCGCCCCTCATGGAACATGCGCAGTTCCAGAGTCTTTTCATCGATTCCCTCGTACTTGAACTCGTGCAGGGTATCCTTGATAAGGTGATGGCCGCTGGGGTGTATGAACTCAAGAAAGAAGGCTTCGAAACTGATGGTTCCCTCGATTTTCTCAGGCTCCTCCCCCTCGTAGGTAAAGGGGGTTTCCTGGCGAAGGGACATATCTTCCAGGTTAATGATGACCAGGGTCAGATTACTCGTTTCCAGAGCGGCCAGAAGCCTCATGTTCAGGCGGGCGTACTTTTCCGCCCGTTCCTTTATTTCCTGATTTCTTTCGTAGAGAACTCTCTCCAGTTCTCTCTTATGGGTGAGGACCTCATGGCGGATGGGGGAGAGTTCTTCGTTTTTCCCTTTCATAAGAATAAGATAAACCTCGATGGCGGCACCCATGATCAGGATAAGAAAAAACTCGATGATACGATTCAGAAATCCCCACTTGAGCAGCTGTCCCAGGGAAATGTCCACGCAGGAGAGGTAGGGCCTGCCCCCGGGGCTGATCAGAGGCAGAATCACAGAGAAGGTTCTTCCCCAGTCATCACGGTAGAGGGAGAAGGTACGCCGCTGCTCACGAAAAGCACGGTCAAAGGCTTCGGGGATATTTTCATAGGGCAAATAGTACCAGCGATCCCTTTCCCGGGCCTCCTCTTCCGAAACGGAGGGCGCGGAGAAAAAATAAACCCCCTCCTCTTCCACGAGAGTATAGACCCACTTAAGGCGGAATTTCTCTTTGATGCCGTTCATAAGACGGCGGTTTCTCATTTCCTCATCCCGGGAAATGCTATCGGGACCGGACGCCCTGTCCTGAAAATCATCGGCCAGGAGAACGGGAAGGGATGCGGCGATTACGGACATGGTGTCCCTGAGCCGGGAATACTCCAGAGAAGCGAGAAGAAGAAAAAGAGCACAGAGAAAGAGAGGAAAAACTGTCGTTAACGGCGGATTGAAACTCTTCCTATTTTTAGATTTTCCCATGAAACACCATATTCCCTAACAAGACGAAAAAATTATATACCGTTTAACTCTTTTATACAATAAATTTTAATGAAAAGCCCCTTAACAGGTAAGGGAGTAATTTTTTTCTCTATTTTTCGTTCATATTTGGTTCATAGATGACAAATAACCTATACTTAATAAGAAACCAATATTCAGGAGCGGGAAGTGAAAAAAAATCGGTTAAGGAAAACTGTTCAAATCCTCTTTTTCGTCCTCATAGCGTTGATTGCGGTCAATCATACCCTGGCCGCAGCGGGGAGCGGCATCCCCTTGCTGAGCGAGGCATCCCTTCATGCGGTATGCCCCTTCGGCGGGGTTGAAAGCATCTATCAGCTGCTTACGGCGGGAACCTTTGTGAAAAAGATTCACGAGTCGGGACTGGTACTTATGTACATTGTCTTCGGAGCGGCCCTTTTGCTGGGGTCCCTTTTCTGCGGCTGGATCTGTCCCTTCGGGACCTTTCAGGAGATGGTCAGCCTGTTGGGGCGCAGGATTCTCAAAAAGAAATTCAACCGGTTCATACCCTATTCCTTTGACCGCTATCTGCGCTACCTGCGCTATGCCATGCTGGTGTGGGTGATTGTGATGACAGCCCGGTCGGGTCAGCTCTTTTTCGCCGAGGTCGATCCCTACTACGCCCTTTTCCAGTTCTGGACGGGAGAAGTAGCCCTGGGCGGTTACATCATACTGGGCCTTACCCTGGTACTTTCCCTCTTCATGGAAAGGCCCTTCTGCAAGTACGCCTGTCCCTACGGCGCGGTTCTGGGTATCTTTAACCTTTTTCGGATTATTCCCCTTAAGAGAAACGCCGATACCTGCATCAGCTGCAGAAAGTGCGACAAGACCTGTCCCATGAACATACCCCTGTCCGGAGCCGGCACGGTTCGGAATCATCAATGCATCAGCTGCTTCGAATGCACCAGCACCGACGGGGTCTGCCCTGTTCCGGGAACCCTGGAGTTCCGTACCGGATCTTTCGGCGATGCAGCAAAGAAGGAGGCGGAATAAATGAAAGTTACCGCAAAATCAGCAGCCATAATACTACCCCTCTTTTTTCTCGCGGGAATCGGGGGGACCATGATTTCGGGATACTGGCAGACGGAAAGTTCCAAGGTTCCCGTCAAATACGCCACCGGAGAGTTCGCCGGGGAGTATAATCCCGCCGATATACGGGGCTCCTACTCCTTCGGGGACATTGAGGAGGCCTTTGCCGTTCCCGTGGATACCCTGGCCAAAGCCTTCGGATTCACCGGGGAGGAGGATCCCTCTGCGGTACAGGCCAAGCTCTTTGAAGAGATGTACGGCCCCGTGGGGGACATG
>JAFGPQ010000042.1 GCA_016936115.1 Spirochaetales bacterium | reverse complement strand
CAGCACCATCACGAGACCGGCTTTGATAATGTTTTCATCAATGGTCATCACCTCATCCTTAGTCATACCGCTGAAGTAGGATCGGATAAGAGCGGCAAGTGCCATTTTACTACTGTTCAGAAGAGTCTGAGTATCCTTTTCATTGAAATTATACCCTATGTTAACTTTTACAGTATAGAACCATCCCCCTTCGGGATCGGCGGTCTGACCGGTAATCTTATCCAGATTTTTATAATAACTGAAGGTAGATTTTGCACTATGAGGCGCATCTCCTTGAACGATAGAGACTCCGTCCTTCTGGGTTTTCCTGAGTTTCTCATAGAGTGCCCTATGATCATTATAGTAGACACTCAATTCTATGACATCGCTCAGATGATAGGAGCAGACGAGAAATGCATCGATCCCCTGATAAAGCTCCATCCTCCCCTCTTTAAGTTTTTCAATATTCCCGCTGTGAAGTTCATAGGATTCGACGGTAAGCCGGTCCGCCTCTTCCCCCATACGGTCCCGCACGTCCTGAATCTGGGGAAGAAGCTTTTCGACTTTATCTAGACCTTCAAGAATTTCACCGGCGCTCAAGTTCTTTCCGTAAAGAAAATGCACCACATCCACCAGCTCATCCCGGGCATTGAAGGCCGGCTCGTACTGTTTCAGCGGATCATTACCGCATGAGACAAAAAAAGTTATTGCAAAAGAGATCACAATCCCGCAGGCGGAACCCCTTATCATTTTAAAATCGGCCATGGTATATTTATCGACTCCGCCCTATTTGACCTTTACCCCCATTTTAAGGTATAATGTTTTCTATGGCAAAGAAAATCACCACTTTTTCAGAAGGGGATTATATAGTATATCCCCTTCAGGGCGTCGGCAAAATCGATAAGATAGAAGAACGGGTATTCAAGGGAGAGAAGCTTCTCTATTATGTGGTCAAACTGGAGACCAGTGACGACATGATCGTCCATATTCCCGTAAAAAAAGTGGATGAACTGGGTGTCCGGCCGGTAGTATCGGCACAGGAAGCACAGAAAGCGCTGGATGAAATCAATAAAAATGTGACAACCTCTCCTTCCGACTGGAAAGAGAGATACAATATGAATCTCGATCTCATCAAAAGCGGATCCGTAACGGATATTGCCATGGTTGTGGCCCGTCTTTATCACCGAAGCAAGAACAAGGAACTCCCCGTGCAGGAAAGAAAACTCTTTGATAATGCCCAGAAACTCCTGATAGATGAGATTTCCTCCTCCATGGGAAAATCAAAAAAGGAAATCGAACAGCTGATTCTCTGTCAGCTTGAGGCTGATTAATCTCCCATGTCAGTGGCTGTTATACTCGCGGCCGGTTCCAGCTCCCGTATGGGCGGGGGCATAAAAAAAGAGTTCATGACCTATCAGGGGAAGCCTCTTCTTTATCATGGGGTGGAAACATTCGTGAATACGGGGTTCTTTGATAGAATACTCATCGTATGCAGAGGCGATCTCGTCAGTGAAACTAGAAAGTCGCTTTCCGGGCTATGTAACCTTGAATTCATTGAGGGCGGTTCCACCAGGCAGATGTCTGTTTTCAATTCCCTTTTGCATCTCGAAGCGGATCCTCCTGAAATCATTCTCATACATGACGGGGCCCGCCCCTTTGTCTCTTCAGAGACAATCGATAAGGTATTCACAAAGACCAGGGAACATGGGGCCTGCATTCCTGTCGAGCCGGCAACCAATACAATGAAAATCATCGACGGGGAAGGTAAAATTGTATCCCATCTGAAGAGGGAATTTACCAGGGGAGCCCAAACGCCCCAGGGTTTCCGCTACAAAGAGTTGCTCAGAGCCCACAGGGCTGTGATTGAGGCAAGGGAAGATTTCACCGATGATTCGGAGATCTGGGATGCCCATATAGGTCCGGTCTATACGGTGGAGGGAAATCTGGAAAACGATAAAATAACCTACAGATCGGATCTAGCATCGTTGGGTATTCCCCTGGAGGAGAATAAATGGATCTGAGAGTGGGTCAGGGTTATGATATTCACCGGCTTGTCGAGAAAAGGGATTTTATCCTGGGCGGCGTCAGAATCGAATCGGATCGGGGTTGCGATGCCCATTCCGACGGGGATGTTCTTATCCATGCTTTAATCGACGCCCTACTGGGTGCAGCCAGCCTGGGGGACATTGGTACCCATTTCCCTCCCTCCGAAGAGCGGTGGAAGAATGCGGACAGCAGAGACCTTCTCAATAGTGTCTTATCACTTCTGAGAGAGAAAGGCTGGAGCCCGATAAATATCGATTCCACGTTGATCCTCGAAAAGCCGCGTCTCCGCCCTTACATTGACGATATCAGAAACTCCCTGGCACGGCTGACCGGCTTGCCGGAGGAATGCATTTCCGTCAAGGCGAAAACAAAGGAGAAGCAGGATGCGGTCGGAGAAGGCCGGGCCGTCGAAGCCCAGGCAATCACACTCATTACAAAGGACCGATAGGGAATACTGGGACAGGGTCCTGGGAATCATCGAGAAAACCGTAACCGGAACATTACCATCGGTTTCCGAGATAGGCAGGGAAACACAGGATCCCTTTCGCGTCCTCATTTCCACTATCATTTCTCTCAGAACCCGTGATGAGGTAACATTCTCCTCCTCCATGCGGCTTTTTGAGATAGCCGATACTCCCCGGGACTTACAGGCCCTGTCGGAAGAGCAAATAGCAGAACTTATCTATCCCGCCGGTTTTTACAAGATGAAAGCCGGGAATATTAAAAGGATATGTGAAATTCTTCTTAATGATTTCGCAGGAACCGTTCCCGGAGACAGGGAACAGCTGCTTTCCCTGCCCGGGGTGGGCCTGAAAACGGCCAATCTCGTATTGAGCCTGGGGTTGAATATTCCAGCAATCTGTGTAGATACCCACGTTCACCGTATCGCCAACAGGATGGGCTGGGTGAAGACGCTCAAGCCGGATGACACGGAGAGAGACCTTTCCCTTATACTGCCTGTAGAATACTGGATACCTATCAATGAGCTTCTGGTGCTTTACGGACAGCAGATCTGCCATCCCCTCTCTCCCCGTTGCTCAATCTGTCCCGCTTCGGCGTTCTGTTTCAGAAATGGTGTGGATCGCCATCGCTGACCAGGGTTTGGGCAGGAAAAGAGAAATTGTCAAGAAGATCATATTCAGCTATAATAAAAGTGAATACGACTTTGGGAGGAATTAATGAAGAAGGTCATAATCGCCAACGATCACGGGGCTCTTGAAAGAAAAGAAATTATCCGGGAACACCTGGTCGCGCGGGGCTATACCGTGGAGGACTGCGGTGTGAATACCAATGATTCCATGGATTACCCCGATAAGGCGGACGAAGCTTGTCACCGCTTCCTGTCGGAGGGGGATTATGAATTCGGGATTCTCCTGTGCACCACGGGAATTGGGATTTCCATTTCCGCCAATAAGGTTAAGGGGATCCGATGTGCCCTCCCACAGAACGCCTGGGCCGCCACTATGACAAGAAAGCACAACAACAGCAATTTCATTGCTTTCGCCGGGAGTTCAGAAATTCCCTATCCTGAACCGATCACTGAAATTCTTGATGCTTATATGGACGCGGACTTTGAAGGCGGCCGCCATCAGAGACGGGTCGATAAGATGATGAAGATAGAAGAAGAATGAAATATACTCTATTCTTCCTTTCCCTCATGATTCTCTTCCAGCACCTGTGGAGCCTTGATATCTGGATCAACGGAGAGTATTTCTGCAGTTACGAAAGGGAGGAACTCTACGATTATGCTCAGCCGGATAAAAGGGAGATGAAAGGTGAGCTTAATATCTCCGGAATCATTCCCCTGTTCAGCGAAGTTTATCGCGTTGAGGCCTATGGGGGACGCAACAAAATCGTGCTCGAGGAACCGGAAGGTCTTCTGGATAGTTTATCCCTCGTTTTTTCTGATGATGTCTTCTATCTCCTTCGTAATGAGTACCGGTTTGAAAATCCCTCCCGTCTGGATATCTGGGGCAGTCTTCTGACAGAAAACAGCCTGGCCGTTATCATCCCGGAAGGGGATGTTTTCACAAAAGACCGTCTGGAACTTTTCTGCCGTTACCATCAATTGGAGTTTATTCCGATTCTTTCAGATGATCCGGCCCGGGAGCTTATGAACCGGATATATCAGAATAAAGAGGTACCTCAACTGGTAATCTTTCCCGAATCCTCCTACCCCTCTCTGGCTGGGCATGTGGGAATGAAACGGGATTACTGCTTTACGATTACCTCCCTCTTTTCACGCAGGGATGTTCGTCTCAGACCTATGGATCTGGACAATATCCTGGCGGAAAGTTCCCACAGTTACAGCTGGAACAGTTACGATTACCCCACTTTTTCCCTTTTCACCGATTATTATAAAGGACAGGGTTCCTCAGAGGATGAGGCTCTAAGGCAGGCTCTCGTACTGAACCGCAGCCTCAAAGAGATGGGTATTCTTACCGTTTCCTCCGATCCCGGTAACAGGAGCTCCGATTTTTTTCTTGCAGAAACGAACAGCTTCAATCTGTCAGGAAAAGTATGTTACCCCCGTTTTATACGGCCTCTATATAATTATATATCCCTCGCTTCTCCTTTACCGATGGAAGATTCCCCAATCACAAAGGCTGCCATAGCCTATCTTCTCTCACAGGAGACACAGAAGGTCATAGGCTGGGAAGTAAATGGAATCTATCCCGTCAGATCGCCTGAAAAAAACGTCCATCCCTCCGATCCCTGCCTGATTCTCATAAATTCATACAGGGGGAATGCCATTCATCTGACATACAATGATGACACCCTGGATATTATGGATAACTGGCTTACCCTTAGCCGATTGGCCATGAACAGCGCCCTTTCACTGGATGACCTCATCAAGAGTGCCGAAAGAGATGTAAGGAGTTCCTATTGATGGACGAAGAAGCACGAGTCGGAATTTTCTGGAGTTATGACAATAAACTTTTTCATCATGAGTCCAGCCCCCTGTCTGAAGGGGTGAAAACTCGGGTCAGCATTGACTACGAAGTGGGTCATTATGCCGCATGGTTTATCATGGATAAGCGGGGAATCCTAAAGAAGCTCCCCCAGAGCCTGAGAGCTGAGTATGATGCCATTCCCCGAGGACGTGTTGTCTATCTTCATAAAAAAGAAAAATTCGTGGTGTACCACGGAGATGAGTTTGATAATGAACAGTACGAAATCCTTCTGGAATTGTTTCACCTCCCCCCGGATAAAACGATTGATAGAATTGATATGCACTACAATCCTCTCCCTGAGGATTTTACCTTTTAGGTAAATTTGTAAGCAATTGCTATGGACAT
>JAFGPQ010000336.1 GCA_016936115.1 Spirochaetales bacterium | reverse complement strand
GTGGCCGCGTTCATGGTCATGCCCGCATCCGCATGGAAACAGACGTAACCCTTGTCGCCCTTGGCAGGAACGGGGGGTGCGAAAACATCCTAGTCGAAATCCACCCCGTCGTAGGTGCCGATGGACCAGGAGCCGTCGAAGTACATGGCCGCCTGTCCTGTGGCGAAGAGGGCGTTGGAGTCGTTATATCCCAGGGCCTTGTAGCCGGAGGGCAGGTAGGGCTGCAGGGAGTCCATAGCTTCGAAAAGGGCCACCACTTCCGGGCCGTTGAATTTTTTCTTGCCCTGCTCGTAGGCGAGACGGCCTTCGTAACCGCCGATGAAGTTGGGGGCTATGCTCATGAAAACCACCTCGGCGATATCCCATTCGTCACCCAGGCCGTTGGCGAAGGCGATGTAGCCCGCGTCCTGTATCTTCTTAGCCGCTGCCAGAAGCTCGTCCCAGGTTTCGGGAACGGAAACGCCCGCTTCGGCGAAAATGTCCTTGTTGTAGTAAATCCCGTGGGATACGGCCACGAAGGGCACGGCGAAGGACTTGCCCTCGGCGGTGGCCCAGGGGGACCGGGTCCCGTCATCGTAGGCGGTCTGTACGCCGGGAACATCGGTAACGTCGGCGAAATAACCGTCCTCGAAGAGCTGAAGCCCCGTGGCGTAGGAGCGGGCGTACATCAGATCCGGGCCGGTGCCGCTTTCGAGCTGCAGGCGCAGGGTGGCATTGTAGTCGGGGGGATTGGTGGGCTGGAACTGAATCTCTATGTTCGGGTGGGTTTCACTGAACGCCGCCAGAACACGGTTCATCTGCTCCACATCATCGGTTCTCCAGGAGCCCATTGTCAGGACCGTCTTTTCGGAACCGGCTGTTCCTTCCGTCTTACCGCCCGCTGTCAGGCCGGTAACCAGAAGAACCGGAATCAGAAGAAAAAACAACATTTTTTTCATCTTTACTATCTCCTTCACATTATTTTTCTCTAGAATCTTAGCCCTCCTGTCCGGTAAGGGGTAGTTACATTTGTACTCTGGGGAGTACTTTTCTTCCGTTACATCCGGGAAACTCCCTGTCATTCCCGGCTTACTCCCCCGTTCCGCAGTAATAAACGGGATGACACCATTGTAAGAAAGAGAAGTTCAAAAGCATTATCAACAATATTCAGCAGGCTTATTAAAAATTTTAATAAACATTCTTAAACCAGTTAATAAGTCTTCTTAATATGTTTTAGAAACTTTCTTAACTATTCTTTGATTCCCGGTAAACATAGGTGAAAGCCTATTCCGGCACCGGCGGCGGGAACTCAAAACAGGAAGAAGATACCGGAGAGATCCCCGGTCTATTCTTGACAGAAGCCACGGTGCTTTCTAAAATCGGGTCATGGCCCCATCCTATTACAACAAACCCTTCTCCCCGGACCTGATCGCCGGTTTTCTGCGCGCCCTGTGGCGCATCCCCGCCGCCCTGTTCTTCATCCTTTTCTCGTTCATGTGGTTCATTCCCCTGAATAATCTGACCCCCGTCCCCAAAAGGGGTGGGCAGCGGAAACGGTTCCAGCGCTTTCTCATGTCCCGGCTGGTGCGGATTCTGGGAGTCCGTATCATCCGCAGGGGGACCTGTCCCGAGGGGCAGATCTTCTTCATCGCCAACCATCTGGGGGTGATCGACGTCTTTACGGTCATGGCCGAAACGGGGGCCCGCCTGGTGGCCAAGGAGTCCCTGAGCCGGATACCTCTTTTCGGCTCCCTCATGAAGCGGATCGGGGTGATTTTCATTCAGCGATCCAGCATAAGCGATATGCACCGGGTCTCCGAAGAGATGTCCCGGGCCCTGGCACAGGGGGATTCCCTGGCCTTCTTTCCCGAGGGAACCACCTCCCGGGGACAGGGAATCCGGGAATTTCTGGGAGCCCTGTTCCTGCCCGCCCTGGGCGCCGGACTTCCCGTCCATTACGGGGCCATCCGCTTTCACGTGCCCTCTTCCCGCTGGCCCATGGCCAGCGTCTCCGCCTGCCAGGTGGGGGGAGCCGGTTTCATCAAACATATGGCCCTGCTGACCTTTCTGCCCCGGGTGGAGGTTCACATCACCTACGGGGAAACTCCCGTATCCGCCTCAGGCCGCAAGGCTCTTGTCAGGGAGCTGGAAGACCGCATGACGGCTCTCTTCGAGCCCATGGAACAGCTCCCCCCACAGGAACTGGAGCGCCTGTTCCCCCCGGTGGCCGAGGAGTCCCGCTCCCTCAAGGCCCGGCCTTTCCTGCCCGGGAAGAACTGAATGGATGTCCTGAATTACACCTCCCGGGAGATGATCGCACTGATGGAGACCCGCTACGGGAAGGGAACCTGGCACGGCCGGGGGCTCTTTTCCCATCTCTACGAAAGGGGAACCCTGGAGGGTTTGGAGAAGTCCCCCGCCTTTCGGGACAATCCGGCTCTGGCCGGGGAGATACGCCGGGATTTTGATTTCATCCTGCCCCGGGTCAGCGCGGAGACGGGAGATGAGGGGACCGTGAAATCCCTGTTGACCTTCTCAGACGGGGGCTCGGCGGAGTCCGTCTTCATTCCCATGCACGGACACAACACGATCTGCCTCTCCTCCCAGATCGGCTGCAAGCGGGGTTGCTCCTTCTGCCGTACCGCGAAAATGGGCCTGGTCCGCAGCCTGACCGCCGGAGAGATTGTGGCCCAGGTCCTGCACCACCGGTTCCGGGAGAACCGGGAGATCCGCAACATCGTCTTCATGGGGATGGGGGAGCCCTTCGACAATTTCGATCAGGTGATAAAGGCCGTGGATATCCTTTCCGATTACAGGGGGCTGAACATCCCCAAGAAGTTTATCTCCCTCTCCACCTGCGGCCACCGTGACGGGGTGGGCCGGTTGGGAGAGCTGATTAAAAGCCGTCCCGAAGAGCACTATGACCTCCTGCGTATTGCCGTAAGCATCAATTCCGCCGATCCGGATACCAGAAACACCCTCATGCCCGTCAACCGGATCTGGCCCCTGGAGCAGCTGAAAGAGAGCCTGGCCGCTCTTCCCCAGAACCGGTATAAGGATAGACTCTATTTCGAGTATGTCCTTATCAAAGGGGTGAACGATTCCGATGAGGACGGGCGGAAGCTGTTGGAATTTCTGGACGGCCTGGGAGGAACGGTCAATCTGATCCCCTACCACGGGGAAGAGAATGTCCCCACCGGGAAGGATCTGGAACGGTTCTGGAATCTCATAAAGGGAGGCGGCAGAAGGTGCTGGACCCGTAAAAGCAAGGGAAAGGGGATTCAAGCGGCCTGCGGGCTTCTCGCGGCGGAGGGAACGGAGCGCCTATGAGGCCATTCCGTCGTAGAGGATCTCCAGGGCTGTCCTCTGGTCTTCGTCGTCGTAATTCTCCAGGGCTACCAGACGGATTTTCTCCTCCGATTTCATAAAGGCGTCCACGATACGGGGATCGAAGAGGCTTCCCCGGTTGTCACGGATGAATTTCACCGCCCGGTTATGGCTCTGGGACTGGCGGAAACTCTTTGATGTAATAAGATTGTCGTAAACATCGGCCAGGCCCATGAGACGGGAGGCGAGGGGAATGTCCTCCCCGGAGAGACCGTCGGGATAGCCCGAACCGTCCCACCGCTCATGGTGGGAGTAGGCGATGCCCCGGGCCAGGGAGAGGTAGGAGGTGGTTCCCAGCTCCCGTTCCGCCGCCAGCAGGGCGTCCCGGCCCAGAACGGTATGGTTCTTGAGCAGTTCGAACTCCTCTTCGGTCAGCTCTTCCTTCTTCTGCAGCACCCTGTCCGGTATCCCCACCTTGCCGATGTCGTGGAGCATGGCTGATTTGGCTATCATATTGATTCTGCCCGGGTAGCGCTCCGGATCCAGTTCGGGAAACTCCCCGTCCACCACCAGCTGCAGGGCCAGAATCTTAATGTAATCGGAGATGCGTGTGATATGCAATCCCCCGTCGTTATCCCGTTTTTCCGCCAGGGTGGCCATACACTCGATGGTGACGTCCTGAACCAGATTAGTCTCCATGGTCCGTTCCTGTACTATTTTCTCCAGCTCCCGGGTCTGATTGCGCAGCTCTTTCTGAGCCTTTCGGAGTTCCAGCTGCTGCCGAATCCGGACCCGGGTCATCCCCGGATTCAGGGGTTTGCTTATATAGTCGTCCGCCCCTAACCGCAGTCCCAGGGTTTCGCTTCGGCTGTCGCTCAGGGAGGTGGTGAATATGACGGGAACGTCCTTTGTCCGGGGGGATTTGCGTATTCTTTCGCAAAGGGTGAATCCGTCTATGTGGGGCATTTCCACATCCAACAGGAAGAGCTGGGGAATCGGATCCTCCTCAATGCGGTGAAGACCCACCCGGCTGTCCGTATAGCTCTCCAGGGTGTAGTCCTCTTCAAGGAAACTCCTGGCCAGATCAATCGAAGCGGACGAGTCATCAATTATCAGGATCAGCGGTTTTTCGTTCAAGGTATCCCCGTTTAAAGATATTTTTCTAAAAGAACCCCTTCTCTTCTGGGTAAATTATAGCGGGAGGTCTTTTTTATGACAAGCTGAATTTTTCTTTCCGCCCCCCTGACCGCCCGGGGGAAGGGTTTTCCCTGTATGAGATCCCCGGTCAGAAGGGAGGTGAAAATATCCCCCGTGCCGGGATAGCTCCTGGAAATCCGTTTGACAGAGGAGGTGAAGAACCGGTTTTCAGCCCTGTCCCAGGCTGCCAGGGCGATACGGTTTTCACCGGACAGGGGGACGCTGGTGATCACCACCTTCTCCGGCCCCAGATCGGATAGCCGGCGGCACCACAGGCGCAGCTCATCGGCGGTGAGGGAAGGAGGGTACTCCTCATTCAGGATAAAGGCGGCTTCGGTGAAGTTGGGGGTAATCAGAT
>JAFGPQ010000335.1 GCA_016936115.1 Spirochaetales bacterium | reverse complement strand
TCGAAGCGGGGCTTCTGGATATCTCCCTCAAATCGGGGGGATCGGTGGCCACCGCCGCCTGGGACCTGGCCATGGAAATGGGATGCGACAGAATCTACTGCGCAGGCCTGGACCTGGGATTTCCCGGGAAGCAGACCCACTGCCGGGGGAGTTTCTTTGAGGAGCGGGTCAATTATCTGTCCCATCGCTTCGCCGGACCGGAAGAGTGGTCCTGGCAGGCTCTTCATTCGGCACCCCTATCCATACGGGAGAACTACTTCGGAGAGAAAATCCTAAGCGATCAGAGAATGCAGGTGTATATCAGCTGGTTTTCCGAACATGTCCGTCAGTCATCGGACAGAACGGTGAATCTGTCCCGGCGGGGCACTCTGATAGAGGGGATGCCCTTTCATTCCCGGGAGGAGATGTTATCCCTTCCCCCGGTTCGTGGGAGAATTGAAGAGATAAAGGGAGATCTTACCCGGGAGATCGAATACCACGGAGAAGATGTCAGGGTAAGAATAGGCCAGCTTATCGCTTCCCTGGACCAGGCCATAGCCCCTGTTGCCGAGGCGGAAAGAACAGCCCGGGAACTGGAGGACGCCTTTCTGGACGGAAAGCCCCTTGAGGAGCTTCTGAACCGTCTGGACAGGCTGGACAGTGAGATAGCCCATGAGGCAGCCCGGGAGATAGGGGGATTTCTCATCCAGCCCCATCTCCAGGCCATCGAAGAGAATCAAACAGCGGGAGGGCTGGGAATTATCCGCAACAGCCTTATGCTGTACGGGGAACTCCTCCGATCCCTCCGCTACCATCGGGATATCTTTGCCTCCTACTCCTGAACCGCAATCATGCGGTAGGATCCCATTGTCTCGTTGTCGTAGGGACTGACTTCGGCATAATAGGTACCCGGATTCAGATAGACTTCCAGCCGGGCGTTGGAATCCTTACCCCCGTCGTCGTCGCTGGTGATATAATTTCCCGCTTCATCGTAGAGATCCATATAGGTGTCCAGCTGGCTTTCGGTGTAAAGAACCACATTCCTGGATTCGGTCAGGGTGAAAGTGAAGACATCCATCACATCCCCCGGGCCGAAAGCGTGCTCCTGCTCTCCGGTCCAGTCCACCGCTGTGGCCTGATCCCAGTTGTTGTTAGGCTCGTAGGAGTCGGCGAACCCCACCGCTTCGATGCGGGAATCCAGATTATAGTAACCACTGATATCCCCCGAATAACCGGAGACGACTACCCAGTAGGTCCCGGGCTCTTCCAGGGTCAGTACCATTCCCGCATTATTGTCCCGATAGTCGTCGGACTCGTCATAATAGAGCTCAGGATCGTCGGGGCCGTAGACTGTCATGTAGGTATCCGTATCGCCGGTGGTAAATATCTCTACCATAACCGCTTCCTCGGTGAACATTTCCTCTCCCACGGTGAAATAAAACCAGTCAGAATCACCCTGTGTCAGGGCCAGTTCGTAGCTGTCGCCCGGAGTATACTCCACGGAGCTGTAGGGATCGTCATTGGGTTCCATGAAATAATCCTCCCTCACTACGGGCTCATCATAATAGTAGTCGTCGTAGTAATCCACCGTAAGAAGGTCAGCCAGGGGAGAGTAGTCCATGGTTTTCTCTATGACCGCCAGGGGGGTTCTTTCCAGACCGTCCAGAACGCGCAGCTGCATGTACACCACGTAATCCACCTTATGAATAACCCCTTCCAGGGAAATCCAATCGGCCCCGTCCTGCCTCAGGGGAGCGGGATTCATGACAATGGAAAGATCGGAACTGTTCGCCGTGCCAGCCGTGAGGAGATCGCCCAAAAGGCTTCCCAGGGGGGTCTCGTTGCCGTCGTAAAGGACCTTTCCCAGAACAATCGATTCGGTTCCGAGTTTCCGGGCTTCCTGCTCCCCTTTGAGAATGGCGGAACGGGTGAAAAGGCGCAGGTCTTCCAGAACAACCGACTCCTGAGCCGAAACAGCGAAGGTCAGAAGAATAAGTAAGGGTAAAATAATGGCTAATCGTTTCAACGATAACTCCTTTTTCTTTGTCTATTGGTATTCTAACACTGATCGACACAAAAAAACCGTTTATAACTGTGGCAAAATTTCCATAAATCGTGATAAATTAGGGTTGCCGGAGGTTTTTTCATGCTAAATTATAAAACATATAGAATTACTGCTATTCTTCTTTTCCTGATGGTCGGCTTCACGGTCACCGCCCTTCCCTCGATTAATGATTTTTTGACTGCGGATCAGCAGAATACTCTGTCTCAGGAAGGAGAAATCACTCTTTTCCATTTTGAAGATACGGAGCCGAAGCTTATGCCGGAGACAAGCCATGCTCCGGTTCTGCGGAACATCCTTAGGGACCTGGGAGGAAATTTTTCCATTGAGGGGATCTTTTTTATTCCCGGAGAGGAAACTAAGGACAAGGACACAGAACTTCTGAAGATAGCGAATATCCTCAGTGCTGTCAGCCGTCTCCAGGGGTTGGAGTACTATTCTGCCAGCAGGGGTGAAATGAGACTGCTATTTGAAGAGTGCTACCGCATAGAAAGCCCGGACAAAAACATCCCCCTGGAAGACCTCCATTTTGATACGCTTCCCGACGCCTCTTCATTTTATATACATCAGAAGGATCTTACCTTCGGTTCAAACCGTTCTTCCGTGGATATCCTTAGCGGCAGGGATGATTTTTTCATGTCCATGAAGAATACGACGAACATGAGATACTCCGGTCTGGTAAGAATTATTGACAAGGGGAATTTTCATACGGGCGTCCTGGTCGTTCCCGTGGAGGAAGGAATACTCTACTACGGGGAGATGACTGCAAAAACCCTGGGGCTCAGTTTCGTGGTCGAGAAGGCTTCAAAGTCCTTTTATAACAGGATGAAAGCCCTCTTTAACTGGTTCTCCGAAGAGTATAAATAGCCCCTTCCTACCGGCACCAGGTGGGAATCGTATTCTTTCCCTTGAAGAGGTAGTTTACCGTCTTTCCCTTCTGTGCCGGGTATTCATAGGTTGTCCCGATCTTCTCCTCTTCTAAAGGGGTCTGCCCTCCCCTCCAGCCTCTCGGCGGTTCCGCCTCGAAAAGGGGCGGCTGTTCGGAGGAGGACTTTCTCCCCGAAAACTCGATATACCCCTTCGTCCGGGAGAGAACGCATCCCGTCTTTTTCAGATCCTCCTCGTATCGGAAAGGGTTCTCCCGGCGCCACTCCACGATGCGGGAAGCGGACAGGGGCCCGATGCCGGGAACCCGCATCAGATCCTCCTCAGAGCTCCTGTTGATATCAACCGGGTAGAAATCCGGATGAAGCAGGGCCCAGGCTGTTTTCGGATCGGTCTGAAGGGGAATACGGTTCTCATCATCAAAGACCAGATCGGGAAAACGGAATCCATAGGCCCGCATAAGAAAATCACACTGGTAGAGCCGATGCTCCCGCAACAGGGAGTCTTTATCAGTTCCACCCTGACGAAGGGGATCGTCCGGATTCTGATAGGCGGAAAAGTAAGACCGGAAGATATAGCGCTCCCGGTAAACCCAGTCAACCGTGCGCAGAATGTCCAGATCGCTCTCCCCGGAAGGTCCCACCACGAACTGGGTTGTCTGGCTGGCGGTTCGGCCCTCACCCCGGCGAATCAGTTCTCCGGTCCAGTCCATTCTCTTCAGAAGGTCCCGTCCGAATGCCTTGTCGGGAGCGATTTTCTCTAAATGGGCTCGGCTGGGAGCTTCCAGATTCAGGGAGATCCTGTTTGCCAGAAGAATCGCCTCTCTGACCTGATCCTCCTGAATCCCGGGCAGGATCTTCAGATGAATATAACCGTTGAAATGGTATCTGTCACGCAGGAGCCGGGCCGTCTTGATCATGTCCGCCATGGTCTCATCGCTGCTGCCCTTTATGCCTGAGGAGAGGAAGAGGCCGTTCACTTCCCCCGCCCGGTAGAAGCCCATGAACAGGGCCGCCAGTTCCTCCGGCCGGAAACCGGTCCGTCGGCCGCAGTTGCGTTTTGCCCCGAAGAAACAGTAGGAGCAGTTGTTCACGCACACATTACTCATGAGAACCTTGAGCATATGCACCATCCCCCCGCCGGGCAGGGCGGTGGGATAGATCCAGCGGTTCAGGGGGGAGGAAGGATCCCTCATACGGCCCGATCCACCGCCGGTACGGCCGTTGCAGGTGGCCAGGCACACATCGTATCGGGCCGATTCGGTAAGAATATCCAGCTTTTCTTCCCCGGTCAGGGAACGGATGAACTGAGCCATACCATGAGTATAACAGAATACCTTACGTATGTATAGTTATTTCAGTTTATAACCATATTGATAGTCATGATGAAAAGGGTTGTTCCCCTGTTGCTGTTCATGGCCTGGATATCGCCCTGGTGAAGCTGGGCTATGGATTTGGCTATGGTAAGCCCCAGGCCGGAACCGCTGGTAGTGCGGCTGCTCTCGCCCCGGTAGAGACGCTGGAACAGGAGGGGCAGTTCCTCTTCGGGAATGGTACCGGGATTCTCTACGGTCAACTGAATCATATTATCGTAGAGCCGGAAGGAGAGATGCACCTCCGCCCCCGTTGAAGAATAGGAGAGGGCGTTCTGTATCAGATTGGATGCGGCACGGATAAAGAGGGACGAATCCGCTTTAAAGTAGAACTTGTCCCACCGGGCAATCAGATTGATCCCCTCCTTGTCGGCCAGGATATTAAAACGGCCGTAGAGAGTTTGTATAATCTCTTCGCTGGAGAGCCACTCCTTCTGCAGAACCAGGTCGGGCGTCTCTATCCTGTTGAGCAGAGAGAAATCGCTGAGCATGATCTCCAGTTCATTGATTTCCTTGAAGAGCAGCTGATACCGGGACTCGGTGGTTGTAAGCACCCCGTCCCTCATACCCTCCAGCTGAATCTTCATGGCCGTTATGGGGGTTCTCAGGTCATGGGTAATATCCTGACTCCAGCGCACCCGTTCCTTCTCATTCTTATCCAGCTCGTACTGGAGCAGTTCCGCCGCCTGGGCGATCTCGTTGAACTCGGAGGGATTCTTGGTATAAAAGCTTACTTCCCGGTCCCCGTTGGCCAGGGCAGTCAGTTTCATTGACAGAGACCGGGTGGCCAGAGAAAGGGCGTCCATTCTCTTCTTGGCCCGCCGGAAGGACAGGGACACCAGAACCATGGTCAGAGCGACCAGGAGCAGGATGATCAGAAGCAGCCAGGGGATATGAAACAAATAGAGAACCACCACTCCCGCTCCGGTGAAAAAAAGGGCGAGAAGGGAGGAGAAAAAGTGAGTAAACGTGATGTTTTCGGAAGACCTCATTTCAATTCGCCGGCAAAGCGGTATCCGTAGCCCCGGACCGTTTCGACCCAGTCGGGACGTCCCAGTTTGGCGCGGAGATTCTTAATGTGGGTATCCACAGTACGGTCATAACCGTCGAAGGAGTATTCCAGACACTGATCAAGGATCTGTTCCCGGGAAACGACCGCATTGCCGCTGGAAGAGAGAAACACGAGGATTTTCCACTCCGCCGCGGTAAGCTTGAGTTCCTCCCCGTTCAGAAGCGCCCGATGGGCTCCCTCGTCGAAATCCAGTTCGTCATTGCCCAGCTTCCACAGGGTGCCCTCTGTCTCCTGGGCGTTCTTGTTGGCCCGTCTCAGAACGGCGCCCACCCGGAGTACGAGCTCCTTGGAACTGAAGGGTTTGACGATGTAGTCGTCCGCTCCGATCTCGAATCCGGTGATACGGTCCGATTCGGATTCTCTGGCGGAAAGAAAGATAAGGGGAACCCGGCTGTAGAGCCTGAGCTCCTTGGCGAAGATGAATCCATCCCCGTCGGGCAGCATCACATCCAGTATGAGAAGGTCCGGCTTCTTCTCGATGATTGCCTCCTTCACACCCGAAACACCGGGAAACTGGGTGACATTGTAATCGGCTAACTTCAGATAACCAGCTACGGCTTCGCGAATCGAATCATTATCTTCCACAATAAAAATGCTTTCCATGTTACTATTATTATATAACCTTATTAAATAATATCAAGTTTACCGATATTCTTTTACGAGAAAGGACTTTTTTTTTACTTTCCAGGGGGATCCTATGAATCCGATCATTGTAGCGGAACTGGGAACGGCGCACGGCGGTTCTCTGAACAAAGCCAAAGAGCTTATAGGCGAAGCGGCCCGGGCCGGAGCGGATTATGCGAAATTCCAGATGGTTTTCGCCGGGGACATCATCCACCCCCTGACGGGAAACGTCCCCCTGCCCGGAGGTGACACGCCCCTCTTCGATGTCTTCACAAGCCTTGAAAAGGAAAAAGATTTTTACGAAAAGCTTCGGGAGATATGCCGGAGGGAGGGCATAGGCTACCTCCCCACCCCCTTCGGACCGCGCAGCTGGAAACTGATTCAGGAGATGGGAACCGAGGGCATCAAGATAGCCTCACCAGAACTGAATCACCTGCCTCTTCTTCGGGATGCGGCCCACTGGAAACAGGAGAAAGAAGACCACTTCGTAATCCTCTCATCGGGAGTGTCCCATCTGGGAGACATAGAAGAAGCCCTGACCTGTTTTCCCAATCGGGAGAATCTGACCCTCCTGCACTGCATCACCGCCTATCCGGCACCGGCGGAGGAGTACAATCTCGCCCTTATCCCCCTCTACAAAGCCCTGTTCGGTTGTGCCTCCGGGGTATCCGATCACAGTACCGATCCCCTTCTCGTACCCCTGACAGCCACTGCCCTGGGGGCGTCCCTGATAGAGAAGCACTTCTGTCTGAGTCACAGCGACGGAGGACTGGACGATCCCATAGCTCTGGAAGCGGGTGATTTTGCCCATATGGTTTCTGAAGTACGGGAGAGGGCGGTTCTCTCACAGGAGACACAGCAGGAAATGCTGCGCCGGGAGCACGGCAGTGAAATAATAAGCAGAATTATCGGTGATGGCCGCAAGAGACTGGCCGAGGCGGAAAAGGGGAATTACGGGAGAACCAATCGGTCGCTCCACGCCCTGACCGACCTGCCCGCAGATACGATCCTGACCAAAGACAATACCGCCCTGCTGCGCACCGAGAAGATACTTCGCCCCGGTCTGTCCCCCCGGGAGGCTGATCGGGTTCTGGGAAAAAAGCTGACCCGATCGGTCCCCTCAGGTCAGGGGATCACCTGGGAAGACCTTCTGACAGAATAAAAAAGCACCGGCATAACCGGTGCTTTTAAGCATCTCCAGGGGGAATCGAACCCCCGCTGCCAGGATGAAAACCTGGTGTCCTAACCCCTAGACGATGGAGACAGGTAAAAATCCAGAACATAAGTTGTGGATCCGAATTGAGCCGCACTGGGTTCGAACCAGTGACCCACGCCTTAAAAGGGCGTTGCTCTACCTACTGAGCTAGCGGCCCATCGTTCCAGCGAACGAGCTGTAATATACATAAGATTGGAAAAAGTGTCAACCAAATGGCCGAAACTTTTCTTACATTTTTTCCTACCACCTGAAAGCAAGCTCCAGAGAAGCTCCCAGCTGGGAAGACTGCCCTGCGGTACGGCCCGTTTCGGTAGAGAAAACGGCAAGATTCAATTCTCCGATAATAAAGTCCAGTCCCGTTCCGGCGGTAAAATATCCCCCGTTCAGCCCCGCCCTGAGGTAGATCAGATTAAGCCATTTCGTCTCCACTCCCAGGTGGAGAGACTTATAGAAAGATCCCTGGGTATAATCGTAATAGGACAGGGGATCTATTCCCAGAATGGGAAGACCGGTAAGGAGAAGGTCTGTCTTATAGGAGGCGACCATGGTTGTCTTGACTAGCCAGTCCAGACCGCCCAGACGGGGTTCATAACCAACGCCCAGGGTCAGGGACATGGGGGTCGTGTAAACAGAGTCGGTGGCTACCTGGGATGAGAAGTTTCCCAGCTCCGAGAAGGGTACCTCATACATCTTGTATTTGGTGTGCCCGATATCCCTCAGGGAAACGGCGAAGGTCAGGTTCCGCCACTCAACGGTGGTTCCCGCATCCAGAGCGATACCGAAACCGGAAATGGTGGGCAGAGCGGTGAGATCGCTTACGCCGTCCATAATATTGCCCACGGTCAGGGGCACGATCATCCGGTAGGCCGGACGGATATCGCCGCCAGCGGTTATATCGAAGTCGGAAACCTTGAAAACATGGGCGTACCCCAATTCCAGGGTGAGATCCGCATAGCCGTTACCTTCTGTGGTAAGAGCCAGATCGGACTGGGGGAAGATAGCGCCTCCGGAAAGAAAAGTTCCGAATCCCCATCCTCCGCCGGAGTAAGCAGCGATAGCCAAATCGACCTTGGCCCCAACGCCGTTTTCGGCCAGCTGATCCATGGTAAAGTCCAGGAAAAGGGACATGGGATCTCCCCCGTCATCTATAGCTCCTGCCAGTTCCACGGCCCGAAAAGGATTAGCTATCAGGGCTGTCTGCAGGGAAAAGAGAGTAAACTCTCCCTTTCGAACGGTTTCGCCGGTTTTACTATCCACCTTTTTCTCTCCGGCAAAGCCGGCGGGATTGGAAACGAAGGCGGAGAAGCCGTCCGGATCGGCGCTTACTTCGCCCCCCATGGCCATGATGCGGGGATTATACCAGCTCAGGCTGGGGATATAAGTCAGGGATTCCGCTCCGAGAAGGGTGAGGGAAATCAGCATTATCATTATTGTCAGTAGTTTTTTTTTCTTCACTCTGCACTCCTGTAGTCTCACATACTGCCCAAAAGGCTTGAATAAAGTTCGGAACCTTCTACAATATTGATTAATCCGTCATTGCTCGAGAAGAGACTTGAAGGATCGTTGGAAATAGTAGATATATCGGGAAGGGAGTCAAACATGTTACCGGCACTTGCCGGATCAGCTATGGCCGCGGCAATTTCTGCGGTAGTGTTATCCGTTCCATTTCCATCGGCATCAGCTTGGCTCAGGGACAGAATAAAACCGGCGACAAGAGCCGTTACGGCTACATCCTCGGGGTTCACCCCGGCGGGGGCCGTCCCGCTGCTTCCCAGCACATCCCCGTAGGTCTCCAACGAAGCCGCTGCCGCCAGCATGGCATTTAGCTGGGTCTCGATGTCATCGGCGCTGCCCGAGAAGAGATTGGTAAGGACATCACTGGGATCATTAATCGTTGTGTCCCCGTTAATGAGGTCCGTTGCCAACGTGGAGAGATTGTTTATGGTTTCATTGGCGCCGCTGGCGGTCAACTCAACCTCGGCAGCCGCCGCGGCCGCCTGCATCCTCGTGTTATCGCTGGCGGAAGTATCATCCGCCAAAGCAGTCAGATCATTTATAAGTTCATCGATCTCCGTCTGGCTCATACCTTCTATGGCCCCGGCCGTATCATCGAGCACAGCCCCCGCTTTTTCCTCAGTGCTCATGGAACTCAGATCCAGATTATCCAGGCTGTCGAAAATGTTCGTGGTGAACATCGCCTCGCAGGAAGCGAGAAAGGCAAACCCCAGGATAAGTAGCGCCGTTTTTTTCATATTTTTATATATTGTCATGCGTATACCCTCTGAACGTATAGTCGCGTCCATAGTAATTATACGGCCTCCTATGCGGTTTATCAACAAATGTTCCTTAATCCATAGAAAAAACACATCCTTTCTGCTAATCTGACCCCATGCCCGAGATGACTCTGCTCTCCTATCTGTTCGTTTTCCTCGGCGGTACGGCGGCGGGATTTATCGATTCCATCGCCGGCGGAGGAGGGATGATCACCATTCCCGTTCTCCTTTCCGTCGGTCTGCCTCCCCACCTGGCCCTGGGCACGAACAAGCTCCAATCCCCCTTCGGGACGCTCACCGCCACCCTGCGTTACGGGAAATCGGGTCTCTTCGACTTCAAAAAGATATGGCCCGGTGTGGTCTTTACCTTTATGGGGGCAGCGGCGGGAACAATCCTGATTCAGATGATCTCCGCCGATTTTCTCAAAAAAGCCATACCCCTACTCCTTTCGGGTATTTTCCTCTACACCCTGTTCAAGAAAAACCTGGGGGAACGGCAGGAACAGAGCCGCCTGAAACCGATGATTTTCCTTCTTCTCTTCGGACTGATCGTGGGATTCTACGACGGTTTCTTCGGACCGGGTACGGGCTCCTTCTGGACCATAGGATTTGTCACTCTGATGGGAATGAATCTCAAAGGGGCCACAGGCGCCGCCAAGCCCATGAACCTGACCAGTAACGCCACCTCCCTGGTATTTTTCCTCATCGGGGGGAACGTTCTTTTCCCGGTGGGCCTGATTATGGCGGCGGGACAGGTCCTGGGAACTCTGGCCGGTTCCCATCTGGTCATCAAGCAGCATCCCCGCTTCGTCCGCTACGCCATACTCATTATCGTGGGCGCCACCATCCTCAATACCTTTATAAATTACTATTTTTAGCAAGTCCCCGTAAAAACTCTTGCGTTCCCGGCTCAGGCATAGGAAAATAGGAGTGGGGTGAAGAATATGAAACTAAAGAAAACCATCTCCTTCTGGGGAGTATTCAGTATAGCGGCGGGAGCTATGATCAGTTCGGGTATCTTCATTCTGCCCGGATTCGCCTACGCCCGCACCGGACCTTCCGTCTTTCTCTCCTATCTTATTGCGGGCATCCTGGGTCTCGTGGGGATTCTGAGCGTCATAGAACTGGCCACGGCCATGCCCCGGGCGGGGGGAGATTACTACTTCATCAACAAGACCTTCGGCCCAGCTCTTGGCACCATGTCCGGCGTGCTGGGGTGGTTCGCCCTTTCCCTTAAAAGTTCCTTCGCCGTCTTTGGTATTACCGAGATTCTCCACCTGTTCACCGGGGCGAATATGCTCCTTACGGGATTTGTGCTGTGTCTCTTCTTCGTACTTCTGAACATCGGCGGCGTCAAAGAGGCGGTCGTCTTTCAGATTATTCTGGTTTCGGGGCTGCTTACCCTGATGCTGGTTTACGTTCTCTTCGGTGTCCCGGCCCTGCAGCTTGACCGGTATACCCCTTTCCTGAAAGGGGGAGTCAACGATATCGTCATCACATCCGGTTTCATCTTCATCTCCTTCGGAGGTCTCCTGAACGTGGCCAATATCGCCGAGGAGGTCAAGAATCCCCGGCGGAACCTGCCTTTGGGAATCATCCTCTCCGTGGTGGTGGTCACCCTCTTCTACACGGCCATCACCTTCGTGATCACCGGAACCCTGGAGGGGGATATCTTCGCCTCTTCCCTGACGCCGGTGGCCGACTCAGCCCGGAACATCATGGGCCGGCCGGGATACGTCATCATCCTCACAGCCTCCCTCCTGGCCTTCGTCACAACGGCGAACGCGGGGATCATGTCCGCCTCCCGCTACCCCCTCTCTTTGAGCCGGGACAGGCTGATGCCCCCCTTCCTGGGCCGGGTCAACCGCCGTTCGGAGACACCGGTCTGGGCCATCGTCCTGACAGGGGTCATCATCTTCGTCTCCCTGCTCCTTCCCCTGGAACTGCTGGTGAAGGCCGCCTCCACGGTTATCCTCACTTCCTATGTTCTGACCAATATCGCCCTGATCATTCTTCGGGAAAGCGGGCTCAGGAACTACCGTCCCAGCTTCAAGGCCCCCTTCTATCCGGTTCTGCAGATTCTGTGTATCTTCCTCTTCTCCTTCTTCATCGCCGATATGGGAAGGGACGCCATGGAGATAAGCCTGACCCTGATCTTTTTAAGCTTCTGCCTTTACATTGTCTACGGAAGAAAGGAGAAACAGCGGGAATCGGCCCTGCTCCATCTTCTGAAGAGAATCACCGACAGCCGCCTCATGGGCAATCTGCTCGAAGACGAACTAAGAGAAGTTCTTATTAATCGGGATGAGATCGATCAGGACGGGTTTGATGCCCTCGTCAAAGAGGCATCCGTTCTGGATTGGACCGAACCTGTAACTTTTGAGGAGATGCTGGAAAAGGTAGCCGATGATCTTGCCGAAGAGGCGGGCATGAACAGGAAAGCCCTCGTGGAAGCCTACGTCCGGCGACAGAGAGAGTCCAATACGGCCCTCTCCCCCTTTCTGGCCATCCCCCACATTGTCACAGAGGGGGAAAAGCATATGTTCCTGAGCATTCTGCGCTGCCGGGAAGGGGTCCGCTTCACCGATGAACAGGACAGGGTGAAGGCTGTCTTTCTCCTGGGAGGAACCGCGGACAACAGAAATCTTCACCTTATAGTTCTGGCCGCTATCGCCTCACTGGCTGAAACGAAGGATTTCGAACAGCGCTGGATGGATGGGGCGGACGAGACGGAACTGAAGAACCTGCTGCTTCTGAATGACAGAAAGCGGGAAGGATAGGTTACGGGCTACAGATGACGGATGAATCGGTCACTCGTCACCTGTAACTTGTCACCTTATAGCTGCTTAAGCAGCGCATTAACCCGTTCCATAGTCTTTTCCGCGCCCAGGAGCCGGATCGACTCGAACATGGGGGGAGAGACGGTGGTGCCGGTCAGGGCGACCCGCAGGGGCTGCAGGATCTGGCCCAGTTTGACATCCAGCTCTTGAGCCTTGTCCCTGAAGAGGGCTTCGTTCTCCTCGTCGCTCCTTTCGGCAAAGCCTTCAAGAACATCCAGACAGCCCTTCAGAACAGTTTTCGTTCCTTCACGGTCCATTTTCTTGGGCACCGCCTGATCCACATCGGCATAGGCCACATCCTGGAAGAGAAAGCGCAGAAGATCGGGGGCATCGTTGATCACTTTCAGCCGTTCCTGCACCAGAGAGTAGGAATCGCTCACCAGCTGCAGCTCCTCTTCGGTGGGGGGATCGCTCAGAATGCCCTCCTTTACCATGAGGGGAATGTAGAGGCTCCGGATCTTTTCGGGGGCGGCCTGTCTGATGTACTGGCCGTTGAACCACTCCAGTTTCTTGTAGTCGAATACGGCGGGGGATTTGCTGATCTTCTCCAGGGAGAAGAGTTCGGTCAGTTCGTCGTGGGAGAAGAATTCCCGGGTATCGTCATAGGACCAGCCCAGCATGACGATGTAGTTCACCATGGCTTCGGGCAGGTATCCCATCTGACGAAACTCCCGGGCGAAGGTGGAACCGTGCCGCTTGCTGAGTTTCTTACCGTCCTGTCCCATGATCAGGGGCAGGTGGCAGAACTTGGGCGGCTCCCAGCCGAAGGCATCGTACATAATGATATGCAGGGGGGTGGAGGGAATCCACTCCTGCCCGCGGAAGACATGGGTAATCTCCATCATATGATCATCCACCACGCAGGCCAGATGATAGGTGGGAAATCCGTCGGTTTTAAGCATGACCGGATCGGGACTGATGTCCTTCGCCATGCGGCTGATGTCGCCCAGGATCTCGTCATGAAAGGAGATCTCTCCCCCTTCGGGAATCTTCAGGCGCACCACGTAGGGAGCACCCTCATCCATGAGGCGCTGAGTCTCCTCGGCGGAAAGGTGGCGGCAGTGCCGGTCGTAACCGTAATCCTGCTTGTTCTGTTTCTGCTCCTCCCGCAGTTTTTCCATTCTCTCGGGAGTGCAGAAACAGGGGTAAGCTTTGCCCTGGGCGATGAGTTCTTCGGCGTACTTCTTATAATGCTCCAGCCTTTCCGACTGGATATAGGGACCGTAACCGCCGTCCCTGTCCGGACCTTCATCCCACTCGATACCGAGCCAGTTCAGGGTGTCGTACAAATCCTGCAGGGATTCGTCGTTGTACCGGGACTGGTCCGTATCCTCAATGCGGAGGATGAACTTCCCGCCCGTGGCCCGGGCGAAAAAATAGTCGAACAGAAAAGTTCTCACGCTCCCCAGATGCTGTAATCCTGTGGGGGATGGGGCGTATCTTACTCTAACACTCATTAATTAATGCCGCCTTATTCCTGATTCGCACTCATGAAACTGTCATAAGCGGAAGTATTTGCGCTCTGCTTGCTGAAGATTTCGTCCAGAGAATTCTCGCTGTTGGACGTGAGCTCCACGCAGGACTGAAGATAACCGATTTCGTCGGTATCGTCGGCGATATTGTAGTTATTCCGGGCGATCTGTTTCTTGTTCGCGGCGATCTTCACTTCGCAGTCCGCTTTGCACTGAGTGAATTTGTCGATCATCACATGAATCTGGTGGTCCTGGCCCATATTCTTTTCCAGCTGCTCGATAATCCTTTTCTTCTGTTCCTGGTCGTTGGCTCTGTTGCGGGCGGCATAGAGCTCCCCCCGGGAGACGCCCAGGTCGATCAGAAGCTTCTGAGCTTCGGCGATCTGGTCATTCCTGTTCTGAATATCCTGCTCCAGCTGTGTGTTTTCACTTGTCAGATCGGAATTCTGCTGATTCGCCGCGTCAATCCGGGCCTGAAGGTCGGAAATTCTCTGATTCGTCGAGGCGATGTCCACATAGACAGGTTCCTTAGCTGCGGCGAAAAACGCAACTGCCGTAAAGAGAAGGGAAATGAATAAATACTTTTTCATGATCAGTAACTCCTTTATCACTATTCTGTTGATATTTTTTTAATTTGATCTGTTCCCAAAAAACTATGGGGACTCACAGATGCTCCTTTAATTATACATAAATGGAGTAAAGATGCAATTTTTTCAAAGTGATTTTTTGTATTTTGTTTTTTGCCGATAATATAAGGATGGAAGTACTTCAGCTGAATGAAGACGCGGACCGCATAAGGGAAGTCTTCACCTACATAAACCGTTTCAAGGGCTCCACCTTTGTCATCAAGATCGATTCCAGCCTCATGAATCACGACTATTTTCCCATTTTGGTCAAAGACCTGGCCCTGTTGAAGCAGAACGGCATCAATATGGTCATCATACCCGGATCGCGCCATCAGATTGACGAGATTCTGGATACCTACGGGATCAAAACGGAATACCATGACAATATCCGCATTTCCCCCCCCGAGGCGATCCCCTTCATCAAAATGGCCGCCTTCGACGTATGCAACAAGATCATGACCCAGCTCTCCGCGTACCATGTGAGCGCGGTGATTGGGAACTGGGTCAGGGCCCGGTCCATGGGCGTGGTCAAGGGGACCGATTACCTGAATACGGGCAAGGTGAACCGGGTGGACGGGAACTCCATCAGAACGATTCTGGGAGAAGGGCACATCCCCATCTTTCCCTGCATCGGCTGGAGCAGCACCGGGGAGCCCTTCAACGTCTCCTCCGATGAACTGGCGGTGGAACTGGGGAAAACCCTGCACTCCAAAAAGATATTCTTTATTGAAAACCGGAATATCCTGGACAATATGGACCTCGTCATCCCCCAGAGCGTTCAGCGCCAGGAGAACGGACGGATTTCCAAACTGACTATTCCCGCGGCCCAGGAGCTTCTGGCCAGCAACGAAGGCACTCCCCTGCCCATCATCTCCCTGGCGGTTGAAGCGGCCAGGGCGGGGGTGGACCGGGTGCACATTGTCAACGGCACCACAGAGGGAGTCATCCTGCGGGAGATTTTCTCCAATCTGGGGGTGGGCACCATGGTTTTCGCCAACGATTACGAAAGAATCCGCCCCATGGAGAGCGCGGACACCTCCGCCGTGCTGGGACTGATGAAACCGCTTATCGAAGGGGGCCTGCTCATTCCCCGCAGCCGGGAGGATCTGGCTGCGAAGATCAGGGATTACATCGTTTACGCGGTGGATGACGTGATACACGGCTGCGCCGCGCTCCATCAGTTTGAGGAAAATCAGGCGGAAATAGCCGGACTGGCCGTGGCTCCGGGCTATGTGGAGCTGGGAATCGGCCAGAAGATGGTGACCTATCTGCTGGAACAGGGCCGGAGCAAGGATCTGGAACAGATATTCGTCCTGACCACCCAGTCATCGGACTGGTTCCTGAAGATGGGATTCACAGCGGGCTCCCTGGAGGACCTGCCCCCTTCGAAGAGAGATAAATACAACAGGCGGCGGAACTCCCGGATTCTGATTTTTCAGCTGTAGGAAGGATTGACCAGATTGCTCACCCAGTCCTTGAAGAGGATGATCTCCTGCTCCCTGTTGCCACCGGCGCCGAGGATCAGTTGGAACATGTAGGCCTGGACCATATGAAAGAACTGCCCCACCAGGGAGCGGATCGACAGCTCCCGGAACTCCCCCTGCCGTACAGCCTGGCTGATGATATGGGAGAGCATGTACTCCAGTTTGACGGTCCTGCGCCGAACCATATCGTCATAATTCTTGCCCTGGGTTTTCTCATGGCGCAGGTAATCGGAAAGGCACACGAGAAAGTCCCGGTTGGCGCCGCACTTATCTATGATATCGATATAAATGCGCACCAGCATTTCCGAGGTTTTCCTCTCCCCGTCCGAGGCGATAACCTTATACTTATGGAACATGCCGTCGGTGAAGTTTTTCAGGGCATACCGGAAGATATCGTCTTTATCCTTGAAATAAAGGTAAAGGGTGGGACGGGAGATCCCGCACTTCTCCGCCAGCAGGGAGAGGCTGCTCTGGGCATACCCTTCCCGGGCGAACAGGGCGAGAGCCTGTTTGAGAATCTCCTGTTTCCGTTTCCCGTGATCGATAATCTTCGGCATAACATTGACATTGTACTTCAATTTGTCATTTTAGAGAAGCGCCTCCCCCGCATAATGATACATATTGACAAAAATAACCCTATCCGTTAAAATCCCCAATCGTTGTTGCCGCTGTAGCTCAGTCGGTAGAGCAGGGGACTGAAAATCCCTGTGTCATGAGTTCAAATCTCATCGGTGGCATCGCAGGGGATCCTTCGGGGATCCCTTTTTTTATGCATCCCCCTTGATCTTCCCTCCCCTTTCAGATAATGATAGATCATGTTTTCTCTGGTTCAGATAATCTATACGGTGAACCTTCTCATCACGGTGATCACCACTTTTACGATTATCCTGTCGAACCGGGATTCCACCACATCCCTTCTGTGGATCATACTGATTTTCGCCTTTCCCTTTTTCGGCCTGCTGATCTTCATCCTCCTGGGAGTGGACTGGCAGAAGCACAAGCTCCTGCGCTACAGCCCGGAAGAAGCCCTGAACAGATACCGCATCGCCTATGAGGATATCAACACCCGCTTCATAAAGGGCATGCACGAGAAAGACCCGGACGAGGCGAACGATAGGGAGAAACTGATCCGCCTCATCGACCGGGGGTGTCACTCCTCCCTGACCTATGCGGACAGCTACCGCCTCTTCTACAAGGGCCGTGACTTCTTCGAGACCCTGCTCGAGGACATCGAACAGGCCCGCCATGGAATCCATATGGATTTCTTCATCTGGAAATCGGATACCCTGGGAGAAAGGATCAAGGATATCCTCATACGCAAAGCCGCCGAGGGGGTTGAGATCAGACTGATTTTCGACGGTTTCGGTTCCCTCAAAAGAATCTCCCGCAAGTACCGGCGGGAGCTCAGGAAGGCGGGCATTGATTACCGCTACTTTCTGGATCTGCGCGACCCCGGCTCACGGCACAAGCTTAATTACAACAACCATAAGAAGATAGTGACAATAGACGGACGGATCGGCTACCTGGGCGGCATGAATATCGGCCAGGAGTATATAGACGGAGGACGCCGCTTCAACAGCTGGCGGGACACGCAGCTGCGTCTTACCGGGAGCTGCATTACCCTGCTCGACAGCGTTTTCCTGGCGGACTGGTCCAACTGCACCAAGGGGGAAGTCACCTTTCCCGATCCCCCGGAATACCGGGAGGAAGAGGACCTGTACCCCCTGCAGATTGCGGTGAGCGGTCCCGATTCGGAGTGGTACAGCGTCAAGCTTGCCTACCTCTCCCTTATTGCGAACGCCAACAGGGAAGTCCTGATTCAGAGCCCCTACTTCGTACCGGACAGCTCCATGCTGGACGCCCTGGAAACGGCGGCCCTGAGCGGGACGGAGGTCATGTTCATGATCACGGGCATTCCGGACAAGCGCATCGCCTGGTGGGCCGCCCATACCTACCTGGAGAAGATTATCAAGGCAGGGGTGCGGGTGTTTTTCTATGAAAAGGGATTCCTCCACAGCAAGGTGTTCATTGTGGACGAGACCCTCTCCTCGGTAGGAACCTGCAACATGGACATCCGCAGCTTTCATCTGCACTACGAAATAAACGCCATGCTCTACAGCAAACCCATCGCCCATGACCTGCGGGAACAGTTTTTCCGGGACAGGGATGCCTGCCGGGAGGTCACCTACGAGGATCTGATGAATCTGGGGATATTCAGACGGTTCCGGAACTCCCTCTGCCGTCTGGCATCACCTTTTATGTAGTCAAGGTGTTCACGGCGGCCAGGATGATTCGGCAGATCTGATCCGGGGTCATTCTGTCCGTATTGATGATCAGGTCGGCGAAGGAGTAGTCGTCATGGTCCAGGTCGTACAGGCGCAGGTACCTTTCGTGGTCCCTCCTGTCACGGGCGGCGGTCTTCTCCATCTGGGCCTGGATGTCTCCCCCTTCCCTTTTGAGAATGCGCCCGGCCCTTACCTCGGGGGAAGCGGTAAGGAAAACCTTCAGATCCGCTTCCCTGAGCATCCATATGGCCAGACGGGAGCCCAGGACGGAGCTTGTCTCCATGGCCAGTTCCACCTGCCTTTCATCCACATGGTAGTCGTACTGGGGATCGTCCTGGGCCATGCGGCAGAACTCCTCGAAATCGATCCCCTTTTCGTCGGCCAGGGTATGGAAGGTGTAGTTCACCATGCGGTACCCCAGAGTCTCCGCCAGCATGGCGGTTACCGTGGTATTGCCGCAACCGCTCTTTCCTGAAATGGCTATTCTGATTTTTTTCTCTTCCCTACTCGACATTCCGCAGCTGCTCCCTGATTTTCTCCATGCCGTCCTTCATCTCCACCACAAGGCGGCTTACTTCCACCTGGGGGGTCTTGGAACCGATGGTATTGATCTCCCGGTTCATCTCCTGGCAGAGAAAATCCAGCTTTTTGCCCACCCCTTCCTCTTCGGAGGCAATGGACCGAAAGGCGGCCAGATGGGCGGTCAGCCGGCTTATCTCCTCATTGATATCGTAGCGGACCAGGTAGGAGGCCAGCTCCTGAAGGATGCGGCTTTCATCCACCTCATCTCCCAGGACCTCCCGGAATTTATCGCTCAGGGTCCGGCGCACCTTCTCTTCGACCTGGGGAGCGAACTCCCTTACCTTCTGCAGGGAGGCGTCCACCAGATCTATCTGCTCCATGATATCACGCTCGGTGCTCTCCCCTTCCCGCTCCCGGCTGGAGACGAGCTCATCCAGGGCCTTATCCAGAATCCGGTCGACCTTCTCTCCCAGCAGGGCCAGGTCACGTTTCTTATCCACTTTGACCACCCCTTCCAGGCCCAGTATATGGGAATAGCCCAACTCGTCCTTCAGGTCCAGATCCTCACCCAGAGCGCGCAGGTTCTGAGCATAGCCCCGGGCCGCTTCCCGGTCTATCATGATGGTTAGATTCTCTTCCAGCTCCCTCATTCTCAGATAGAGCTCCACCCTGCCCCGCTTGAGCCGGCCCTGAACCTTTTCACGGATTGCCGGTTCCAGAGGATTCAGGGGGGGAGGTATGTTGATAATCAGATCAAGATAGCGGTTATTATAAGTTTTCAGGTCCGCGGTCAGGTGGATCTGTCCATCCTGAATCTCCCCGTACCCGAAGCCGGTCATGCTTTTCATTGGTTAAGTCCTGTCGTTTTCTAGGAATTTCCGGCCGAGCTGCCAGTTATCTCCCGCTCCCATTGTAACAAAAAGATCACCGGAACGCAAATAGTCCCTCAGAAAGGGAAGAGCCTGATCCACTTTTTCAAAGTAGTAGACCTCCTTGTGATGCTTCTTCGTGGCTTCGAAAAGGGTTTCCCCGGTACAGGTCCCGTCGTACTGCTCCCGGGCGGAAGCATAGATGTCATGAAGAATCACCGCATCGGCCGCTCTAAAGGAGGAGGCGAATTTCTCCAGCAGGGCCGCCGTCCGGGAGTAGGTATGGGACATGAAATCCACCACCAGGCGCCTGTTGGGATAGAACTCCCGCAGCCCGCTCAGGGTCAGATCCACCGCGGTGGGGTGGTGGCCGTAATCATCAATGACCAGGATTCCGTCCTTCTCCCCCACCAGCTCGCTGCGCCTCTTGCTGCCCCGAAAGAGGAAAACCCCCTCCACCAGGGTGTCCAGGCAGGTATCATCCACCTCCCGGCCCTCCTCCCGGAGCAGGGAAGAGACCACGGCCAGGGCGGCAGCGGCGTTGAGCTGCAGATGCTTCCCCGGCAGGGGCAGCACGAATTCCCTCTCCCAGGCGGCGAGTCTAAATATGTTACGCCCCTCTTCGAGACGGGATTCCACGATCCGAAAGGGACCCTCCGCCGTCTCCCCATAGGGGATGAGACGCAGATCGGGCCTATCCAGGGAGCTTC
>JAFGPQ010000334.1 GCA_016936115.1 Spirochaetales bacterium | reverse complement strand
CGCTATGAAGGAGGGGACCGGCCTGGCCCGGTTTCAGAAGCAGTTTCCCTCCCGCTTCTTCGACGTGGGTATCGCCGAAGGGCACGGGGTCACCTTCGCCGCCGGTCTGGCTATCGGCGGGATGAAGCCGGTGGTGGCCATCTACTCCACCTTCATGCAGAGGACCGTGGACCAGGTCATTCACGATGTGGCCATACCCGGACTGCCGGTCATCTTTGTCCTGGACCGCTCCGGATTGATTCCCGGGGACGGGGAGACCCATCAGGGGCTTTTCGATTTGGCCCTTTTCAGAAGTGTCCCCGGACTGAGCATTATTGCCCCCGTAACGGGAGAGGAGCTTCGTCTGGCCCTTCTCTGGGCGGCGGAACAGGATAGTCCCGTCATGATCCGCTACTCCAAGATGGAGAGCCCCGGGGATTGCCCGGGCTGTTCGGAACCTATTGAAGAGGGAAAGGGTGTCTTCATCAAAAAATCAGAGACGCCCTCCCCGGTGCTGTTTGTAACCCTGGGAGGACTGGCTGATCAGGTTAGGGAAGCTTCCCGCCTTCTTGCCGGGGAAGGGATCGGCGCCGATGTCTATAATATGCGTTTCGCCACGCCCCTGGACAGGGAATCCCTTATGGGGATTATGAAGCAGTACGAACTGGTGGTCTTTCTTGAGGAGGGCGTCAGACAGGGGGGCGTGGGTGAAATGCTGGCATCCCTGATTGTGGAGGAGGAGGAAAGGGTTAATTTCCTTAACCTTTCCGTTCCCAACGGATTCCCTCCGGCCGCCACGAGGGAGGAGCTGATCGCCCTGTTCGAGCTGGACGGGGAATCTCTTTATCGCTGTGTGCTGGATAAATGGCAGTCCTACCGTTTCCGGCAGGTGGTGGATCAGGTGAAGAACGATACCTGGGAGCCGAAAAAGCTCTAAACCCTCATAGGGAAATTTGTTTCGCCTCTGTAATTTGATTATACTATTTCCATGAATGATAAGGGAAGCAAGGTAGAAGCCTATATAGAATCGCAGAGTGTCTGGAGGACCGAGATTCAAGCTCTTCGGAATATTCTGCTCTCCTGCGATGTGGAAGAGGATTTTAAATGGAAACACCCCTGCTACACGGATAAGGGGAAGAATCTTGTCATTATCCAGGATTTCAAAGAGTACTGTGCCCTTCTTTTTCCCAAGGGTGTTCTGATGAGGGATCCGGATAACCTGCTGGTTCCCCTTAGTGAGAACGCCCAGGCGGATAAGCAGATCCGCTTCTCTAATATGGTAGAGATTGAGAGCCGGAAGGATGCCATCGCCGCCTGTGTGGCAGAAGCCGTTCGCGTGGAGCGGTCCGGAGAAAAGGTTTCTTATAAAAAGACGGAAGATTTCGAAGTAGCGCCGGAGTTTCAGGAAGTCCTCGACCGGGACGAATCGCTTCGGGAGGCCTTCTTTTCCCTGACTCCCGGCCGTCAACGGGCTTATCTGCTCCATTTCTCCGGAGCCAAACAATCGGCAACCCGTACTTCACGGGTCGAGAATTGTATCCCCCGGATTCTGGACGGCCTGGGATTGAACGACCGTTAGTTCTTTCTCTTAATGTAGATAACGAGGATATCCGCTTCGTCTTTCCTGCCCAGGAAACGGTTGCGCCTGTCGATTAGCTCCCGTACCATATCGGCGGATTTTCCCGTATAGCCCTCCATAATCCGGGGCAGTTCCTCCCGGGCGAATACCCGATCCGTGACGGGAGCCGTTTTATTCAGGAAGACCTCGTTGCAGATGAGAAACGAGTCGCCCGGTCCGCAGGGAAGGGTATAGCTTTTGATATCCTGGACCCTATCGGTTTTGTCCTGAATCAGGGGGGCGCTTTTTTTGTGCTTGCCGTTCATATAGAAAAGAGGGGGATTTCCGAATCCGGTATACTCGATTTTATCATTCTGAAGTTTAAGTACCGATCCTTTGAGAGCGCTTTCAGGGAATATCTCCTGAAGATGGGTGTCGATCCGCCGGTAGAGAGAGGCCAGGGAGGAGGTTTCCATGAAGTTCTCGGTCCACTCCTTTTTCAGAAGGGCCGTGTACAGGGCTCCCTCCGGTTCCTCCGGTGTTTCAAAAAGAGAGACTCCGGCGACCTTTCTTCCGTAGGTATAGTAGAAATCGAAGAAATCCCGCCGGCCGGAACGGTTACGGGGACTGAAGAAGGTGGTCACTTCCCACAGGCCGTCGTGATGGATCACTCCCGGGAGCAGGCTCCGGCTGACTTTGCGGGCCTTGGCGGTGACCCGGCCCAGTTCGTCTTCCCGATCCGCAAGAAGGGCGTTGAGATTCTCCTGGCGGCTGCGCGATTCGGAGAGCTGCTCCCGCAGTTCCCCCAGGGGAGGCAGTTCCCTATCCTTTCTTACCGGGGGGATGTCCGTGAAGAGGCGGATGAACTCCCAAACGGCCAGCAGGGGGAGGGAATAGATGGTAAAGGTCTGCACCATGAGTCCCTGAAGGGTATTGCTCCGTATAATTACGGCAAGTACGGGAACGATGAATATCAACAGGGAGGGAATAGCCCAGAAGGAACCCCCTTCCCTGAAGCAGAAAGCGGTGATGAGCCGGGTCAGAAGGAAAAGGGCTGTTACGGCAAAGGCGACGGTCAGCCAGTCCGGTCGGCTGATCAGAGCGAGGACTGTGCCCGATCCGTTCACGTAGCGGGTCGCCATCAGGAGAGCGGTCAGCAGGAAAAAGAGAATACCCAGGGCGATGGTCATGGCGGCATAACTTCGTGCCCTGAGGGCATAGTGGGAGTGCAGGGAGTAGAGAAGCAAGGTCAGACAGAAGAGAATCTCACCGGCCGGTTCCGGTACGGGCAGCCAGCCGGTAAGGGCGTAAAGGGCTGCTGCGAAGGAGAAGAGGGTATAGAATAAACGGCTTCGGGAACCGGTTCTGGCGGCAGCGATAAGTGCGGTCAGAGTAAAAACGATTCCCAGAATGGTGAGTCCCATGGAGGATACCCTGGAGAGGGTCAGGCTGATCGTGATCGGCATATCTGTCATATTGTCCTCAATTACTTAGTCATTTCCTTATATTACTATATCGACAGGTAGGTAAAAAAAATATATAATAAAACGAGATAGTTGTATGCAATGCGGCTAATCCATGAGTGAGGCTATGAATTTTAACGAAATAGATCTTTCAGAAAATCTGAAAAAAGCCATCGATGAGATGGGCTTTACCGAATGTACCCCCGTACAGGAAGAGACTTTTAAACTGACAATTGAAGATAAGAAGGACGTGCTGGCCCAGTCCCAGACCGGAACCGGTAAGACGGCGGCGTTCCTCATCCCTATCTTCCATCTCTTCTGTGAAGACGAAAACTACAAAGGGGGTAAGGCACTGATTATCGTGCCTACCAGAGAGCTCGCCCTGCAGGTCGAAAAAGAAGCGGAGCGGCTCAGCACCTATCTTGACTTTAATATTCTCGCCGTCTACGGCGGCGTGGGATATCAGAAACAGGAAAAGGAACTGGAAAAGGGAGTGGATGTTGTCATCGCGACTCCCGGACGGCTTATCGACTTTAAAAAGTCCGGTAAGATCGATATGAAGGAGTTCAACATCCTCGTCATAGACGAGGCGGATCGGCTCTTCGATATGGGATTTCTTCCCGATCTGACCTACATCCTCAAGGCGATGAGGGGACCTTCGGAGAGAATGACCATGCTCTTCAGCGCCACTCTGGGAACCCGGGTGGGAAATCTGTCCTGGGAGTTCATGAACGAGCCCGGTGAGATTATCATCGAGCCGGAGCATGTGACCATCGACCTGGTGAAGCAGGAACTCTATCACGTGGGAAGGGATGAGAAGATGTCCCTCCTGCTGGGACTTATCAAGAAGTACAGTCCCCAGTCCGCGGTTATCTTCACCAATACGAAGGGCATGGCCTATGAGGTCTCCCGCCGCCTGGAAGGGAACGGATACAAGTCCCGTTATTTGATCGGCGACCTTCCCCAGAATAAGCGGACCGCCGTCATGGACAGTATGAAGAGAGGGGAAATCCCCTTTCTGGTCGCCACCGATGTGGCCGCTCGGGGTCTTCATATCAACGATCTTGAGATGGTTTTCAACTACGATATCCCCGATGAAGCGGAAAGTTACGTGCACCGTATCGGCCGGACCGGACGGGCCGGAAAAGAGGGACATGCCATCTCCCTCGCCTGCGAGAATTATGTTCTGGGGCTCCCTTCCATTGAATCATTGATAGAGATGAAGATTCCCGTGGTTTGGGCGGATGACGAGAGCTTCGCCGAAGACGCCACGGCGGGACAGCGCTTCCGTCTTGACGATACCCGGGGCGACAGAGACCGGGGACGTTCCTCCGACCGCCGGGGCGGAAGGGGCAGCAGGGATGACAATCGTGGCGACGGCAGAGGAGACGGCCGTGGCCGGGATAACAGAAACGGCGGCCGGGGCGGCAGAGGTTCTTCCTCCGGACCCCGTAAGCGTGACGACTCCCGAGCCGCCAGTATCGTGGATATGGCAGCCGGTTCCATGGATAATTTCGGCAGCGACAGCGGTCAGGGGAGAAAGAAATCCTCCGGCGGCGGCAACAGAAACCGTCCCCAGAACAATAAGCCCCGGGGAAGAAAGCCTGCCGATAACCGGACCCGTCCCGTGGAATCCTCCATTTCAGGAGATCTTTCCGTTGAGGACAGGCTGGCTTACTACAAGAAAAAGTACGGCGATGACTTCAAACCCACCGATGATATGCTCAAGAGCGACAAAAAGAAATCCCCCTCCGGCAAGAAGCAGGGGGGCGGTAAGAAGCCGTCCGGTCAGAAGTCCGGCAACGCTCCAAGGGGTAACGGAAAGGGTTCGAACAGTCAGGACAGGAACAGGAATCGCCAGGGGCAGGGAAAGAACTCTCCCAATGGCGGGAAGGGTAACCAGAATAAGGGCAACGGCCAGGGGCAGAACAAAGCTGCCGCTTCGGCAAAGAAAAAATCTCCTGAGCAGGTTAAGACTCAGAAACCTCAGGAAAAGCCCCGGAAAGTCTCCCTTCTGAAAAAGCTTTTCGGTAAGAAATAGATTACCCGTTATTTACATGATCACCGGATCGAAAGGTTCCCGCGGGAACTCATCGATCCGGTTTTTTTATGGGAAAAGATAAAAGAAGGCAGAGAAGCGTCCCGTCTCCTTCCCGTCCTTACGATAGGAGAAAAGGGGTGTCGTCCCGCAGACCGTACAGAGGGGAGAAAGGGTGATGTTTTCTTCGGAGACACCCGCCGCCGTCAGCATCTCCCGGTTGGCTTTTTTCAGGTCCAGAAAGCTTTTATCCTTTTCATGCCCTATGGGCATTTCTATGAAGGGGAACTCCCGGAAGGCTTCTTCCACCCCGGAGCCCACCTCATAACAGCAGCCGCCAATCGAGGGGCCGATATAGGCTTGAATGTCCCCGGGCCGGGACCCGTAGTGATCTCCCATCGCCCGTACTGCTTTTGGAACAATCTCCCCTATGGTGCCGCGCCAGCCCGCATGGCAGAGTCCGCCGGAACGGGTCCGGTCATCGTATAAAATGACAGGGACGCAGTCCGCAACGAATATATTCAAAAGGATTCCCGGTTCGTTGGTAATCAGGGCATCCGTTTCGGGAAGGGCGTCCGAATGGTTCAGCCGTCCCCGGCCGCAGTGCTCTCTTCCGACTCTCTGCACATGGCTGCTGTGTATCTGTTCGGCACAGGTATAGGAGGAGAAGGGCACATTCAGCATCCGGCAGAGTTCTTTTCTGTTTGTCAGAGCCTCTTCCCGGGAACCGCCCGCATGAAGGGCTGTATTTCCCCTGTGATCGTCTCCCGCTCCGGTAAATCCGGCGGAAATTCCCCGTTCTCTCAATTCATCCCAGGTGAAAAGGGGAAGAGTCACAGCTCTTTTTTTTCTCTTTCCAGAGCATCCCATCTTTCCCTGAGGGGGGGGTGGGAGTAGTAGAAGGCGCTGTAGGTTTTATGGGGTGTCAGGTTGGAAAGGTTATCCCGGTTCAGTTTGATCAGTCCTTCCTGCAGAGCATCAGTTCCCTTCGTAATCTTCAGGGCATAGGCGTCGGCCTGATACTCGTTCTTACGGGATATGCGGGAAAGAAGGGGTGTCAGGAAGTAGGTGAAGGGGGATGAGAAGAACATGAGGATCACCAGTATGCCGTGGTAGGAGGTCCGGCTGAAGGAGAACGCCTCGAACAGGGGGAGCCAGTTCAGGGCCAGGGAAAGGAGATAGAATACCCCCAGGGAGACGGCGAAGGAGGCTGCCAGGGATTTGAGGATATGTTTCTTCTTATAATGGCCGATTTCGTGGGCCAGAACGGCAGCCAGTTCGTCGGTGGTCAGCTTCTCCACGAGCGTATCGAAGAGCACTATTCTTTTGGTTCGCCCCAGACCGGTGAAGTAGGCGTTGGAGTGCCCCGAGCGGCGGCTGCCGTCCATCAGGAAGATTCCTTTCGTTTTGAAGCCGCACTCCTGCGCCAGATCGTTCAGCCTTTCCCGGAGTTCTCCCTCTTCCAGGGGGGTAAACTTATTGAACAGAGGGGCGATCACCGTGGGATAGAGAAGAGACAGGAAAAGCTGGAAAAAGGAGAAGAACAGCCATCCGTAGAACCACCAGAAGTCCCCGGTCCGGTCCATGAAAAAGAAAAGGAGGGCCAGGAGGGGGATGGAAATAATCAGGGAAACAAGGATTTCCTTGATCTTGTCGGTCAGCCAGAGGGGGCCGGTCATTTTGTTGAAGCCGAACTCCTCCTCTATGACGAACTGCCGGTAGACTTCGAAGGGGAGGCCCGCCAGATCGGGAATCAGGGAAAAGAGGAATATATAGGCTATCCCCTGAACAAGGGAGCCCTTGAAAAGCATGGCGGTGAAGTTATCCAGAATACCGGGGAATCCTGTCAGGAGTATGATGAGGGTAACCACAGAACCCGCGGCGAAGCTGATCAGGCCGAAATTGCCGCTCCGCCGGTTGTAGGCCTGGGACCGGAGGTATTCCTCCTGGCCGATGCGGCCTTCAAGAAAGGGGGGAAGGGTGTCCTTCTCCTTGAGGGCCTGATTCATATTCAGGATTGTAAGGACCCAGTGAAACAGGAAGCGAAGGGCGAAAAACGCAAGATAGGCGATTAACAGGATGGTTTTCATACCGGCTTTACTCCAAAAAAAAAGGCCGTCCCATGGGACAGCCCTTACGATGAACATCGTGATTCAGTTAGCCTTAGAGGGCGGCAATAGCTTCTTTCATTTTGCCGTTGCCTGCGGCCGCTTTGCACTGCTTGCAGATAGCGACTTTCTTACCGTCGAAATCCTGCTCGTAAACGGCTTTGATACCGGTTCTCTTGCAAAGAGGACAGGTGCCCCGTCCCTTGTTGGCGAACTCTTTCATTCCGACGCCTCTGTGTGCTTTGGACATGAATATCTCCTTCATAGCATCAAATGCCTGGATATGATGCGAAATTACGTAAGGATCAATATATAGGCTGGGTTAGTTAATGTCAAGTGTCGGCAGGATGAATACTTGTCCCTGACGGGGTTTTTTTCTATAATGTACGGGTTACAAACAACAGGAGTATACAGTGGACTTTTACACGCTTAATGAGGAAGAGGAGATTCGCGTTCTCAGAACCATCTCCCGTCCTGTAGAAAATATAGACGGCCCCCTGGTGGAATTCGCCGATGCCATGGTCGAGGCCATGCTGGGGAAGGGCATAGGGCTGGCCGCGCCCCAGGTGGGAAGGAACGAACGGTTTTTCGTGGTGCGCCTTTCCGAAGAGGAGAAGCCCCTTTATTTTTTCAATCCCCAGATCATCGGAACCAGCGAGAAGATGTCCTCCTACGAAGAGGGCTGTCTGAGCATACCCGAGACCTGGGCCAAGATTAAAAGACCGGCTATCGTTCAGGTTCAGGCCTTCAACCGGCGGGGACGGCCTTTCACCATCGAAGCGGAGGGGCTCCTGGCCACGGTGATACAGCATGAGTACGATCACCTTCAGGGAAAGCTCTTTATTGATTATCTGCCCGCCAGGAAGAGGGAGAAGATTACCGACCATTTCGGCCATGATCTCTATCCCCAACTTTCCGGGGAGGAAAAATGAGAATACTTTTTGCCGGAACCCCCCAGATGGCCGTGCCCAGTCTGGAAGCACTGAATGAATGTTTCGACGTGTGCGGCGTTTTGACGAATCCGGACAAAGCCAAGGGTCGGGGAAGAAAGCTTCAGGCCTCACCGGTGAAAGAGAAGGCTCTGGAGCTGGGACTTCCCATTTTCCAGCCGGAGAAACTGAACGGGGAAGTGCGCGAGCAGGTGGCTGCCCTAAAGCCGGATATTCTCGTGGGAATCGCCTACGGGAAAATTTTCGGCCCGAAGTTTCTGGATCTCTTTCCCATGGGCGGCGTGAATCTTCATCCTTCCCTGCTGCCTAAATACAGGGGGGCCTCCCCCGTATCGGAAGCGATCAAGAACGGGGACAGGGAAACCGCCGTTACCATTCAGAAGTTCGCTTTGAAGATGGATTCCGGTGATATTCTCTTTCAGAAGCCCTACCCCCTTTCAAAGGATGTGACCACCGGAGATTTTCTGGATCTTGTCGCCCGGGACGGGGCTCTCTATATGGTGGAAGTGCTGACCAAACTCTCCCGGGGAGAGCTTGTCGGCATTCCCCAGGACGAGGAAAAGGCCACCTATTGTACCAAGGTAAGCAAGGAAGACGGTCTCATTGACTGGAACAGTTCCGCCGAAGAAATCGAAAGGCTTATCCGGGCCTATTCCCCTGCCCCGGGAGGGTTTACCTTCTGGAACGAGCAGATCCTTTTTGTCAGGAAGGCCTGTACGGATAAGCTGAGCTGGAAACCCGAGGGCCATCCCCGTCCGGGGCAGATCCTTGGTGTAGACAAGGCCCGGGGAATTCTGGTACAAACAGGGGACGGGCTTATCTGTCTTGAGGAGCTTCAGCTCCAGTCCCGCAAATCTCTGGATTACAAATCCTTTTTGAACGGGGTAAATGATTTTCTCGATACCACACTGGGAGAAGTGAATGGCTAAAACATCGTTTTTCAAAAAGAATGACGGAGACAAGGTTCCCGACGACTCCCTTCTTCACAAGGTCCATAATGAAACGGAGGGGGAGCAGAAATTTTTCAAGCAGGCCCTCTACATCATCCTGATTGTTTTCGGACTTCTGCTGTTCACGTTCGGTGTGACCTTTTTCGCTGCAGTCCGGGGAGGGGAGAAGACTCTCATTCCCAATGTGGTGGGTGAGAGTATAACCGAGGCCCTGGTTACCCTGCAGGAAAGAGAGCTCTACCCCAAGGTGCAGGTGAAATTCACCGACGATCCCAAAGAGAAATATACCATTATCGAACAGTCGCCCAAGGCGGGGACCAGCGTCAAGGCGGGCCGCCGTGTCAGCCTGACCATCAGCAAGGGCGCGGTCCTGGAGAATGTGGGAGATTACGTGGGCAGCGAGTTGGAAGAAGTCCGCGTCAATCTGCAGACCCTCTTCGCCACCTACAAGCCTTTACTGCAGATTACCGAAGTCATATACCAGTTCAGCGATGAGCCGGTCGGGACGATACTCGCGCAGGAACCTTCCCCCGGAACGGAAATAACCGAACTGACCGATCTGACTTTCGTTGTCAGCCGGGGCATGGACGAGGGCATGTACAAGGTGGAGAATTTCACCGGCATGAATTACAGCGAAGTGATAGCCCTTCTCAGCGAGCAGAATATTCCCTTTATCTTTAATATTGACTCGGGAGCTCCCGCCCAGAAGGAAGCGGTCGTGTTCAAGCAGAATCCCCCCATCGGCGATTTCGTAGAGCAGGGAAGCCCCATTGAATTGACTATCAACGGCTTGAGCACCGTGCCCCGGGGCAAGGTATTCGGTCTGTTCGATTATCAGCTGCCCACCTATATGATACCCGTTACTGTTCAGCTCGAGAGGCAGAACGGCAACGATGATCCGGAAATTCTCTTCACCACGAAGTACCCGGGCGGCCGTATCTCCGTTCCCTATCTGGAGGACGAAGGGACCACCCTGGTTCTCTATATCTCCTATAAGGAGAAGCTGCGCTACGAAGTGGGGACCCAGAACTGATCGGATAACAGGTCTCTAGACGGTCCGTTCCACCGGTACGTGTATCAGCCCCGAAAGAAGGGCTTCCACGCTGCCGTTCCTTCCCTCATAGGGGAGCGCGGCTGCGGTGTGTTCCGTCTTGAGGAGAAGTTCCCTTCTGTCTCCCGAAAGGGGGCGGCTTTCGATGCTTTTCAACGAGGAAAGGGGGATGTAATTGTACTCATAGGAGTAGCATTCCGAAGAAGGCATGGAAGTCCTGTATGTCTTTTGAACAGAAACCAGCTCCCTGCCGTTGCTCAGGATGATAAATCCGGAGGTGATCTCCTCTGTCAGCCCCAGCCGGTTCAGCGGTGAGAAGGAAAATAGCCGGGGTATCCGGTATCTGATGCTTTTCTGGCTGGCGATAAGATTCAGGGAGCTGTCTTCCTTTTCCGTTTTCATCGCCATGTTCAGGTAGGGCAGTTCCATATTCTTTCTGTCATAGGGCAGGGGAGGGAGGCCCGATTCGGTGATGCGGGAAGGCATGTTTTCCCTGATAAGACGCACCGCATCGCCGACGATCTCTTCTGAAACGGCATTGAAGGGTATATCGACAGTCCCCTCCGGGATTATCAGCGAAAGGAGCCCGCTCAGAAGGCAATTCGTCCGTCTGATGCGGGTTATCTTTTTCAAGGGGAGTCTTGTGAGGACGGCGCTCTCCGCTCTCCCCTTAACCGCTCTTTCAAGCAGAACGATCTCCCCGGCAAAGATGCACACCACCCGGTCATAGAGATTCATCGAGGGATCCGCATCCCTCCTTTCTATCTCCCGGGGCACTTTGAAGCGCATGATCGCTCCTTCCGTCTCCTTCTCATAGGGTTCGAAAAGGGGCGGCATGGTGTGCGGCCCCTCTATCCGGTAGATCCAGGGACCGAAGGCGTCGTATTCGAAGCTTCGTTTCATAATGTCGCACCTATGCGGGTGAAATACTCACCCATAGCGGTAAGACCGTTGACCATCCTGGCGAATTCTTCATCGCTGATGTGGGAGAAGAGATCCGCCAGGGCGGCTATGTTCTCCCTTCTTTTCTCGCGGATGAGTTCCCCGGCCCTGTCGGTCAGAGTTAGCTGGAATTTCCGGCGGTCCGATCCGGTAGGGGATTTATCTATAAGGCCCAGCTCTTCGAGAGAACGGATCACCGTTGTGAGGCTCGTTTTGGGTATGAGGAAGAGGCGGCTTATCTCTGCGGGGGAGAGATTCTCCCTGAAGGAGAGGGCCATAAGGACTTTCAGCTGGTTCTCACCCAGGGAGAACGCCCCCGTATCAAGCCGGTGCAGAATAGGATTGATAAAGCGAAAATAGTAGGGCATGAAGCCGTCTAGACTGTCGAAAAGTCTTGCGAAATCTTCGGCATTACGATTCATAGAATCTCCTTAGTACGAAGTCGTACTAATTTTATGCCCGTATCACCGGATATGTCAAGAAAAAAGAGCCTATTCCCCCCCGGTAAGACCGCTGCCTGTCAGACTCTCTTTCAGGTAATCCGCCTTCTCCTGCCAGAATAAGAGCAAATTCTGCTGAAGCCCCTGAAAGTACTTCCGCTCCATCTGAGCGGCAGCCTTTCCGATATAGCGGTAGTGCCAGCATTCGTAGGAGTAACCGGTCAGATCCTCCTTGCCTTTGGGGAAGGAGAGGGACCATCCGTATTTCCAGGCATTCTCCAGCTGCCAGATCCCTTCCGGTGTCTGTTCGTAGGAGTCGTCGATATTGCCGAAATCCACGACAAGTCCCAGCTGATGCTGGGAACGGCCCGGTACGGCGGAAACTTTTTCCGCTTCCTCCCGGCCCATCTGTTCCACCCAGTAGTTAAACGTTTTCACCTGATATACGTAGGAACGGTAAGCCGAAGAGTGGAGGAGCTTAAGACCCTCCGCTTCGGCGGCCCGGGTCATCTCTATGAGTGAGGGCAGGGCGATACGGCGTATCTGCATGCCCGGTTTGTTCTTTTTCAAGAGGCCGATGTCGTCAAGATCGGCAAGGTCGGCGGGAACGAAGCTGCTTTCCAGGGGATGCTGCTTGTCCACCAGGGTAAAAAGGGAGGGATCCTCTTTGAGCATCTCCCCCGCCAGATCCAGAAATCCCCGGGAATCGGAGGAAATCGCCTTCCCGATGGCATCTCTGTCTTCCATACTGATTTCGGGAATATCCGTAACGATCAAATCCATATCGTCCTGAATCAGAGTAAAGGATTTACTCACCGGAAGGGGGCCCTCCGTCTGGGCGGAGACATTGTCGGAACTGCCGGAGCAGCCGGAAAAAAACAGTAGGGACACAACAAGCGGGAAAATCATATTTTTCATAGGAGAAATCGTAGCATCGTTTGCTGATTACTACAATAGGATCTACACAAGTGCCTTATTTTTTCTTATATTTCATAGGAAAAGAAACGGGAAGGGAAAATATTTTGACAAGGGAAAAACTTTATTATAACGATAATCATCTGACCACATTTACGGCGACCGTATTCGAATGCCGCCAGGAGGGGGACCGCTATGCGGTAGGGCTGGATAGAACCGCCTTTTATCCCGAAGGGGGCGGCCAGCCCTCGGACAGGGGATTCATAGGGAACGTGCCCGTTCTCCATGTGGCCAAGGGGAAGGATTACCCGGTTCACTACACCACGGAACCCCTTGAGCCGGGAACGGATGTGGTCTGCAAGGTGGACTGGGACCGCCGTTTCGATTACATGCAGCAGCATACGGGCCAGCACCTGCTCTCCTCGGTGCTGATGGAGAGGGGGAACTGGGCCACCGTTTCGGTTCATCAGGGAGAGGAGTATGTCTCCATAGAGGTGGACGGGGAGGAGGTCCCCGATGAGGCTCTGTACGAAGTGGAGCGGGAGACCAACCGGATTATCTCCTCCCATCTCCCGGTGAAAACTTTCTGGGTGGAAGAGGAGAATCTCTCCGACTATCCCCTGCGGCGTCCCCCCAAGGTGACCGGAACCATCCGTCTTGTCCAGATTGACGGAGTGGACTGTGTCCCCTGCGGAGGGGTGCACACCTCCTCCACTTCCGAGGTGGGCCTGGTGATCTATCTGGGACAGGAGAAGATCCGGGGACGGGTCAGAACCCTGTGGAAGGCGGGGGAGCGAGCCTTCGCCCTCATAAGGGAGAACCAGACTATCCTGACGGGCCTGGGCGTCCGCTACTCCGTTCCCCCCGCCGATCTCCCCGGGCGGCTGGATCAGGTGGACCGGGATCTCTATGAGAAGGAGGGTGAGATCCGCCAGCTGAAGGGAGAGCTTCTGGATCACCGCCTCACCGGGCTGAAGAAGCGTATCGACTCTCAGGGGATACTGACCGCCGTTATCACTACGGATGATAAGAAATTCCTTCAGACCGCCGCCCTTACCCTGCTGGAAGAGGAGAACTGCCGCCTTCTGGCTCTGGTCAATGACCGGGAGGGGGATCTTCAGTGGATCATCGGATCTCAGGACGCTCTGGATTTCGGAGCCGTGAACAGCGAGATTCTGCCCCTTATCAAGGGAAAAGGGGGCGGACGGGGACCCCTGTGGCAGGGAAAGGGAGAAGGACCCGGGGTGGAAGACTTTTTCAAAGCCTTCAGGAAGAAGTTTGAACTCTGAATCCGTACTTGATTCCTTGAGGAAATGATGATAATTTGTTCCCATGGGTAAGAAAATCTTTACGATTCTGGTTATTCTGGGAATAGCCGCCTTCATTTATTATAACAAGAGTACCTTCATTGAGAAAATCAAGATAAGAAAAGATCTGGAGCATCGTATTGAGGATTTGACCGGAACGGATGTGAACCTTAAGGATCTTTTCAAAGGCATAGAAGGTCTCAACCGCGATATCACCAGTCTGGATGACAGGGATCTGGGGGAGATCAAAGACCGTCTGGACAATCTGACCGCCGACGAGAGGGACGCCCTTTCCCGTCTGCTCGATGAAAAGGGTGATGATCTGGAGTCCTTTCTGAACGATATAACCAAGGGGGATAAGCCGTGAGCCGGTTGAGCGACGAGGAAAAAAGAGAGAAATTCTGGACGGATATGTCCGAGCAGGTGGGTGAGGAAATTGAAAAAAACGCCCTTCTGAGAGTACTTGAGTCGGAGCCTGAGAATCTCAAGGATCAATGGATTCTCTTCTTCGGCTCCTCGAAGACACTTTATTACAAGAGATTTCCCAACGATTCGGCCATGGCGCGCCTTTTCAACGTCAATCAGGATGTGAAGGAGTATCCCGTAGAGGGCTTGAGCTGGGATAACGTGGTTTGCGAGAAAAGGGGAGCCAAGGGGTTCCTCGGACGGCTTCTGAAGACGCCGGATGTGCTCGATCTGCGTTGGGGCGATGAGATGCGGTTCAAGCTGGAACTGGACAAAAGGGGAGAGGCGCTCTTCGGAGACCGGCTGGCACAGGCATGACCGTCTGCATGTACGGCATGGGGCGGTTCGGCCGCTTCTGGGCTCGGGAACTGAGCCGCGTCGTTCCCGGGATGCAGGGGTATAACAGAAGCCCCCGGGAATTTCCCGAAGAAGTGGAAAAGGTAGACTTCGAGCAGATGTGCCGGGCGGATGTGATTATTCTGTCCACGGCCATCTCCTCTATCGAAGAGGTTCTCAGGAACATCGCCCCCCATGTGAAAGAGGGAGCTCTCGTTATGGACTGCTGTTCCGTCAAAGTCTGGCCCGTTGAGAAAATGGAAGAGATTCTGCCTCCTGAGACGGAGATTCTGGGAACCCACCCCATGTTCGGTCCCGATTCGGGGAAAAACGGCATTAAGGGGCTGCCCCTGGTCTTTTCCCCCGTGAGGATCAGTCCCGAAAACGAGGCCTACTGGCGGGAGCGTTTTACCTCTCTGGGGCTCGATGTTCGCCTTATGACCCCCGACGAGCATGATCGGGAGGCGGCATTCACCCAGGGGATCACCCATTTCATAGGACGGATTCTGGGGGATATGGGTTTGAAGGAGAGCCCCATTGCCACGGCGGGCTACAAGAGCCTTCAAAAGATCGTGGAACAGACCTGTAACGATGACTGGCAGCTCTTTCTCGACCTTCAGAACTATAACCCCCACACCGAAGAGATGAGAAGCAAGCTGGACAGGGTTCTGGCAAAAATGATAAAGTACATTCATTCCTGATTGTAACGGGAACCATATCAGAGGGAGGCCGATTTGGCGGAACTGGAAATCCACGAGAAACGGGTATACGAAAAGAATATCAGTACCGTGCTAACCGAAGAGATACATTTTTCAGGGGAGCTGAATTTCACCAGGGATCTGATGATCAAGGGGGAATTCTACGGCGCGATCAAGGCGTCGGGCAACCTGTATATAGAAGAGAGCGCCTATGTGGAGGCGGAAATCTCCGCCGGGGCGGTTTATGTGAAGGGCCGGGTCAAGGGCAATATCGTGGCGGACACCCGGGTGGAGCTTCACGGTTCGGCGGAAGTCACCGGGGATATCACCGCCCAGCAGATCGTCATGGACACGGGATGCCGCTTTGACGGGACCAGCCGCATGAACAGGAGGGCCGGATTATGAAAAAGGCAATAGGGATACTGTTTCTGGCCGGGCTGCTCCTGCCTCTGGCCGCGCAGAATAATCCCGCCGGCGGGGAAACCAGGGAAGATGCCCTGGTTCTCTACCGCAACAGGCAGTACGAGCGGGCGATCGAGGTCTGCCAGAAGGAACTGGAAGAGTATACCGAGGATCAGGTTAACAAAAAGCTCGATTCCTATACGGTTATGTGCTGGTCCCTGATTCGGCTGAACCGATACGACGACGTGATAAAATACGGCCGGGAAGCCCTGAATGTTTTCCGCTACGACCAGAGGATCATCGAAACCCTGGGGGAAGCCTATTTCTACAAAGGGGATAATCTGAGCGCCCTGGAGTATTTTCAACAGTACGCCGTGCTCAATCCCACGGGGCAGTGGATTCAGAATGCCTACTACTACATGGGCGAGGTTTATATCCGGCTCGGGGAGTTCGCCCATGCGGACATCGCCCTGTCCACGGCTCTCTATCACTCCCCGAATACGGCGGGCTGGTGGAGCCGGCTGGGCTATGCCAAGGAGATGGGGGAAGACAGTGCGGGTGCGCTGGACGCCTACCGTCAGGCCGTGAAGCTTCAGCCCGATAACGAGGCCGCCCTTTCCGGTCTGGAGAGACTGCAGGGCAACTGATGAACGCCGCTTTCCATACCTTCGGCTGCCGTCTCAACCAGCTTGAGACGGAGGCCCTGGCCGACGCCTTCCGTCACGCCCGCTTTTCCATTGTCTCCCTGGAAGAGGAAGCCCTCGTCTATGTGATCAATACCTGTACGGTTACCTCTAAAAGCGAACAGAAAGCCCGGGGCATTATCCGCCGGCTCAGCCGGGACCGCGGGGCTTCCCTTATTATTGTGACCGGATGTTACGCCCAGATGGAGGAGGATCTTATCGACTCCCTGGGACATAACGTTTTCGCCGTTCCCCTGCGGGAAAAGGATCTGATCCAGGATTTCGCCCTTTATCTTATCAACCGTACCCGCGAGGAAGGGGAAACCCTCCTTGAAGACGCCCGTACCTGGTTCCGTGACAACCGCCGGAGCGAAGAGTCCCCCGAGGCCCGGTTCCGTTTCGTCCCGGACGATTTTACCTACCATACCCGGGCTTACGTGAAAATTCAGGACGGCTGCGACAATGCCTGCGCCTACTGCCGGGTGACCCTGGCCCGGGGGGCTTCCGTCTCTCTGGAACGGGAAACTGTTCTGGAACGGGTGACGCTCCTCGAAGAGAAGGGGTTCGCCGAAGTGACCCTGACCGGCGTCAATATCGATTCCTATCAGTCGGGAAATACCGGTTTGTCCGGTCTGCTGCTGTATCTCCTTGAAAATACCTCCGCTATCCGCTTTCGCCTTTCCTCCTTAGATCCGGACACCTTCACCCCCGAACTGGCCCGGGCCGTGGCCCACGACAGGGTCTGCCCCTATTTTCATCTCTCAGTTCAGTCCGGATCGGATCATGTCCTTGAGGAGATGAATCGCCGCTACGGCAGGGAGGACGTTTTCCGTGCTGTGGCGCTCCTTCGCGAGACCAGGGATGATCCCTTTATCTCCGCCGATATCATCGCCGGTTTTCCCGGTGAGACCGAAGAAATGTTCGCAGAGACCCTGGAGCTGATGGAAAAGGCCCGTTTCACCCGGGCCCACGTCTTTCCCTACTCCCCCCGGCCGGGCACCCCCGCCTTCGACCGGAAGGACGGGGTGACCCAGAGTCTCGTGACCGAACGGACCTCCCGGCTGCGCAAAGCCATGGCCCGGAGCCAGTCGAACTATGCCCGCTCCTGGGTGGGAAAGACTCTGGAAGTTATCTGGGAGAAGGAGAGGGACGGCTTTCTCTTCGGGCTGAGCGGCAATTACCTGAACTGCCGGAAGGCTGCAGGATACGGGGCAGGCCTGGGTGCTTGTGAGAAGGTCCGGGCGGTGAAGTATGACGGACGGCTGGGGATTGTGGAGTGTGAAGTATGAAAACGGCCTTATTGATAATTGACGTACAGAATATCATGTTTACCGAGGAAGGGGGTACCTTTGAAGCGGCGGATGTGGCAACCCGGATAGCCGAACTCCTTGAAAAAGCCCGCCGTGAGGGTGTCCCTGTGGTGTATGTGCAGCATACCGAGCCGGAGGGAGTGCTCGCCGCCGGGGAACCGGGCTGGTTCATCCACGAAAGCATCGCCCCCAGGGAAGGGGAGCCGATTGTCCGAAAAGCCTTCTGGGACAGTTTTATGGAGACGAATCTGCAGGCCGTTCTGGAAGAGCTGGGCATAGAGAGCCTGGTTCTCTGCGGCATGCAGACCGAATTCTGCGTGGATACCACCGTCAGAGGCGCCTTCGCCCGGGGTTACCGGAATAATATCGTGGTGAGCGACGGGCATACCACCTTCGATACGGAGGTGCTGCCGGCGGAGAAGATCCGGGCCCATCACAACCGGATTTGGGGCGGACGGTTCGCCCGATTGGAAAAAGCCGGGGATATTACTTTTTCGACCTAATGAGACTCCCCGCCTCAATTAATCGGAACACCGTCCTCAGGTAATGAAACCGCCGCCCTTAAGTAATCAAAACACCGGCTTCAGGTAATCAAACCGCCGCTCCCAGGTAATGGGAACGCCATTTCCAGGTAATCGAAATGAGTTTCCCAGGTAATGAAAAGGGTGATTTTCATAGGCTGAAAAAAATCCCCCTCCCGATCGAAACCGGAAGGGGGAGGGGAGTCAAGGATCATTATCTTATGGTAAGGGTATCCTTATACTCCACTTCCTTCTTCGTCTTATTCCGTTCCGTGCGAATCCTGACACGATAATCCCCCGCGGGCAATTCATTGCTGACGCTGCGGGACGTGTAATCATAGATCTCGAATATCTTCGTTTTCTCCTCCAGATCGGATACCTTTTCCACAAAGGCGTTCTTAGCCAGTTCCTTCTTGAAGTCGCCGTTGGCGGTCATGCTCACATTCACGAAATGGCGTCTCGCGTCGAACTCGTCTTCCCCGCCTGTAAAACCGCCCTTGATCGAAACCTGCGCCTTGAACAGATCCATAATCACCGGATACCCCGCCAGAATCTGCTGTGTCACCACCTGCTTCAGCTGTCGGAGCACCAGTTCTATCTCCTCCCGGGAGATGGTGGTGTTCTTTAGCGTCATAAGAGTGACGATCTGATCCTGCCTCTTCACTTCCTTCCTTTTTACCGCGGCCATGAATTTGTTCTCATCGCCCGTACTCAAGGGGTTCTCTCTCAGGTAATACTGTACGTTACCGAGCTTTTCTTCTTTGTTCATTTCCAATCTCCTTAGGGAAACTTTTCCCTGCATAAAAGTTTCGTGCCCGAAGGCGTCCAAGCGGCCTACTTAGAAATAGACGGTCCCACAGCAACGCCGTTTTTGCGCCTATACCTTATAACTATGAGGAAAAAGCCCATTTCCGACGAAAACTCCGAAAAAAAGTTTTAAAAAAGACGATTCCCCTGCGACCGGGGGTTCTCGCAGAGATCGCCGAGGCGCAGAGGGGGAAGTTTGAAGGCGGAAAGCGGAAAGTAGAATGAAGATTTCTTAGTGAGCTCCGCAGACTCCGCGAGAGAAAAATAGTCGTTCTATCCAAAACGCAAATCCGCATAAGCTTATTACAGTTCTCTCTCTTTCCGCTGTGAACTTTCTCACTTCCGCCTTCGCACTTCATCTTTCGCCCTTGAATCCCCCGCCCCTTTCCCTCTATAGTATTTCCCATGAGCGAACAAGATCAGACGGTAGTACAAAGCAGTCCCCGCAAGCATAAAAATTCCTTTACCCTGGAGGACCGGGCCGTGCTGGTGGTGGTCTCCGGAACGGAACTGGGCCGGACCTATCTCCTGGACGAGCGGGAAACGGTGATCGGGCGGGATCCCTCCTGCGAGCTTATCCTGGATGATGAGGGGATCAGTAAGGAGCACTGCCTGATCCGGGCGGACAAGGGCTATTTCTTCATCGAGGACCTTAAATCATCCAACGGCACCTATGTGGACGGGAAAAAAATCAAAAAGAGATCCCTCCTGAACGATTTCGAACGGATTGTCCTGGGGAATACGATTCTGCGATTTTTCATGGAGGAGTCCCTCTAAATTATGGCCGAAGATATTCTGGAACGGATAGAAAGGGAAATCGCCGCCTGCCTGCCCGGGGACTGCGGCCGGGAGTGGCTGGAGAAGACGGCGGGCTCTTCCTGCGATATAGATAATTTCACCCAGATCGACCGCTTTACCGAACCGGGGCGGGACCTGCTGGCCCGGGGGGGCAAGCGCTGGCGGCCCCTGGTCATGGTGCTCACCTGCCGGGCCCAGGGCGGCGGGGAAGGGGCGATTCCCTTTACTCCCCTGGTGGAACTGCCCCATAACGGCAGTCTGATCATCGACGATATAGAGGATAACTCGGTGGAGCGGCGGGGGAAGCCGGCGGTCCATCTGCTCTACGGCACGGATCTTTCCATCAATGCGGGGAACCTGCTCTACTTCCAGCCCACCTGGATCATCGACCGGGCGGATCTGCCGGCGGAGCGGAAGAATCTGCTCTTTTCCGGTTACTGCGAGGATCTGCGCCGCCTGCACCTGGGCCAGGGACTGGATATCTGGTGGCATAACAATCACCATAGGGTTCCCCCAAAAGAAGAGTATATGCAGATGTGCCGGTTCAAGACGGGCAGTCTGGCCCGCATGGCCGGGCGCTTCGGCTCCCTGCTGGCGGGAAAAAGCCGGGAGGAGGCCCTGGAGTCGGCCCGCATCTGGGAGGATATCGGCGTGGGATTCCAGATCGCCGACGACATAACCAACCTGGTCACGGGAAATCCGGGAAAGGACCGGGGCGACGATATCGTGGAGGGTAAGAAGAGCCTCCCCGTGATTCTGCACTACGCCAAAGCTCCCGCAACCCGGGAGGAACTGACCGCCTGTTTTAACGAAGCCCGGGAGAAGGGTATTTCCGAGGGCAGGGCCGCCGTGGAGAGGGCCATCGCCCTGGTCGACGGTTCCGGCTCTCTGAAAGAGGCGGAAGCCATCGGCCGGGAACTGCTTGAATCGGCGGTGGAACGGCTTCGCAGACTTCTGCCCCCCTGCGGGGACCGGGATGTGTTGACCGGTCTGGTGGAGGGCTTCCTGAAAAAAAAGGCTTGATTTGACCCTGTCCCTTTCCCTTTCCGACCTGGCCCACCGTTATCCCGCGGAGATCTGCAACCGGGGGATCGAACTCTACAATCAGGACCGGGTGGGGGATCTCTACTTTGACGAAGGCCGCATCGAAGCGGATGTGGAGGACGGGGGGGATACCTACGATGTGCGCCTGAGTCTGAATAATCGGGGCGTCCCCGTGGATACGGACTGCAACTGCTCCCTATGCTTTCAGGCGGGGCACTGTTCCCATATCACCGCCCTGCTGGTCAAACTGATTTCCGAGAAGATACAGCTGGTTTCCCTGCCCGACCGGGGGCCGGGCGCCGAAATCGAAGAGAAACGGCGGTTTGAGGATTTTCCCCTCTCCCCTCTGGAAAAGGGTATCGTTTCCGCCAAAGTTATTCCCCTGCCGGAACCGAAGGGTTCCGAACCGGACCTCCCACCGGCACAGGGGCAAAAGTCCGAAATTTCGCTCCCGGCGACACGTTGGAAAGGGGCTCTGAACCTGAGACAGCGGAACGGTCAGTGGCGCGCCGCCCCGGTTCTGCTGTACCTGAAAAAGGACGGCGGCTACGGCCGGATCGACCGGGCCTTTGCTTACGGGCGGATTACGGAGGCTCTCAATCCGACGGAGGAGCGCTTTTACCGGCTTCTCGATCTGGCACCCCGGGCACAGGAGGAAGGCATCCCCTTTGACAAGCTGGGAGAAGCGGTGCTCCGGGACAGGGAGGAGCTGACCCTTATCAACGATGAGGCGGAACCCTACCGTTTTGAATCCCTTGATAAACTGATCGTCTCCTTCGACCCGGTCTCGGCGGATATGAAATTCCTGTCGGAACTGCGAATTCCCGGAAAGGGTGAGGGGGGCGTTTTCCCGGTCGACTGTATTCTTCACCTGAACGGGGAAACCCTTTTTCTGGCGAAAGGGGCGGAGCGGACTATCTACACATACCCGGTCAGGGAGAAGGGGGAACTCTTCGAATTTCTCCTGGAACGGCGGGAAAGTCCCCTGACCCTGGAAGAGATCCGCCGGGCGGAAGCCCGCTTCGCCCCCCTCTTCGATGCGACCCTGTTCTGGCTGTTCGCCCCCCGGCAGATCCGGCGGCTCTCCATTATTCCCGGGGCTGTCCTGACCGGTTACGATGCGGGTGAGCAGGGCTGCGCCTTCCGGCTCTCCTTCGATTACGGGAGCCGGGGAACCTTTTCCCATGACCGGTACCATTTCAAATCCCGTCCCGATAGGCCCATCCGCTGCCGGGACGAGGAGGACGAGTCCACCCTGGTTCTCTTCTCCCGGGATTTCGAGAGGGAGGCCGATGTCTACCACTGGCTGGAAAACTGGTTCCTGACCCTCTACGGTCCCCCCGGATACGCCTCTCCCCTGAGCCGGTTGCGGAGCAGTTACGAGTTCACCGTGGAGAGAACCCTGACTCAGTTTCTCATGGAACAGGCCGATTTTCTTCTGGATCAGGGGATAGAGCTGCGTCTGGAGAAGCAGAGGGGCCGGGTCTCCCGCCGGGGGGGCGGGAACTGGCAGTTCCGGGGAACCGGATTCCGGGAGTGGCTCGCCCTGTCCGTCAGCTACGGAGATGAGAAAATCGGCCAGGCGGAGCTGGAGGAGTTTCTGCAGGGGGGCATGCTCCGGGCCGGCACGGATCTGATTATTATTTCTCCGGAGGAGCGGGAGAAACTACGGGCCGTTCTGGAACGGGGGGAGCTCAACCGGGACCGGGTGCTCATCTCCCCTCTGGATTATGAAGCCCTTGACCGTCTGGAGGAGAATTTCGGTCTGACCGAAGACGCTGTGCTGAAGAAGGCGAAGGCCCGGGCGGACCGGCTCAAGGAGTTCGCCGGGCTCGAAAACACCCCCCTTCCCGCAGGGTTCCGGGGGGAGCTGCGCCCCTACCAGAAGGGGGGCTACGACTGGCTCCACTTTCTGCGCCGCTATGAACTGGGGGGCTGTCTGGCCGATGATATGGGGCTTGGCAAGACCGTGCAGGCCCTGTGCTTTCTCCAGAGCCTCAAGGAGCGGGGCGAACTGGGCCGGGTGCTGCTTCTGGCGCCGGTCACTACCCTCATGAACTGGAAGGGGGAGGCGGAGAAGTTCACCCCCGCCCTGACCCTGACCGTACACTCCGGG
>JAFGPQ010000333.1 GCA_016936115.1 Spirochaetales bacterium | reverse complement strand
ATCCAGGACGCGGCGGCGGCCAACTTCAACTCCATCCGCGTCTGGGGGGGCGGCGTTTATCCCTCGGAGGATTTCTTCGATCTCTGCGACATCTACGGCCTGGTGAACTGGCAGGACATGATGTTCGCCTGCGCCATCTATGACGTGAGCAACAGGGACTTCCTTGATAACGTCTCCGAAGAGGTGCGGGCGAACTTAAAGAGGATCCGCCACCACGCCTCGGTGGGGCTCATCTGCGGGAACAACGAGATGGAAGACGGGATCATGAGCTGGTTCCCCTCCACCAACGTTGAGAGGATGGAGTATCTGAAACAGTACGAATTCGTCTTTCCCGCCATCGCCGAAGAGGTGTGCCCGGAACTCTTCTACTGGCCCTCTTCTCCCTCCTCGGGGGGAAGCTACGAGAAGCCCAACGCTCCCGAGCAGGGGGACTGCCACTTCTGGGAAGTCTGGCACGGGCTCAAACCCTTCAGCGAGTACGAGAAGCACTACTTCCGGTACATGTCCGAGTTCGGCTTCGAATCCTACCCGGATATGAAGACCATCGAGAGCTTTACCGAGCCGGATGACCGGAATCCCTTCTCCCGCATCATGGACGATCACCAGCGCTGTCCCGGGGGAAACAGCAAGATCTTCTACTACATGTCCCAGTACTTTAAAGCCCCGGCGGATCTGAAGGGAACGGTCTATCTGTCCCAGCTGAGCCAGGCGGACGCCCTGACCACGGGGATCCGCCACTGGCGCCGCAACCGGGGACGGTGCATGGGAGCGGTCTACTGGCAGCTCAACGACAACTGGCCCGTGGCTTCCTGGGCCAGCATCGACTACTTCGGCCGCTGGAAGGCCCTGCACTACGAAGCGAAACGGGCCTTCGAGAATCTGCTCGTCTCCTGCGAAGGCAAGGGGACCGGTGTCTCCCTGTGGCTCTCCAACGAGGATCACAGCGAAAGGAGGGGCAAGCTTGAGTGGACACTTTGCGATTTCTCCGGCAAGGAGATCCTGTCGGGCAGCGAAAACTGCGTGATAGGCCCCTTCTCGAGCCGGTCCTTCATCACAATGGATTTCTCCGAGGAGCTGAAGAACGGTAGAGAGTCGGACCGCTTTCTCTTCGTGATCTTCGCTGAAGAGGGGGGCCGGACATACCGGGCCTCCCACGCCTTCGCCCCCTACAAGCATATGAATCTGGTGGAGCCCGGCCTTACGGTCAGCGTTGCCGACGGGAAGAAGGGAATAGAGATTCGGGTCAAGGCTGCCAGACCGGCCCTCTTCGTCCGCCTGGATATGGCCGAAGGGGACTGCGTTCTCTCGGACAACTTCTTTCATATCGGCGCCGGAGAAGAACGGATTCTGACGCCTCTGAGGGGAGACTACACCCGGGAAGAGTGGGAAAGGAAACTGGAAATCACCTCCCTTTTCCACAGCGCCTACTGATGATATACCCTCCCTTTTCGGGGGGAGGTGTATTGTTGAAAAAAATTACAGATCAGGGGTTGACCCTTTTTTTCCTTTCGGTTATATTCATACTCGCTTCGGCACCCATGGGGGTTTAGCTCAGTTGGCTAGAGCGCTTGAATGGCATTCAAGAGGTCAGGGGTTCAACTCCCCTAACCTCCATACTAATCACTCTTCGGAGTGATTTTTTTTGCCCCTTCGCGCAGGGAGAATTGATCGACCGCATCTTCCATCAAGGATACCACGCTGTCTATGTCATCGGCTGTATTCTGAACCCTGCCTGTACTCCGGGTTATCTCATTCAGTCCGATTGTGATCTCCCCGATATTTGATACCACTTCTCCGGACCCTCTCTGTATAGCGTCCATTGTCTTTCCGAAATCCCGTGCGAGGCTTTCGATCCTGCCCGATTCCCCCGTAATCGCTTCGGAGCTGCCGCGCAAGTCTTCCATATATTCAAGAACCTGTCGGCTGCTGCTACGTATCTCGCTCACATTGCCGCGTATCCCCTCTACTGATTCTGAGACACCATGAATACGGGCGCTCAGAGAGTCAAAGGAACGGGTTGTCTCTTCTCTTGTCTCATCGGCTTCCGTGATTTTAGCGATGATGTTCTTAATGGAGGCGGCGATTTCCTTTGAACTGCCGGCGCTGGCCGACGCCAGTTTGCTGATTTCATCGGCCACAACGGCGAATCCCCTTCCGTACTCGCCGGCATGAGCGGCTTCGATGGCAGCATTCATGGCAAGCAGATTTGTTTTGCTGGCCACATCGGCGATGATATGGGCCATTCTTTGAATATCGGAGATACTATTTGCGATTTCGCTTACCTTATCGAAAACGATATGAAAAATGATTCTCCCCTTCTCCGCTTCCTCCACAAGTTCTGCCGCGGATTCGCTGTTCTTCAACAGGATACGGGTAATCCCCTCTATGGCTCCCCCCATGCGGCTGACCGCCGATAGGGATCCTTCGATATGGCTGTTCTGCTCTCTGAGCCGTCCGTCGAACTGGGTGATTGCTACGGCTATGCTGCTGATCTCCCTCGCCGAGTCTTCGATCATCCCATCTATTCTTTCCATCCTATTCAGGATAGAGGCGGAATTGGCCTCAATCTCCACCGAAGAGGACGTGGCATCCGACACGGCGATAATCAGTTCATTCTTAAGACGGATATTCCTTTGCGAGGCGACCTTGATCGAGCAGAGCGAATCATTCAAAGCGCCCAGCATGGTATCCAGATCACTGGCGAGAATCCCTATTTCGTCCTTCTTATTCAGATCGAACCGGCAGGTCAGATCCCCTCTGCCCATGCGTTCGATTTCAACGGATAGCCTCCCTATGGCGGATACGATGCTCCGGGTCAGCAGGGAAGAAACGGCAAGCGCCGCGAGGACAATCCCAGCGATAATGACTGCCGCGATGGCATAACTTCTCTTCTCTGCAGCCAGGACAAGGGATGATACCAGGCCGGCCTGCTCGTCTATTGTCATGATCGATGTTTCCAGGATCAGATTCAGATTCTTCAGGCTGGTCGAGAAACGAACTATTTCGCTATTCGCACCGGAGGCGTTGCCGTCCTGGGCGACAATGAAAGTTTTCTTATACATATCGAAGACCGAATCCGCCGACACTTGAATGCTCACTTTGCCGTCGTATCCGGCCAGATCTGCCAGTGACTGCTCCAGGAGAGAGCGGTTGTCCCTGCCTAACTCCCTTAAAGAGGAAACCGTATCCAGGGCATTCCGGAAGTCCCCGGCCCGCGAGGGGAGATATGTCATTCCCGAAAGTAGATCAAAAGCATCGTCGTACAGCTCGCATGCGGCCCTGTACTCTTCCCTCTGTGCTTCGAAGGGATGGGAATAAAACTGATTGACCTCGTCCCGCAAGTTCGCGGTCGCCCTTCTCACCGCTTCGAAGTAACCGCTCTCTCTTTTCATCTTCTCCACAGGGATCAGAAACAGGAGATAGGTGGTTCCCGCAGCGGCGAATGCACCCAGAATTCCCAATATCAAAAGAAAGAATTTTACCCTAAGTTTCATAATTTTTCTCCGAGTGTTTTTTACAGAGTCCCAGTCCCTGCCATCGGAGAGAGATGAACGGCCGAATCCGCTTAAGCGCCCGAGAACATGATGATCAGGATTCCGTGAGACATGGATAATGGAACATCAATATCATCGCTTGAGTTTATTATTCTGTAAGTAGGATTACACCCCGCTCTTCTGTAGGAACTGTCCTACAGAAGAGCGTCAGGATACCGCTTCGGCGATGAGAAGCTCCTTGAGCTCATCAGCCTTACGGCAGTCCAGAATCCTCTCCACCACATCCGGTTTGGAAAGAATCCCGCTTATGGCCGCCAGGAAGCGCACGTGGGGCCCCGACGTATCCGGCGAAGAGAGGATCATGAAGAAGAGCCGGCTGGGCTCCCCGTCCAGGGAATCGAAATCCACCCCCTCCCGGTGAATCCCCACCACGGGGATAAGCCGGGGTACAACATCGGTCTTGCCGTGGGGCAAAGCGATGCCGTTCTGCATGCCCGTGCTCATGGAAGCCTCTCGGTTTAAGACGGCCTGGAGGACCTGATCCCGGTCATCGGAGGCAATCAGTCCCGAATTAAGGGCCAGATCCACCAGCTCATTGATAATGGCGTCCTTGTCGTTACCGGCCAGATCCATCTTGATGCAGCCCGGATGGATGTCCCGGAAGAAGTTGTCCTCCTTCCGTCCGGGGGAACTGATCTTCTCGGAGATAAGCTCCCGTCCCAGATCCTCGGGCTTGGCCATCTGGCGCAGCTTATTCACGGTCTCCTGCATCTCCAGCAGTTTCTCGTATATCAGGGTTTTCAGAAAGCGCACATCCTGGGCCAGGGAGACGAAACTCAGCCGGTCCTCGTAGACATTCAGGGTAATGAAAACGTCGTCCTTTCTTATCTGGTAGGCGGGGTACCCCACGTCCCAGGCATGGACGAAATAGCCCTGATGTTCGAATTCCTCGAGAATCTGAGTGGTGGCGAAGGCCATGATCTCGCTTGAGGGGAAGTTGAAGTCCGTCTCCACCCGGTCGTCTCCCTTCTCTTCCCGGCGGGTACCCTTCTTTTCCTTTTTCAAAAGGGCCGTGAGGATGGGGGGCGGGACCACAGTGGTGAGAAGTGTCATCATGACGCCCACGCCGAACAGGTCCGTGGTGAGTATCCCCTGGGCGATACCGATGCCGGCAATGATCAGGGCCACTTCGCCCCGGGGAACCATGCCCATACCGATGCGCATGGCGCCGAGGCGGTTGAAATTCAGGAACAGGGCCGGACCGCCGCAGCCGATGATCTTGGCGATGACCGCTATGACCGAATAGATGAGACCGAAGATGATCACGTGGGGATTTGTGAAGACCTCCACGTCAACCATCATGCCCATGACGCAGAAGAAGATGGGCACGAAAAAGTCATGTATCACTTCCAGCTTCTCCTGAATCACGAAGCTGATGTCCGTACGGGAGAGGCTCAGACCGGTAACGTAGGCGCCGATGATCATGGCCAGACCCGCTTCTTCAAATATGCCGGCCAGGATGAAGGAGAGCCCCATGGCCATGAGGGCGATGGAAGACTCGCTCTTGAAGAATTTCAGAAAGTTGCTGATGCGGCGGGCAAAGAAAAGACCCAGTACGGTGAAACCGAGCCAGACGGCCACCGCTTTAAGGGCGATAAGACCGATATGGCCCCAGTTGATATGGCCGCCCCCGTGCCCCATGACGGAGATCATACCCAGAACAATGGCCAGCATGATGATGCCCAGCACATCGTCGATAACGGCAGCCGCCAGAATGGTAACACCCTCGGGGGAACCCATCTTGTGCTGCTCCGACAGGATGCGGGCCGTGATGCCCACGCTGGTAGCCACGGAAAGGATTCCCAGAAAGAGGTTCACCGGAGTGACCAGGGGGGTGTGAAGCATGAGGGATCCCACGGCCATGCCGCTGAGCATGGCGCCGATGATGCCCCCTATACCTATAATGGCTCCCTTGACGGAGTAACTCAGAAAGAGGGAAAGATCGGTCTCGAGACCGGAAAGGAACAGAAGAATAATCGAAGCGATCGTGGCGAAACCGTAAAGCTCCGGCGTTACGGAGAACCCCTCCGCCGTGGGGAAAAGGCCGTGGGGAAAACCGGGAATAGCCAGTCCGCCCAGAAGATAGGGTCCGATGATGATCCCCACGAGAAGCTCCCCCAGAACGGAGGGCATCTTGAGCTTCTTCATTGCCATTCCGCCCAGTTTGGCGGCAAAAAGAATGACTCCGATCTGAAACACCAGTTCGGTCATTAATTCTGTGATATTCATAATTTACTCCCTGAGCCCCTGAGCCGGAACGGCAACAGGAGCTGTTCTCCCCTGAATAGACAGGAACAAGTGTAATTATTAATGGGGATTTGTCAACCTAAAGAACCGACAGGAGGACCGTCTCCATCTCCTCCGCCGTCAGGTGATAGGGGTTGTTCTTGTTATCCGAGCGTAGGATGATTTTCCCCAGGTCCTTCTCCTCAATCCCGTAGAACCCAAGAGGTTTGATCTCCAGCTGGGCCAGCCATTTTTCCAGGGATCCCAGAATGGACTCTACCGCTCGCTGATATGTCTGCACCGGCCTTCCCGCGAGAAGGGTGGCCACCCGGGTGACCTTTCCCTCCCAGCGCTCGGTCTGCCATTTCACGGCGATCTTCTTCAGGGTCATCTCCATGACCGGCTTGAGAAGCAGACCGCAGGCGACACCGTGGGGAATGTCGTAAAGCCCCCCCAGGGGGCCGGCGATGCCGTGGACCGTGCCCAGCCCCGCGTTGGCCAGGGTCACCCCGGAAAGATAGGAGGCGTAGGCCAGATCGCTCCGGCCGTCCACATCGCTTCCCCCGTCCTCACAGACCGGCAGAAAGGATTTCACCAGCCGCCCCATCCCCTCGAAGGCGAGGGTGTCCGTCAGAACCGAGGACTTGGTGGAAAAATAGGACTCCAGCAGCTGGCTGAAACTGTCCAGCCCGCAGGCGACCGTTACGGCCCGGGGACAGGAGAGGGTCAGTTCCGGATCGACAAGGGCCACTTCGGGGACATAGTTGTCATGGCGCAGGGACTTTTTGTAGCCCTCGCCCCTGTCCGAGATGACCGCATTCTTCGTGGCTTCGCTTCCCGTACCGCTCGTGGTGGGCATGGCGATGAGGGGGAGAGTCTTCCCCGAGGGTTCCTTCGTCCCCACCCCTTCCAGGTAATCCTTCACGCTGCCCGTTTCGCAGAGCATGGCCGCCGCCGCTTTGCCCGCGTCGATAACGCTGCCCCCGCCCATGGCTATGACCAGTACGATCTTCTCTTTCCGGCACTGTTCGACCGCCTCGTCAACCATGGCGGGAGAGGGCTCCCCGGAAAGGGTGATGTGAACCGCGGGACGGGCCTTCTTTACCGTTTCGATAAGATCTTTCCCCTCTTCGGAGAGGGCGATGCTCTTACCCGTGAAAAGGGCGACTCCCCCGGGGGGATAACTGTCTATCAGGGGAACGAGCTTCCTGCGCTCCCCCGCACCGAATATGAGTTTTTTATTTGTCTGTAACTGAAAGGGATTCATGGGGTTAGTGTAACACTTTCCTCCGGGCTTTTCCATAGGGGACAGGGGGCTTCAGATGTCTGAACGCCGCAGGGGCATGCTCATGCACCGGGGGCCTCCCCT
>JAFGPQ010000041.1 GCA_016936115.1 Spirochaetales bacterium | reverse complement strand
TTTTCTGGGCGATCTTCTCCCCGCTCTGGGAGCGATCGCGGGAGGTCTGGCCATCGCCGCATCGGCCCTGGGAGAGAAGACGGAGGAACCGCCGGCCATGGTCAAAGTCATCAACGACCTGACCGATTCCATCGCCACCCCCCTGGGACTGGCGATCATGGTTATCGGCATACTCCACGCTATCATTCCCACGGCTATTATTCTCTAGTGAAGGTACGGAATTCCGTAGCCGGCATAGCCGTCAAGGGCGATACCTATCTCATCATGAAAAGAAAGCCCGGCGGCTCCATGGGGGAAACCTGGGAATTCCCCGGGGGCAAGGTGGACGGGGAGGAGTCCCTGGAAGAGGCCATGCACCGGGAGTGGCGGGAAGAGCTGGAAGTGGATGTGCGCCTGGGAGAGAAGCTGGGACAGATCCGGTTCGGCAACAACGGACAGGACTATCTGCTCCACGGTTTCTACGTGACCCCCCTGAGTGAGGAGTGGGTCTTTCACGAACATACCGTCAGCCGCTGGGCGACAAAGGAAGAACTTCTGGCCCTGCCCCTCTCCGACTCGGACAGGGATCTGGCGAAACTGCTTCCCTAGCTGTAACGGTTTACGTCATTGGCCACGAAGAAGGAGACCAGTCCCGGATCCTCTTTCTTCAGATTTTCCTCTTCGGCGCGCACCACACCCTTCGTATCAATCTCTTTGACAAAGATTTCCCCTTCCTCTTTGGAATTGGCCTCTGAGTGATTCAGGTAGCGCTTCACATCCTGCAGATAGGACATATGGGGACACAGGGAGAACCGGGCGTAGCACTCCTCATGGAGCAGGATTTTCCTGTGGGGATAATCCCGGGGGGACTGGGGATCTATGAGTTCCGCCAGAGTGCCCCGGAGTCCGCCGTAATAGGCCAGATCCGTATGGATCAGCACGATATTGTGGGATTCCTTGTGATATATCTGAAAGATGCCGCTCTCCGCGGGGATGCGGTTGCGTATCAGGTACTTTTCCAGACGAAAATAGGGGGACCAGGTAACCAGGTACATGAAATCCTCTTTCCGCCTTTCCAGGGTGATAACAAAATTCTCGCTCATGCTTAACAGAGTAGAAAACCAGTCATCTTCGGTCAAGCGGGAAGGGGGGGATTTTGTTGACAATTCCTTCTATGCCGTGTTTTAATTAGTTTTACATTGCGGTTTTTGTGTGAAGGATAAGGAGTTAAGCGAATGGATACGGTCATACAGCGGTTTATAAAAACAGTTAATGAGATACCCGAAAAAACGGCTCAGCTGAGCAAGGACAGCGCCGGAGAATTTCATCCGACCAGTTACGGGGAACTGCTCGAAAAAGTGAAGATTGCCGCGGCGGGATTCCATACCCTGGGCGTGAAGCGGGGGGATCCGGTAGGCTTTATCTGCGACAACCGTCCCGAGTGGGCGGTCTGCGACTTCGCCCTCCTCGCTCTGGGAAGTTACGATGTACCCAGGGGCTGCGACATCATGGGGGGCCCCATGGCCCAGATCCTGGGCATACCGGAGTGCGAGTTCGCCATACTGGAGAACGAGCTACAGCTGGAGAAGCTCCTGGCCGTGAAAAAAGAGCTCCCCAAGCTCAGAAAGATCATCCTCATCGATTCTCCCGCCGATCCGGCGGAGACCCGTAAGAAGGGAAAAGACTTTGAGATCAAGACCTACGAAGAGATTGTAACTGCGGGAAAGGCCTTTCAGGAGGAAAATCCCGGTTTTATCGAGGAAGAGGCCGCGAAGGGTTCCTCAAGCGATCTGGCCACGATTATCTTCACATCGGGAACCACCGGCGACCCCAAGGGGGTTATGCTCACCAACGAATCCTATGTGCTCCAGGCCGAGGGCATCCATAAGAACATCCATATCACCGAGGATGAAGTGTGGATGACGATACTTCCCATCTGGCACTCCTTCGAGCGGGCCATCAATTATATCGTATTTCTGAATAAAAATACCGTGGCCTACTCCAAACCTATCGGTCAGGTTCTTATCCAGGATTTCGGGAAGGTAAAGCCTTCCATGATGACCGCCGTTCCCCGGGTATGGGAAGCCCTGTACAACGGTATCATGCGCAATGTCAAAGCCAAGGGGACTTCCGCAGAGAAGCTCTTGAACTTCTTCCTGGCCAATGCGGGGCGTCACGAATGGCTCAAGAGAAAGATCACCGGCCGGAATTTTCAGTACCGCCGCCCCTTCCCCCTGGTGAATCAGATTGTTTACGCCCTGCCCTATGCTCTGCTCACGCCAATCCGTGCTCTGGGCAATATCCTGCTCTTCAACAAGGTGAAGGAATCCATGTTCCCCAACTGGTTCACGGGGATTTCCGGCGGCGGCGCCCTGCAGCCCCGGGTGGATCAGTTCTTCGCCGCGGCGGGAATCAGCCTGATGGAAGGGTACGGTCTGACCGAATCGGGCCCCATCATCTCTGCCAGGGAAGCCCATAACCCCGTTTCGGGGGGAGTGGGTGTTCCCCTTCCCGCGGTGGAGATCAAGGTGGTGGACGTGGAAGACGGGGACAAGCCCCTGAAGCCGGGGGAACGGGGTGTGCTCATGGTTAAGAGCGCCCAGGTCATGACCGGATACTACGGCAAGCCCGATCTGACCGCCAAGGTCATCCGCAACGGCTGGCTGGATACGGGGGACATCGTCGTTCTGGACAGGAGGGACAATATCGCCATCGTGGGCCGGGCCAAGGATACCATCGTTCTTCTGGGCGGGGAAAACATCGAACCCGTGCCGCTCGAGCAGAAGATCTGCGAATCCCCCTACATCGACGCCGCCGTGGTACTGGGACAGGACAGCAAATACCTTTCCGCCCTGATCGTGCCCAACTTCGAGCTGGTTGAGGAGTACGCCAAGAAGAACAACATCACCTACGGGGATACCTCCCATGTGGGCGACGTGCCGGAGATACAGGAGCTGATGAACGGAGAGATCGCCGCCCTGATATCGGCAAAGAATAACTTCGCCCCCTTCGAGAGGATCTACAAGTTCACCATCCTTCACGAGAGCTTTGAAGTGGGCCGGGAACTCTCCTCCAAGATGGAGTTATTGAGGCCCACCATCTACAAGCTCTACAAGACAGAGATAGAAGAACTGACCCGCTCCTAGGTTTATCCATCGGGGAATTGACAGAAGCGGGGGGTGGGGTTATGCTGTTCCCTGATGGATGGGAGAGAAAAGACAGACATCCTGCTTCCTCTGGCAAATCCGGAAAACAGTTCGCATCTGATTGATCTGGTAAACCGGCTGTACCACGGGAACAGGAACATAACCCTGGTTCACCTGCTTTCCGACGAGGGGGAGAGGGAGAAAGCGGCAGCTCTGCTGGAAGAAGCGGGCAGCGGCCTGAATAGGGACTTCACCCTGAAGACACTCATTGAAACGGATCGGGATCCCGCCCGGAGCATCATTCGAAAGGCGAAAAAGCTCAAGGCCCGGAATCTGGTCGTGGGATGGCACGGGAATAAGCTGAAGGGAGCGAAAAGGGGCCGGGTTCTGGATCCGCTTCTGAGAAAAGCCTCCTGTTCCGTTATCATCGGCAAGGGGCTGGAACAGCTTCCCCCCGAATGCCCCCGGCAGATTCTGGTGCCCCTCTGCGGTGTCAGAGAGATTGATGTGCTGGCCCTGAAAACAGCCGAGTCCCTGCTGGACAGGGAACAGGGCGGCCGCATCACCATTCTCTACTTCAAACGCTCCCCGGTGAAACTCAGCCATATCGACTACCTCATGAATGAAGTCATCCGAAGAAATAATATCAAACTGGACGGGATCGCCTCGGACAGCGACAAGCCTGTGAAAACCACCATTCTCCAGTCCCGGGAATTCGATGTGGTGACCATGGGTCTGGTGGAGCCCTGGCTCTTCCGCAAGGGGAAACCCTCCTATTCGGAACGGGTGGCCCTGGAACATACGGGCACCCTGCTCATGATCAGAACGCCCCGTCCTATTCACTCCCGGATAAACTTTTTTACATAAAAGAGAGTGTTCACTGTTAAAACCCTCCCCTTTTCACCGATACAATAAGGAACAAGAGGTTTGCCATGTCCATAAGAAAGCTCTACGCCTTTGCCTGTCCCCACTATCCCCGCATGTTTCTGGGAATCCTCCTGGCCCTGACGGGAGTCGCCGCAGCCCTGGTGCCCCCGGCCGTTGCCAAACGCATTGTGGACACCCTCTTCACCGAGGAGATGCTCGCTCCGGATAAAACCTCCGAAGCATGGCGTCAGCTGATACTGTTCATTCTGATCATGCTCGGCGCTGTCATTATCCGCTCGGTCAGTATCTTTCTAAGGAATATCGCCCTTGAAGGCTTCGGGCAGAAGGTTATCAAGGACCTGAAGCAGGCCCTCTACGATCATCTGCAGAGCCTGAGCTTTGATTTCTTTCATAAAAACCGCACCGGGGAGCTGATGGCCCGCATGACAGCGGATATCGAAGCGATTCGGGATCTGATGGCCCAGGGAACAATCCGCCTGAGTTTCGGCTTTTTCTACATTGTCCTTACCACGGTGGTGCTCTTTCGACTGAACGTACGCCTGGCCCTCTTCGCCTCCCTGCCCGTACCATTTGTGGGTCTGACCGCCTGGCTGGGATCCCGGGCCATCAATCCCCGCATCAAGAAAGCCCGGCGCCAGTATTCCGCCCTGAACGCGGCGGTGCAGGAGAGCATATCCGGCAT